>JALYVS010000671.1 GCA_030853115.1 Actinomycetota bacterium
CTCGCCGCTCTCGATGGCGCCGCCGAACGTGGACCAGGTGCCGCCCGCCTGTACGTGCGGGGAACGGTGACTCAGCAGCACCCAGCTGCGCCCGTCCGGCGTCACCGTCCACGGCAGGACGCCTGCCGCGCCGTCCGGTCCCCAGTGCCGCCCAGCCGAGCATGGGTGGAAGCGCTCGTCGGAGGCAGGCGGCCTAGTGCGGCGCCCGGTCGGCGGTGTGCCTGCCGCGCCCTCGCTTGCCGCCATGCTGCTCAGCTCCGCCATAGCTCAATGTAACGATTGTCAAGCTGGCGTTCCGCAGCTTGATGGCCGAGCCGCGACTACCGAAGGGCCTCTGACGTCAACTCCGATGATTATCATCCGGGCTCGGGCGGTCTGCAATACTCCACGTCTATGACCGCCTCAGCGCCCATAGCCGCCGCGGCCATGACGCCCGATAGGTCGTGGGCTGTGACCGTCGCCGGCGACGGAACAGTGCGAACCTGGGACGCCGACCTGAAGTCGTCGGTAAATCACGGGACGGTGCCCATTGGCGGCCAGCCGGTGACGGTGGCTATGTCCGGTAGCCGCCATATCCGGGTCTGGCCGGGTCGCCGTCATAGCCTGCGAGGACGGGACGCTCCGAAGCCTGAATGTGATAACCGGGACATTCGGCTGGACGCTGGCCACCGGCTCGCTGCCGGCCCGCGCCGTCGCGGTGGCTTCGGACCGGGGTCCCGTCGCTGCCGTTTTCCCCGACGGCAGTGTCCGACGATACGACCCCGAGACGGGAACGTCCGACTTTGTGGGCACTGCGCCCTCGGCCCGTCTGGTGACGATTACTCCGGAGGGCATCGTGATCGCCGTACGCCCTGACGGGCTCCTGTCCCGTTGGGGCCCCCTCCTCGGCGCACAGCCTGAACTCATCTATCTCCGCGCCAGCACCACCGCCATCGCCGTCGACGGCACCGGCGGCAAGATGCTGGTCGGTACGGACGACGGCAGGGTGCGGCCCTACGATCTGGCCGACCGTCATGAGACCGGCGTGCCCAGCTACTCATCCTCCCCTATCGGCGCGTTTGAGCCGCGGCCGTCGCTCACCGGTGACCGCACCATCATGGACGACGATGTGCGGTTTACCGTTTACCGGCCGCAAGTCATGTCACCGCGAGTATGGGCTTCGCTTCTGGTCTTCGCGCACAAGAGCGACCTGGTGCAAGAACCAGGGCGGCCGCCGGTCGATCCTAACGAGCAGGTCGAAGCCAGGGCCCGCGCGCACTTCGGCGACACGGTGGCGCGCCCCGCCGCGGCCGACGCCCAGCGCGGGATCTTCCGGGGCACCCGGCTGCGGATCGTCCCGGACCTGCCCGGCATCCGGTGCAACCCTGAAGACGCCGAACTCGGCTGGTGGGAACCGGTGCATGAGGTGCTGTTCCGGCTCCTCGCCAAAGGCGACCTGGCCGGTTCGGTCGTGCGCGGAGCCATCCGCATCTGGTGCGGCCCGCTGCTCCTCGGTGAGGTATCTCTCGCGATCAACATCGCCGCGAGCCGATCCTCGGCAACTTCTCCGCCGGTGGCCGATTCGGTGCAGCGTTATCGCAAGATCTTCCCGTCGTACTCGCACGACGACCGGGCGGTCGTGGAGGGCTTCGCTGAGGCCGCCCGGGCTCTGGGGGATCAGTACCTCCAGGACGTGCTCGCCCTGCGCGCTGGTGAGCGGTGGGAAACCCGTCTGCTGGAGTTCATCGGGCAGGCCGACGTGTTCCAGCTGTTCTGGTCCAGCAACTCCATGCGCTCGCGATACTGCCGGGAGGAATGGGAACACGCGCTGGCACTAGCACGGCCGTCATTCATACGGCCTCTCTACTGGGAGGACCCGCTGCCCGAGGACGCGGCGATGGGACTGCCGCCGGTTAGCCTGCGGGAGCTGCACTTTGTGAAGGTGCGACCTTACCCGGCTCCGAGAGCCGCCAGGTTTTCAAACATCGCCGCCCCTCAGCGGTCCCAGGGGAAGCCCAGGCTTCTCCGGGAGGCCCCGGCGCGCAGGGACTCAGGGTGGGCTGCTCGGCGTACGCTGCTCGCGGCCATCGTATTGGCGATTCTGGTGATCGACGTCGTGGCGGTGCTCGTTGTACTCAACGTTCTCAGGTAATAGCCGCTAGCCTGCTAGTCTCCGCCCGAGTTGGCTAGTCGACGAACTCAGCTCCGTCAGAGCTCGATGTGGTAGCCCAGGGTCACGATGCGGCGCTCGGGCAGGTGGAAGCGGGCCACCGGGCTCTTGGACGTGCGCGCCAGCAAGAGGAACAGCCTTTTGCGCCACTTGCGCATGCCCGGATCGTCACCCAGGACGAGGGTGATCTCGGAGACGTAATAGATCGCATGCTCGGCGTCGATCTTCACCGGGAAGCCCTGATCGGCGGCGGCCTCCCGCAGCGCCGCCGGCACGTCCTGGTCATCTTGGAAGCCGTAGCGCACCGTCAGGTAGACGATGCCGTCGCCAGGGT
>JALYVS010000672.1 GCA_030853115.1 Actinomycetota bacterium
CGGCTCGCCCTCGGGTCCAGCCCCGGAGCCCCCGGCCGCCCAGAGCGGTACCGCCTAACGTCAGATCAGCCATGCGGCCCGAGCCGAACGAGTCGGGTTCGTCAGCACCCTGAGGTCTGGTAGCCTTAGCGGTCGGGAGTCGCCGCTGCGCGGGGCCCCGTGTGCAAGCTCAAGCGAGTCCAAGCGAGCCCGCCGTGGTGACACCGGTATGCCGGGGGCACGCAAGGAAAGCGCAAGGAAAGAGAGAATCTCGGGTGTACGCGATTGTGCGCTGCGGCGGCAGGCAGGAGAAGGTCGCGCTTGATGACGTTCTCACCGTCGACAAGCTTCCCGGTGAGGCTGGCTCAAGCATCACGCTGCCGGCGTTGCTGGTAGTTGACGGTGACCAGGTCATCAGCGACCCCGCCGAGGTCGGCCGTTACCTCGTCACGGCGGATATCGTCGGTGGCGCGGCCGGTCCCAAGATCAACATGATCCATTACCGGAACAAGACCGGCTACCGGCGGCGCCTCGGCCACCGGCAGAAGTACACCCAGGTGCGAATCACCTCGATCGGCACCGAAGGCAAGACGTCAGGCCAGGCTGAGGCCAAGCCGAAGGCACGGGCCAAGGTAACAGCATCGGCTAAGGCGGAGGAGAACTGAGATGGCACACAAGAAGGGCGCGTCATCCAGCCGTAACGGTCGCGACTCAAATGCCCAGCGCCTTGGGGTCAAGCGTTTCGGCGGCCAGGCGGTGAACGCGGGCGAGATCCTCGTCCGTCAGCGCGGCACGCATTTCCACCCTGGCGACGGGGTGGGCCGGGGAAATGACGACACGCTGTTCGCGCTGGTCAAGGGCAAGGTTCAGTTCGGCAGGCGGCGCGGCCGCAGGGCTGTGAGCATCGTGCCTGCCGAGCCTGCGGCGTAGGTCCGCCGCGGCTGTAACAACAGCACAACCTATCAGGCGGGCCCGGGTAACCCGGCCCGCCTTTTACATGCACTGAGGGAGATGGGCATTGTGGCGGAGTTCGCCGACCGGGTCACGCTGCAGGTGCAGGCCGGCCACGGCGGGAACGGCTGCGCCTCGGTGCACCGCGAGAAGTACAAGCCGCTCGGCGGCCCGGACGGGGGCAACGGCGGCCACGGCGGGGACGTGATCCTCGAAGTGGACGCGAGCTCGGCGACCCTGCTCGACTTCCACCGCCGCCCGGTCCGCCGGGCCGGGAACGGCAAGCAGGGCGAGGGCTCGCACCGGACCGGAGCCAACGGCCCCGACCTGATCATCTCGGTGCCGAACGGGACCGTGGTGAAAACCGCGGCCGGTGAGGTCCTCGCCGACCTGATCGGCACCGGCACCAGGTTCACCGCGGCCGCGGGCGGCCGCGGCGGGCTCGGCAACGAGGCGCTGGCCTCGCCCCGGCGCAAGGCGCCGGGGTTCGCCCTCAAGGGTGAGCCCGGCCAGCAGCGTGACCTCATCCTGGAGCTGAAGACGGTCGCCGACGTGGGGCTGGTCGGCTTCCCTAACGCCGGGAAATCCTCGATCATCGCCGCGATGTCCGCGGCCCGGCCGAAAATCGCCGACTACCCGTTCACCACCTTGATCCCTAACCTGGGCGTCCTGGAAGCTGGCCAGGTTCAGTTCGTCGTCGCCGACGTGCCCGGGCTGATCCCGGGAGCCAGCCAGGGCAAGGGCCTGGGCCACGACTTCCTGCGGCACGTGGAGCGCTGCTCCACCCTGGTCCACGTGCTCGACTGCGCCGCCGAGGCCGCCGAGCTGCCCGGCCGCAATCCGGTCGCGGACCTGGCGGCGATCGAGACCGAACTCGCCCTCTACGGCGACGCCACCGGCGTGGAGCTGGTCACCAGGCCGCGGCTGATCGCGCTGAACAAGATCGACGTGCCAGCCGCCCGCGAACGCGCCGGCCAGCTCAAGCCCGACTTCGAGGCCCGCGGGTACCAGGTCTTCGAGATCTCCGCCGCGAGCGGGGAGGGCCTGCGCCAGCTGGGCTTCGCGATGGCGGCCCTGGTCGCCGCGGACCGGGCCGCGCGCCCGGCCGAGATGGTGCCCGAACGGGTCAAGGTCGCGGTGAAGGCCACCGACGAGCCGGGCTTCGAAGTGGTCCGGGTCGGGGAGAGCTTCCTCATCCGCGGCGAGAAGCCGCAGCGCTGGGTGGTGCAGACCGACTTCAGCAACGACGAGGCGATCGGCTACCTGGCGGACCGGCTGGCCCGCCTCGGGGTGGAAGAGGCGCTCGCGGCGGCGGGCGCCGAAGCGGGCGCCGAGGTCCTGATCGGCGACCTGGACGACCTGGACGACGCTGTGGTCTTCGACTGGGACCCGGCGGCTCCGATGGCCGGCGGCATCGGCGGACATGGCGGGCACAGCAGCCGGTCCAAGGGCGGCCAGCAGAACCTCGGCCCGCGCGGGACCGACCGCCGGCTGTCACCATGACTCCAGGCCCGGGCCGCCCCGGGCCGGACACCACCGCGGCGGCCCCGGCC
>JALYVS010000219.1 GCA_030853115.1 Actinomycetota bacterium
CCCCGCCTGGTGCCTGGCCCGGACCCCGGCCCCGCCGGGCCGGGTCCGCGCATATGCGGCCAGCTCGCCCCGGCGTGCGGGAGAATGGGTAGGTGCAGCTATACCGGGATGACGGGATCGTGCTGCGGACGCAGAAGCTGGGCGAGGCGGACCGGATCATCACCATCTTGTGCCGCCGCAGCGGGCGCGTCCGGGCCGTGGCCAAGGGCGTCCGGCGGACCAAGTCCAGGTTCGGCGCCCGGCTCGAGCCGTTCACCCACGTCGACCTGATGCTGCACGTAGGGCGTTCGCTGGACGTGATCACGCAGGCGGAGGTGATCCGGCCCTACGGCGGCCCGTTGGCGGGGGACTACCCCAGGTACACCTCGGGCGTGGCGATGCTGGAGACGGCCGAGCGGTTCACCCCGGTGGAGAAGGAACCCGCGGTGCGTCAGTTGCTGCTCCTGATCGGCGGATTGCGCGCGCTCAGTGACGGCGAGCATGACTCCCGGCTGGTGCTTGACGCCTTCTTGCTGCGCTCGCTCGCGGTGGCCGGGTATGCGCCCGCCTTGCAGGAGTGCGCCCGCTGCGGCGCGTCCGGGCGGTTGCCGGCGTTCGCCATCCCGGCCGGCGGCATGGTCTGCGCGTCCTGCCGGCCGCCGGGCGCCGCCTCACCTGCGGCCTTGACGGTGGCCCTGATGCTCGCCTTGCTGCGCGGAGACTGGGAAAGCGCAGATCACAGCGATCGACGGCACCAGGTAGAGTGCAGCGGGCTCGTCGCCGCGTACCTGCAGTGGCACCTGGAACATTCGATTCGTTCGCTGCGTCATGTGGAGCGTGTCTGATGGCGGAAGCTCCGCGGTCCGCGGGCGTCCGGCCGCCCGATCCGCATCCGAGCGGCGTCAAGCCGCCGGACATCCCGGCCGCGCTGGTACCTAGGCATGTAGCGCTGGTGATGGACGGTGACGGGCGCTGGGCCGCCAAACGCGGGCTGGCCCGGACCGAAGGTCACAAGCAGGGCGAATCCTCGTTGCTCGACGTGATTATGGGGGCGATCGAGCTCGGCATTCCTTATCTGTCCGCTTATGCCTTTTCCACCGAGAACTGGCGACGCTCGCCCGAGGAAGTGCGTTTCCTGATGGGCTTCAACCGCGACGTCATCCACCGGCGCCGCGACCTGCTGAATGAGATGGGCGTCTGCATTCGCTGGGCCGGCCGCCGGCCCAGGCTATGGCGCAGCGTCGTCAGCGAACTTCAGGACGCCGAGCAGCTTTCGGCCGGGAATTCGGTGCTGACCCTGCAATTTTGCGTGAACTATGGCGGCCGCGCCGAGATTGTCGACGCCGCCGCCGCGATTGCCGCGGATGTGGCCGCGGGCAAGCTCCGTCCGGAGAAGATCACCGAAAAGATGTTCGCCCGGTATCTCGATGAGCCAGGGATTCCGGAAGTCGACCTTTTCGTCAGATCCTCGGGCGAGCAGCGCCTTTCGAACTTTCTGCTCTGGCAGTCGGCTTATGCCGAATTGGTGTTTCTCGATACGCTCTGGCCGGACTTCGATCGTCGGCACTTGTGGCACGCTTGCGAACTTTATGCCAGCCGTGATCGTCGGTACGGTGGCGCTAAACCTAATCCCGTTCCGCTTCCGCAAGATCCGGCCCGGTAGTCCTCCGCTGAGGGTGCGCGACCTGGTAGCCCCGAGTTGAGGGCTCAAACACCATGCCGACGACACCCGTTCTAGCAGGTACGATGGCGGACTGCATTATCACTTAGCTGCGTACGCCGCATCACGACACGCCCGGGATCGCCATCACTTTGGTGTAACTGTGCGTAGCCCAATAGATACGTGGGAACGATGGGTGCTGGCGGTGCTCTGGGATCGTACTTCTGAGGGGAAACGATCTTCAGTGCGCCTACGGGGTCAAAGTCAACCATTTATCGACGGGGTTACTCAGGGGGAATAAATGCGTCGCGCGGTCGTGGCTGTCATTGTGGGGGGATTCGCATGCGGGGGTATCGGATCAGGGCTGGGGCAACAGCCAGGCATTTTCGGCGCAAGCCTTCACGCCGACGCAAGGCCTACCATCACCAGGGCGAGCCTTACCGCCGCCCTCGAGCCCGTCCAGAAGGCTAACCACAAGACCAGTAAGGCCCGGGCCGGCGTTAAAATCAGGGCCAGGAAAAACGCCGGTACAACTACCAGGAACAGCACCGCAAAAAAGGCCGCCATCAAGGTCATCAGCTATGACGGCCTTCAGTTCAACGTGCCGGCCGGCTGGCCGGTGTACTGGCTGAACGAGAATCCGGATCAGTGCGTTCGCTACGACATAAACGCCGTTTACGTCGGCACTCCCGGGGTCAACCAGAACTGCCCGGCGGGCCTGATCGGGCGGGCTGACACGATCAGCATCGGCGCCCCGTCCACGTCACCCGCATCGATCGCGGCCGGCTCCCCGATCGGGGCCGGCACCCCGATCGCGGCGGTTAGGCGGCGCGGCCCGGACGCGCGAGCTGTCAGCCCGACGCCGGCCAAGGCCGACCAGCGGGCCATGATCGGCGGAAACCCGGTCACCGATCCGTCCGTCACGCCCGGGACGATCGTGGAGGACCCGGACCTGCACGAGTTCGCCGTCGCCATGCTGGCCAGCTTGCCGTGGATCGAGGCCACCTACGGAACCGACCCGGAACTCGTCGAGAAGACGCTGACCACGATCCGGCGGATCGCCTCGGAATCGGTGCCGCTGACCAAGTCCAAACGCCTGAGAATCTCCGGCAAGTTCTCGTTCACCGGCCAGGTCAAGGACCCGGCCTGGCCGGGCCATGCGAAGCCGTCCACCGCGGTCGCCACGGCCTGGGCCTGGCCCCCGGACACCACCCCCACACCCACGGTGACGCCGACAGCGAAGGTGACGCCGAAACCGAAGGTGACGCCCACTCCGAAGGTGACGCCGACCCCGAAGCTCACCCCATCGCCTGAGCCCTCGGGCAGCTTGCCGGGCCTCCCGCTGCCGACCAGTTACCCGACTCCTACTCTTACTCCTGCTCCGACTCCTACTCCGACAGCATCGGTGGCCGTACCGCCCGCCCCGGTGAACACGCCAAGCAGCACGCTGGCCGGCTTCGACACCTGCGCGGCCCCGTCGCTGTCGACGATGAAGGCCTGGCGGGCCAAGTACGCCGCCACCGCCGTCTACATCGGCGGCCAGATGGTGGCCTGTGACCAGAACAACCTGTCCGCCAGCTGGGTGGCCCAGAGCGAGGCAATGGGCTGGTCC
Organism: Actinomycetota bacterium; assembly: GCA_030853115.1. Classification (GTDB taxonomy): domain Bacteria; phylum Actinomycetota; class Actinomycetes; order Streptosporangiales; family Streptosporangiaceae; genus Palsa-504. Next base: position 3,252 of record JALYVS010000219.1, read on the forward strand.
CTGATGCCCACCTTCGTCGGCCTGCAGGCGCCGTGTAACAGCTTCAGCGGGAAGATCAACCCGTCGCAGGCCGCCGCCCAGGGCACCGCGGCCGCCAACCAGGCGATCAGCAACGCTAATAGTTACGGTCTGGGCGCCAGGTCGCCGATCTACTACGACATGGAAGCGTACGACCGCACCAACGCCAGCTGCCGGACCGCGGTGCTGACCTTCCTGGACTCCTGGGACCGGCAGCTGACGGCCCGGGGCTACGTGTCCGGGGTGTACTCCAGCGCCGACGCGGCGGTCACTGACCTGCAGACCACGACCAAGATCGCCGGGCACGCCCTCGCCGAGCCGCAGGCCATCTGGTTCGCGCTGTGGGACAACGCGAACAACCTGACCGGATCGCCCTACCTGAGCTCCGCGGTGTGGCCGCTCGCCGACCGGTCCAAGCAGCTGGCCGGCAACCAGAACGTACAGGTGGGCGGGATTACCCTCAACATCGACGCCGACTTGGTGCACAGCGCGGTGGCCCGAGGATGAATCCGCACCGGGTGAATTCGATTCGCGATCACCCGCAGGTCCTCCTAAGCTGAAGATCTCCGGTAGCGGATGTTGCGGACAAGGTATACGTGCCCGCGCCGGGATCACCATGGGGATCGCGCCCGCCGCGCCCGCCGACCGCCAGCCGGATGGAGACTTCACGATGGCATTGCGCAGTGACCGCCTCGACGCCATAGTCAGCCTGAGCAAACGGCGGGGGTTCGTCTACCCGTCCAGTGAGATCTACGGTGGCCTGCGGGCTTCCTGGGATTACGGGCCGCTTGGCGTCGAGCTGAAGAACAACATCAAGCGCCAGTGGTGGCGTTCGATGGTCACTGAACGTGATGACGTGGTGGGCCTGGACTCCTCGGTGATCCTGGCCCGGGAGGTGTGGGAGGCGAGCGGGCACGTCACCGAGTTCGTGGACCCGCTCACCGAGTGCATGTCCTGCCACAAGCGGTACCGTGCCGACCACCTGATCGAGTCCTATCAGGACAAGCACGGTCACGCCCCGGCCAACGGGCTGACCGACATCGCCTGCCCGAACTGCGGCACCAGGGGGGCGTTCACCGAGCCGCGGATGTTCAACGGCCTGCTGCGCACCCACCTGGGCCCGGTGGAGGACGACTCCGGGCTGGCCTACCTGCGGCCGGAGACCGCGCAGGGCATCTTTATCAACTACCGCAACGTGCTGCAGACCTCACGCCGCAAGATCCCGTTCGGCATCGGCCAGATCGGCAAGTCGTTCCGCAACGAGATCACCCCGGGTAACTTCATCTTCCGCACCCGCGAGTTCGAGCAGATGGAGATGGAGTTCTTCGTCCGCCCGGGCACCGACGAGCAGTGGCACGACACCTGGATCGATACCCGGTTCGTCTGGTACACCGATCTCGGTGTCCGCCCGGAGAACCTGCGGAAGTACGAGCACCCGAAGGACAAGCTGTCGCACTACTCCAAGCGGACGGTGGACATCGAGTACCGGTTCGACTTCACCGGTACCGAATGGGGCGAGCTCGAGGGCATCGCCAACCGCACCGACTTTGACCTGAAGACCCACCAGGCCGCGTCCAAGCAGGACATGACCTACCTCGACCAGGAATCGGGCGAGCGGTTCCTCCCGTACGTGATCGAGCCTGCCGCCGGGGTGGACCGGGGCGCGCTGGTGTTCCTGATGGACGCCTACGCCGAGGACGAGGCCCCGGACGCCAAGGGCAAGCTGGAGAAGCGGACGGTGCTGCGGCTCGATCCCAGGCTCGCGCCGGTGAAGGTGGCGGTGCTCCCGCTGTCCCGCAACGCCGACCTGTCACCCAAGGCCCGCGACCTGGCCGCGGCCCTGCGCAAGCGGTGGAACACCGACTTCGACGACGCGAGCGCGATCGGCCGCCGCTACCGCCGCCAGGACGAGATCGGCACCCCGTATTGCGTGACCGTCGACTTCGACACCGCGGCTGACCAGGCCGTCACGATCCGGGACCGGGACACCATGAAGCAGGAGCGCGTCGGCCTGGACAGTGTCATCAGCTATCTCGCCGAGCGCCTCGGCGCCTGCTAGCTCCCGCCTGACCGCTGCGGGAGCACCGTCTTCCGTTCCGGGATTATCCCGAACGGCCGGTGCCGTACCGCCACGAATGACTAGGACGTGGCCCGCGGGGGGTCCTCGCCGGGACGCGGCGAATGCCGGTAGACCTCGGCCGCGGCCTGGTGAAACCCCGCGGGCAGGCCTGCCGTCGCCATGCTCGCGGCGATCTCTTCCATCTCGGCGACCCAGCGCCAGCCCTTCGCGGCCGCGGACCGGGCCGCGGCGGCGGAGCGTTCTTCCAGGCTGGGCTGGGATATGCCCCACTCGGCCAGCAGCACGTCCTCCACGCCCTCCGCCCGGGCCAGCGCCCGGGCCGCCAGCAGCAGCGCCGCCGACCCCTTGGTCCACGACGCGTAAGCCATCTTCACCGCCGACGCCGCCCCTACCTCACGTGGTCGTCCATGGCCGACCACTTGCGCGTGTACCGGGCTATCCCTGAACAGCTCCCGTACTTCGTCTGCTCGCGGCCCGGACAGGTAGAGCCGGATGAACCCCTGGGCCACTGGGGGAGTGCCGATGATCGCGCCGTCCACGTACTGCGCCCCGCCGCCCGCTACGATCCCGGCCACCTGCCGCGCGGTCGCGGGCGATACCGCGTTGGCGTCCACGTACAGTCCGCCGAATCCCGCCCCGGCCGACTGCCGCGCTACCTCCAGCGCCGCGTGCGGCGGGCACACCGACATGATCACCTGAGCCGATCGGACCAGCTCGGCCAGATCCACGCCGGTCAGCCCGGCCGCCTGCGCCCGCGCCGCGCTGGCAGGCCCGCGCCTGTCCGGCAGCCACAGCACCCGGTGCCCGGCAGTGGCCAGGCACTGCCCGACCGCCGCCCCCATCTCACCCGGATGCAGCAGCCCGATCGTGACCTCGCTCATCCCTCCATTTCACCAGGTGCCGATGCGCGATCACAGACGCTTGGGTATTGCTGTGGTTGCCTGCTCGGGCCGTAAACGACTGACTAGGACGGTAGGCTCCGGAATGGATATAAGACGTCGCATGCTGCGAGGAGCTTCGAAGTGCCTAAGCTTGTTTATGACTTTACTGAAGGTAACAAGGATCTTAAGGACCTGCTGGGTGGTAAGGGTGCCAACCTGGCCGAGATGACCAACCTCGGCCTGCCGGTACCGCCCGGATTCATTATTACGACCGAGGCGTGCCGGCACTACCTGGAACAGGGCACTACGCCGGAAGGCCTGGACGAGGAGATCGCCGGCCACCTGGATCAGCTGGAAGCGGCGATGGGCCGCAAGCTCGGTGACCCGGCCGACCCGTTGCTGGTCAGCGTCAGGTCCGGCGCGAAGTTCTCGATGCCGGGAATGATGGAGACCGTCCTGAACATCGGCCTGTCCGATGAGTCGGTGCAGGGCCTGGCCAAGCAGGCCGGCAACGAGCGGTTCGCCTGGGACTCCTACCGGCGGCTGATCCAGATGTTCGGCAAGACGGTCCTCGACATCGAAGGCGAGCACTTCGAGCACGCCATCGACGACGCCAAGAAGGCCAAGGGCGTCCGCAACGACCTCGAGCTGGACGCCGGTGACCTGCAGAAGCTGGTGACCGCGTTCAAGGACATCGTCTTGGCGCACGCGGACATGGAGTTCCCGCAGGACCCCAGGGAGCAGATGGACCTGGCCATCAAGGCCGTGTTCAACTCCTGGAACGCTGACCGCGCCATCTTGTACCGGCGCCAGGAGCGCATCCCCACCGACCTCGGCACCGCGGTGAACGTGGTCGCGATGGTGTACGGCAACCTGGGCCTGGACTCGGGCACCGGCGTGGCCTTCACCCGGGACCCGGGCAGCGGCGCGCAGGGTGTCTACGGTGACTACCTGCAGAACGCCCAGGGCGAAGACGTCGTAGCTGGGATCAGGAACACGGTTCCGCTGCAGGACCTGGAGAACATCGACAAGGCCTGCTACGACCAGCTGATGCAGATCATGAATACGCTGGAGAATCACTACCGCGACCTGTGCGACATCGAGTTCACCATCGAGCGCGGCAAGCTGTGGATGCTGCAGACCCGGGTGGGCAAGCGTACCGCCGCGGCGGCGTTCCGCATCGCCATGCAGCTGGTGGACCAGGACCTGATCGACATGGACGAGGCGCTGACCCGGGTCACCGGCGAGGAGCTCGCCCGGCTGATGTTCCCCCGCTTCGACACCAGCGGCCAGGTCACCAAGATCGCCAAGGGCATCAGCGCGTCGCCTGGCGCAGCCGTCGGCAAGGTCGTCTTCGACTCGGCCCGCGCGGTTGAGCTGGCCGCCCAGGGCGAGAAGGTCATCCTGGTCCGCCGCGAGACCAACCCGGACGACCTGCATGGCATGATCGCCGCCCAGGGCATCTTGACCAGCCGCGGTGGCAAGACCTCGCACGCGGCCGTGGTCGCCCGCGGAATGGGCAAGACCTGCGTCTGCGGGGCCGACGAGCTCGTCGTGGACACCAAGGCGAAGCAGTTCACCGCGCCTGGCGACCTCACGGTCCGCGAAGGCGACATGATCTCCATCGACGGCACCAGCGGCGTGGTGTACGCCGGGGAGGTCCCGGTCGTGTCTTCCGAGGTGGTGCGCTACTTCGAGGGCGACCTGCACCCGCACGCGGACGAGGCCGACGACCTGATCCGGGCCGTGCACTCGATCATGACGCACGCCGACGGAAAGCGCCGCCTCGGCGTATTCGCCAACGCGGACACCGGCCCGGACTGCGCCCGGGCCCGCCGCTTCGGGGCCGGCGGCGTCGGCCTGGTCCGGACCGAGCACATGTTCCTGGGCGAGCGCCGTCAGCTGGTCGAGGACCTTATCCTGGCCAACACGCAGGACGAGCGCCAGCGCGCGCTGGACGCCCTGGAGCCGCGGCAGCGCGGTGACTTCGTGGAGATCCTGGAGGCCATGGACGGCCTGCCGGTGACCATCCGGCTGATCGACCCGCCGCTGCACGAGTTCCTGCCCGACCTCACCGAGCTCTCCGTCAAGATCGCCCTGGACGGCGACCACGCGACTGAGAAGGATCAGGTGCTGCTGGCCGCGGTGCGCAGGCTGCATGAGCAGAACCCGATGCTCGGCCTGCGCGGCGTCCGGCTCGGCCTGGTCATCCCCGGCCTGTTCGAGATGCAGGTCCGCGCGATCGCGCACGCGGCCGCGCAGCTCAAGCAGGCAGGCAAGGACCCGCGTCCGGAGGTCATGATCCCGCTCACCGCCACCGTGCAGGAGATGGAGATCATGCGCGAGCGCACCGAGCAGGTGCTCAAGGAAGTCCAAGCGGAGACCGGCGCTCATGTGCACACGCTGATCGGCACCATGATCGAGGTGCCGAGGGCCGCGCTGAACGCGGGGCCGATCGCCGCCAGCGCGGAGTTCTTCTCCTTCGGCACGAACGACCTGACCCAGATGACTTGGGGCTTCTCTCGTGACGACGTGGAGGGCGCGTTCTTCAGTCAGTACATCGAGCTGGGCATCTTCGGCGTCTCGCCATTCGAGACGATTGACCGCGAAGGCGTCGGCCGGCTCGTCGATATCGCGGTGCGCGAGGGCAAGGCGGCCCGGCCTGACCTCGAGCTCGGCGTCTGCGGCGAGCACGGCGGCGACCCGGACTCGGTGCACTTCTTCCACGAGGTGGGCCTGGACTACGTGTCCTGCTCGCCGTTCCGGGTGCCGGTCGCCCGCCTGGAGGCCGGCCGGGCCGCACTGTCCGCAGGTGGCTCCCAGACCAGGTGACGCGGGGTTACGACGCGAGCGCCACGGCCCGCTGGGTGGCAGAGCCACCCAAGCGGGCCGGGCGCAGCGACTTCGAGCGGGACCGGGCCCGGGTGCTGCACAGTGCCGGGCTGCGCAGGCTGTCGGCCAAGACCCAGGTGGTCGCGGCCGGCAGCGCGGACTTTCCCCGGACCAGGCTGACGCACTCACTGGAGTGCGCGCAGATCGGCCGTGAGCTCGGCAGGGAAATCGGCTGCGACCCTGACCTGGTGGACACGGCCTGCCTGGCCCATGACATCGGCCACAGTCCGTTCGGCCATAACGGCGAGGCGGCCCTCAACGAGCTCGCCGGCGCCTACGGCGGCTTCGAGGGCAACGCGCAGTCGCTACGGCTGCTCACCCGGCTCGAGCCCAAGGTGGCCGGGGCAGGCCTTAACCTGACCCGGGCCACCCTGGACGCGACCCTGAAGTACCCCTGGTACCTTGCTGGCCCGGGGGGAGGACCCCCCGGAACCCCCCGCCAGGCTGGCCTGGGGGGAGGACCCCCCGGAACCCCCCGCCAGGCTGGCCTGGGGGGAGGAC
>JALYVS010000673.1 GCA_030853115.1 Actinomycetota bacterium
AGCGCGACCAGGTCCCGCGGCCCGATCCGCCAGCGTGGCCCGGTGAGCAGCCGGGCCAGGGCATCGGAGGCGCCCGCGTCGTGCAGCACCCGCAGCGTCGCCACCACGTCCTGCACCTCGGGCACCACGAGCAAGCCGCCTAGGCCCACTACCTCGACCGGGACCCCGCGGCCCTCGATAGCGCGCCGCAGCGGCACGAACTGGGACCGTTTCCGGCACAGCACGGCGATATCGCTCGGCCGGACCCCGGCGGGACGCCGGTCAGGCCACGGCTGCCCGTCCGGGGCGCCCCCCGGCTCGGTGGCGAGCAACGCGGCGACCTGCCCGGCCACCCACTCGGCCTCGTCCAGGACCGTGTCCAGCAGGGCGCAGGCCACCGCCCCGCGCTCGGCCCGGTCCGGGCCCGACACCAGCCGCGGCACGTCAGGCGCCTCGTTCCGCAGATCCTCCTGGATGGCGGCCGAGGCGTCGAGGACCTGCGCGGAATTCCGGAAGCTGGTCGAAAGCAGCAGCACCGGGGCGGGCCCCGAGGAGGCCGAGGCGCCGAACGGCCGGACCCTGGCGACCACCGGGAAGTCGACGGTGAACCGGCGGAGGTTTCCCGCACTCGCGCCGCGCCAGCCGTAGATGGACTGGCACGGGTCACCCACCGCCGTCACCGGGTGCCCGCCGCCGAACAGCGAGCGCAGCAGGACCAGCTGCGCGTGGCTGGTGTCCTGGTACTCATCGAGCAGAACCACCTGGTAGCGGGCCCGCTCGGCCGCCCCCACCTCCGGGTGCCTGGCCGCGATCCGGGCGGCCAGGGCCACCTGATCTCCGTGGTCGAGCACCTCGCGGGCCGCCTTGGCCGCCGCGTAACGTTCGACCAGCGGCAGCAGCTGCTCCCGGGCCTGCTGGGTTTCCATAATTTTCCGAACGGCGGCGGGTACCCGCCCCGGCAACCCGTCCAGCTCCGTGCTGAGCCACTCCCCCACCGCGGTGACGTCGCCGGCCCCGCGCAGATGCTCGGCGAGGTCGCCGGCCAGATCGAGCACGGCCGCGGTCACCGTCTGCGGGGTCCAGGTGATCTCGTCCATCGGCCCGTCGTAGGCGGCCACGATCCCCGCCGCGAGCTGCCAGGACAGCGCGGGCGTGATCAGCCGCATGGACGGCTCGAGCCCTTCGCGCAGGGCGTTGTCGCCGACCAGCCGCCCCGCGTAGGCGTGGTAGGTGCCGATCACCGGATCGCCGCCGAACGGGTCGCCCGTCTCGGTACTGGCGGGTGGGCTGGTCTGGTCCAGGCCCGCGCGGCGGAGCCGTTCCAGCCGGGAACGCACCCGGTCGGCGAGCTCGGCCGCGGCCTTCCTGGTGAAGGTGAGCCCGAGCACCCGGTCCGGGCGGACCAGGCCGTTGGCGACGAGCCAGACCAGCCGGGCCGCCATCGTCTCGCTCTTACCCGAGCCGGCCCCGGCGATGACGGCCATCGGGCCTAGCGGCGCGCAGATCACCGCGGCCTGCTCCGGGGTGGGCTCGGGCAGCCGCAGCAGCCGCGCGAGCTGGACCGGCCCGATCTGGCCTGTCCCGATCTGGCCGGTGCTGTAGGTCACGGGGTGACCTGCTCGCCGTCAGGGTGGACCGGGCAGCAGGAGGCGACCGGGCAGGTGCGGCAGCCGGGATTGACCTTGGCCTCGAAGAGCGGTCCGGCCATGCCGGCCGCCACGGTCTCCACCAGGTCCTTGGCCCAGCCGGGTTCGGGGTCCTGCGCCAGCGCGCCCTGCCGCTGTACCTTGGCGCGCATGGTCACGCCGGACGCCTTGCCGACCTGGACGAGCTCGGCGCCGCCCGGCTCGGCCAGGCCGAGCCGCTCGAACGCGCCGAGCAGCACCGCGAGCTGGTAGACGCCGAGCTGCGGGTGCCGGTCGAGCTCGTCCTCGCGCGGCGCGCTGCCGCCGGTCTTCAGGTCGACCACGACCGCGCGGCCCTGGTCATCGGATTCCAGCCGGTCCACCCGGCCGGTGATCTCCACCGGGCCGATCCGGACCTTGAGCGACTGCTCCACCGCGACGAGCTCGCGCGGGTTCTCGGCGTGCCAGGCGAGGAACTTGCGGACCATCCGCTCGGCTAGCGCTCGCTGCTTCGCGCTATACCAGGCACTGCCGAAATCCAGATGGTGCCAGATTTCGTCGATGCGATCAGCCACGGCCCGTTCGGAAGCTCCGGAGGCAGCCAGGACGGCGGCGGCGTGAATCACGGTGCCCAGGTGGCGCAGGACATCTGACCGGCCCGCACCGACGGCCGCCTCGAGCAGCCAGCGCAGCCCGCACCGGGTGAACGACTCGACCTGGGACGGGGACAGCCGGACGGTCTCGCCGCCCGCCACGATCGGGCCGGCGTCGGACAGCTCGGTCAGCGCGTACCACTCCCGCGGGTGCGCCGCGCGAACCCCGGCGGCGGCGAGCCGGGCCAGCTCGACGGCCGCGGCC
>JALYVS010000220.1 GCA_030853115.1 Actinomycetota bacterium
CCAGGTCAGGCGGGAGCCGCCGGGCAGCCAGCCGCCGGGCGCCATCGGCAGGCTGAGCGTGGCCCCGGCGCGGGCGACGACGTGCCCGCCCGCGTCCAGGATCGCCGTGATCAGCTCATGCCCGGGGAAGTTCCTGCCGAAGCAGGTCACGCGGCCGGCGAACAGCTCCGGGCGGCGTTTCACCAGCCGTTTCAGCAGGGCCTGCTCCCCGGTTCCCGCCTGGCCGAGGATCGCCCCGAGCATGGCGCGGCCGGCCCGCCCGGCCAGCGCGACCACCCTGAGCTGCGGGAACGGCGAGGAATCGTCCGCGGTGCCCGTGGACCCGAAGAACGCCCGGTTCGCCGGGGTGTCCGCCAGGTTCACCAGCATCCCGTCCGCCGCGCACACCATCATCCCGGCGAGCGTGACCGCTGACGCCTCGTCATCGCTGACCAGCGGACCGGCCGCCCGCCAGAAGACCTCCTCCATCACGCCGGCCGGGACCAGCAGCCGCCACTCCGTGATCACCTTCCCCGTGGGCACGTGCCAGTCCAGGGCGAACGGGATGTCCGCGAGCAGGCCGGCCAGGCGGGCCAGCGCCTCGCCGTAAGAGGCGTCCGGCATCAGCGTCATCGCGATCATCAGCCAGATGACCAGCGGATAGGACATGATCCGCCGCCGCTGCCGCGCTCTCAGCCGCCGCCTCCCCAGCTCCGCGTCCACGATCGCCTCGATCACGCCGTCGCCGAGGTGCCGTTCCAGCTCGCCCAGCCGCACCAGGTCCGGCAGCCACGCGCCCGCCAGCACCGTCCCGTCCCTCCGGACCACGGCGGTAGCCGTCACCACCGGACGGCAGAACACCGCCAGCTCACCCGCTGACGGGGCGGAACCCTCCGCCGAAACGGTCCCCGAACCGTGAACACGCAGGCCAGAGGCACCAAGCACGACTGTCCCGGCCGGGGTCCCCGAATCCGGGAACACCGCCGGCCGAGTTGCGCCGGCGACGCCGGGCACAGTAGAAAGCACAAGGGACTCCTATAATGGGCGCTGGATCAGACACCCAAACGCCTGCCAGGAGTCCCTCCCTGCCCCCAAAACATCACGAAACACCAGGTCACAGCCTCGTCGAAGCGTCCCACGCCTTAAATACGTGGTGTTGAGGTTAGCCCGGCCCAGGCCGACGACGAAACGGCCGCTGGCAGCATCGAGCAGCATCTCCCCGCAGCCGCGCCCGGGTGGTGGCTAACCGAGCTAACCAGGCGCCCGTCATCGCGCAGGGTCTCGGTGGATCGGCTCCTGGTCGAGGTACGCACCTGGGGTGGTCACAAGATCGTAACGGCATGTTGACTTCTTATTGATATCCACTTAGATTCACATTTAATAAGCATCAAATATATTACTCGTTGTCACAAAGTGCCCTCAAGCTGCAGGAAAGAAGCTATCCGGATATGTGAATTCGGGTGTGAATCGGTCGTTGACTGGCAACTGGAAGGGTTCACGCTTGATCACGCAGAGCACTAATACAGTTACCAAAATATCCCAGCTTAGCCACAACACGGTGCCGTTGACGTACGGCATACGGCGATTCCCTGAGTGGGAGCCGTTCGGGTGAGGCCGCGCCAGGTCCATGCTCATATCCCCGCCCGTGCGGCCGTGATGGGCACTTCGCCGTGGGCGTGCCTGATCGACCTCGACGGGACGCTCATAGCCAGCCAAGGTGCGCAAACCAGGGTCTGGAGCGCTTGGGGACAGACGCGAGGGGTGGATGTACAGCGTCTCCTGGCCGCGCATGGTATGACGCATATCGAGAAAATCAGGCGGTACGCGCCACACCTGGACGCCCCGGCCGAGGCAGCCTTGGTCGAGGCGATGGAGGTAGCCGATACTGATGGCGTCACAGCGCTGCCCGGTGCCGCTCAACTACTGGGATCGGGGTGGCTGATGGCAGTCGTCACGTCCGCGACAAGGCGGCTCGCGAATGTGCGCCTGGCGGCGGCGGGCTTGGAACCGCCTAGGGTGATGGTGTGCGCCGAGGACGTGACGCACGGCAAGCCGCATCCTGAGCCGTTCCGGCGAGGAGCGGATCTGCTAGGAGTGCCGCCGCGCAGGTGCGTCGCGTTCGAGGACGCCCCCGCCGGTGTAGCGGCGGCGGTAACGGCGGGAGCATACGTCGTGGCTGTCACTTCCACGGTCGATGCCGTCATGCTCACGAACGCTCACGAGGTCGTGCCCGACCTTGCGACATTCCTCGCCTCACTCGAGAGGGAGCCCGCACTGCATCAGTGACATGCCGGATGCCGGGCAGGCTCGGCGTTCACCGGCGTGGTGCGCCACGGCCTCACTGGCGGAACATAACGTGATGTTCACTTTTGAGTGAGGAGCCATCGTCAACGGCGCAACTTCCGGTCGCTGACCGCGATAGGTGGCCGCCATGACAAGCTGGCACAGGAGCAAGCCCGACAGGCAGCACCTCTGAACGGTCCACTCAAGGCCAGGGGGAAGCATGACAACCGACCACGCTGACGCCTCTGGCGGCGGCCAGCACAGCATTAAACCCCAGAATCCGCTGCTCTTCGTCGACGAGCGCCAGAAAGCAATCCTCGACGAGATCCGCCGGGATGGACGGGTCTGGGTAACGGCACTCGCCGAACGCTTCGCCGTGGTGGGCGAGACGATCCGCCGGGACCTAGCCGAGCTGGAGCGACGCGGAGCCATCCGGCGCGTGCACGGAGGTGCCATCGCGGTGGAGAAAATCTTGGTTGAGCCGCCGATTCAGGCTCGCGCCGGCCTGATGACGGCCGAGAAGGAACGCATCGCAGCCGCCGCTGTCACCGAACTCCCGGCTTATGGCTCGATCTTTATCGAGGCCGGAAGCACGCCGAGCTACCTGGCTAACGCCCTGCCCCCGGACCGGCCGCTGACCATCGCCACCAATGCCGGCTACATCGCCAATGCGCTGGCCGCGCACGAAAACTTTACGGTGCTATCGGTCGGCGGGCGAGTCCGCCCGCGGAGCCTGGCTTGCGTGGATGACTGGACGCTGGACACCCTATCGAGACTGCACGTCGACGTCGCGTTCCTGGGCACCAACGGAATATCAGTCGCTAGCGGGCTCACCACGCCTGACCTAGCCGAAGCCGCCGTCAAGCGAGCCATGCTCACGATTGCGGCGCGAACAATCCTGCTCGCCGACCATTCGAAAGTCGGCATCGTCGCCTTGACCCGGTACGGCGAGCTGAATCAGCTCGACTTGCTTATCACCGACACCGGCCTGCCCATCGAAGAGCAACGCGAACTCGAGGACGCGGGACTATCGGTCATCCGCGCGTGAATCGCCAGCGCCGAAACCTACCTGCTACCTATGCCGGTCGGCGGGTACGGGCCCGGTGGCCGAGCTCGCCGGTTCGACGATAATTTTCGCGTGCTTTCCTGGGGCGGCCAGCTCATCGAAGGCGGCCTCGACGCCAGGCAGCCCGACAGTTCCAGTTGCGATCGGTGCCGCCTTTACCTTGCCCTCCCCAAGCATGTGCAGCGTGTCGCTGAACTCCAGCGGCGTGTAGCCCACGGCAAACCGCAGGTCGATTTCCTTGTTGATCGCCATCACCGGCCGGATAGTGTCCGGTTCCACGCAGACCCCGGCCACCACTACGCGCGAGTACAGCGGCGCGCTCGCAATGATGCCGTCCAGGATGCCGGGAACGCCCACGCACTCGAAGATCACCGGGTGCTTTGGCTTGCCGCCCAGCACCTCCCCCAAGCGCCAGACGTGCTGCCATGGCACCGGCAGGGGCCTGAGCTTCTCCATAGTTCCGATGGCGAGTCCGACGGCGGCCGGGAGGCTGGTCAGGAAACCGCGGTCTCCCGACACCTCATACGGCGACCTGCTGCCCGGGTCCACCACGATGTCCGCGCCGCACGCGGCGGCAAGCTGACGCCGGCCAGGAGAGAAATCGCTCGCCACGACCGCGCCGACGCCCCGGGCCTTGAGCATGCAGATGACGGCTAGGCCGACGGGGCCGCAACCGATCACGATCGCGACGCCGCTCTTCTTTACCTCCGCGCGGCGGACCGCGTGCCAGCCGACCGCCAGCGGTTCGGTGAGGACGGCGAGGGTGGGCGGCAGTCCGTTCGGGAGCGCGAACATCAGCGACTCCTCGACCACCACCTGCTCGGCGTACCCGCCTGGTGCCGCCGCGGACAGGCCGATCGCGTGCATCTTCCCCGCTCGCCGGGTGAGCGGCACCGCCACCACGGGGGTCCCGGCCGCGATTTTCCTCCGGGTCCCCGGCCCGAAGCCGGCGATCTGGCCGACGAACTCGTGGCCGAGCACCACCTGTTGACCCGAACGCATGAAGCCGTCGTAGCCGATCTCCGCCAGCACGTCGGCCTCCGCGTCCGCGTGGTAACGGACATGCAGGTCGGACCCGCAGATGCCGCAGCCAAGGACGTTGATGACGACCTGGCCGGGACCGGGCTGCGGGTCCGGCACGTCGACAAGCTCCAACCTGGAGTTCTGGCAGGTGACCGCCCTCATCGCGCGACTTCGCTCATCCGGGCAGGAAGCTGGCGTCGAAAGGCGGTAGCGGCTTGATCAGCGGCTCGAGCAGCTCCCCGGCCTGCTTAGCGGTCAGCACGTCGGCTGGATCGAGCTTGATGAGAGCACGTTCGGCGTCATCGAACTCCCAGAGATCCTCGCCGATCAGCCGGCACTGGTCGTCGTACGGCCAGACCATGACCATCTGGAAACGCTCCAGGTACATCGCGCCGGCGTCGACGTCGGCGCCGGACGCCGCGAGCTCTGAGCCCAGCCGCTGCTGGTAGCCGATGCCCCGGCCCACGATCAGGTGGTCGCCGACCGCCACGGACTCGTCCTCCACGTAGAAGACGCACTGATCCGTCTGCGTCCAGTGCTGGTAGACCGCTTCCACCTGCGGGCGGCCGTCCAGCGCGAACCTCGGCTGCCCGATCAGGCTGAACCGGTAGAACGGATGCCCGACGGTCATCTCGGGCGCGAAAATCTCCTGGTACCGTCCCGCCGACTCCAGGTACCGGTGCCGGAGATAGGACTGAAGCAGGTACCGGTGGCGAGGGTTCCCGGTGACCTCAAGGACCCGCTCAACCGCTGCGTTCTGTTCGGTGATGTCAAGTTGCTTCGCGCCGAACTGCGGCATTTCCTCTGTCCTCTCGTCAACACGGTGATCTTTACGGCCGGGCTTATCCTGGGCTGGCGCGCGAGCTACGGCTCAGGCGTTGAGCTTGGCCAGCTCGGCCTCGACCATGGCTTCGTGCTCCTGCTCGTCCCGCTTGGCGTCTGCGGGCTTCCAGCGGCCGCGCAGCAGCGGGATGGAGAGCAAGAAGACGATGAGCCCGCCGAAGCAGACCCAGTACCAGGTTTTCCACTGACTCGCGGTCTGGGCGGCGGCCTTCTGCACCGCGGCGCCGTGGGCGGTGAGGTACGCGATGGCTGCCGGCGGCACCTTCGACAGGGCCGTTAGCTGCGGCCCGTACGGGGCGATGACCTTCAGGTCGGCCGAGTACGGAGCGATGGCCGTCAGGTCGGCCGAGTACGGGGCAATGGTCTTCAGCTGCGGGCCGGCCGCGATGACGGCGTTGATGGCGGCCCGGTTAGCGCTGATCGTGGTGAGCACGGCGATCCCCTTGGCCCCGCCGCCAGCGGCGGTCACGGCCTGCGCCTGCAGGGCGCTGCTGGCGGGGTCGGCGGCCAGCTTGGTGAACAGGGCCGGGTGGCCCTCGATCACGGCCAGCTCTGCTGCGAACTTCTGTGCGTTCGCGAGTTGCGGGCCGAGCTCGGCTGCGGTGGCCAGCACCGCCGGGGGAACCTTCGCGGCCGTCGCCAGCACTGCCGGGGGTACCTTCTGGGCGGTGGCCACCACGGCTGGGTGGGTCTGGGCGAACCCGAGCTGGCTGCCGTACTGAACCGAGTACGCCGACACCGTAGCTCCGTAGGTGACCAGCGGGGTGACCGAGCTGACCAGGGCCGGGATAATCAGGAAGGAGGCGAAGACCACGACTCGCTGAATCCAGCCCCAGATCGCCAGCCCGGTCGCGGTGAGCGCCGGGTTACGGGCTTCCACCGTCTCGGTGAAGCTCGCCATCCACGGAGTGAAAGCGATGCCCAGCCCGAGCGACAAAACCGCTAGCATCCCCGCAAGCGTGTAGTAGCCCGGATGGTGGCCGGCCTGCTCCAGGTAAACCACCGTCATGACCGCGGCGATGACACCGCCGAGCACCATGAACGGCTTGCGCACCCGGAACCGGTCGGAGATGACCCCGATGAGCAGCACCGCGATGACATTAAACCCCCAGTTCCAGTTCCCCAGCCCGTTAGCGTTCTTGACCGAGAAACCGAATACGGTGGTCAGGTAGATAAGGGAGAATCCTACGGCCGTGTAGTAGACGAGCAGCATGACTGAAACCGCGAACGCGGAGACGACGATGTCGACCTTGAGCAGCTGACGGAACGGATGGCGCAGCGCCGCCTCGATGTCGAGCCCCTGGGCTCGCGCCTCGATCAAGGCGCGGTCGCGGATCGTCACCATCAGCTGGTCGCGTAGCCGAGGGGACAGCTCCCGCAGCCCTACCAGGGCGATCAGCCAGACGACAAGCCCGGCAATCCCGCAGATCACGTACTGATGCGTCCAGATCCGCGGATTAGTGACGGTGGCCGGGACGGTAGCACTGCCGACGACGGCGACGATCAGACTGCCCGCGACCGGGCCTGCGGTCCAGAAGCCCATTGCCGTGGCCCGTCCCACCTGCGGGGAAAAGTCACGGATCAGTGCCGGGGTGGCGACCAGGCAGATGCCCTCGACCAGGCCGACGACGAAGCTCTCGACACCGAAGGCCCACCGGCTGGTCGCGGCCGGAAGAACGAAGGCGGTAAGCACCCCGGTGATCAGCAGGCCCCCGACCACCAGGTTGGCCCGGCCTAGCCGGTCCGTAAGCCCGGCGAACAGAGAGCCGAACGCCCCGACCAGGTTGCCCACGGCCAGGATCACCACGAAGAAGGTAAAGGTCATGTGCAGGTTAGCCAGCACCAGCGTGGACACCGAGCCGACAACGTACAGCTGGTAGTACAGCGTGATGGTAGCCAGGACGGTAATCGCCAGGTAGAGCAGGCGCGGCCTGGTGTCGGGATACGCCTGGAGCTGCCGCCGCCACAGCCACGACGCACCGCTGCTGGGTCTTTTACCGGTACTTTCCGCGGTCACGCTCATATTGACCTCGCCATCATCCTCGTTGGCCGGCATCCGGTTGAACTGGGACGTCGAGGTCAATGTATCTGCACTATGAGTGCAAATTCAATGTCTGAGGCGATGGAACTGATTCGCCGTCCGTTGACGCAGGCGGGCGCCGGGCGGGATCACCGTGACGGCCTGCGGCTCACGGCTGGCAGGCGGCGGTTACGGGAATCCGGCCTTGGCGAGCAGCGCGGTGAAAGTGCCGCGGAGAAGTTCCTCGGCCTGTCCCGGGCCGAGGCTGAGCTCGGTGCGCAGCGACTCCCAGAACGACCAGATGCTGACCGCGTGCAGGCCATCGAGCAGCTGCCGGCGCTTCGAGCCGGCGAGTCCCGTCAGCTCTGGCGCGAAAACCGTCTCGAGGTTCGCCCTGGCCATCGCCAGCGTCCGCACCTTATTGCGCGTGAGCTCCGCAGAGAACGGCCCGTAAATGCGAGCCGCCCGCCAGCTGGGTGTCATCTGCTCCAGGATCCGCGCCCGCTGGCCGGCAAACAACACGACCCGTGCGGCCAGCGGCTGACCCGGATCGATGTGCTCCATCAGCGACCGCAGGATTTCGTCGTCGCGACGATTCGCCTCGACCAGCAGCATCTCCATGTCGGCGAACTGCTGCCAGACCGTACGCAGCGACACCCCTGCCCGCTCGGCGACACGAGGGGCGGTCGGCCGGAGGTCACCCTCGGCATGCAGTGCGCGCATCGCATCGACGATCGCCCGGCGGGAGCGGTGCGATCGGGCCGCCCGGCCATCTGCTGGTTCGCTGTCGCTGACCGGCTGGCCACGCCTGCCAGGCTGTTCGGCGGCATCCTGCACAGTCGACATGACATCAACCCAGTTCCATCTAGGCGTCCGTCGTCATCGTAAGCCAGGCTTCTTGGCACTTCCGCAGCGCGTCGCTCAGCGCTGCGGCAATGAGATCCAGGCATGGCACCGAGCCTGGAACGCCAGCGGATCTGCTGCGCTAGGGACACCGGACTGCGGAACTTCCCCGCAGCGGCCCTGACCGACATCGGCTACGTTGGCCCGCATGCGGAAACTGATCGTCTCCAACTTCCTGACGCTAGACGGTTACTACGAGTCGGCCAACAAGACCTTCGACCGGTTCTTCGACTACTTCCACGAGGACTACGGCGCGGATGACGCGTTCGACGAGTACAACACCGACCTGCTCCGCGACGCCGACACGCTGATCCTCAGCGGGCGCACGTCATTCATGACGAACAAGGACTACTGGGTGTCTTATCCGAACAACCCTGGGGACACCCCTCCTGGTACCGCGATCCGGCGCGAGTTCGCGCGGCTCATCCGCGACACGGAGAAGTACGTCGTCTCCGATGCCATCGCCCCGGAGGACCTGGCACCGTGGCAGGACACCACCCGCATCATCCGCGGCGCGGACCTCTACGCGGAGATCGGCGCGCTCAAGGCGCGGCCCGGGCGCGACATCCTGCTGCAGTTGAGCCGACAGCTCTGGAACGACCTGCTCGTCCACGGCCTGGTGGACGAGCTGCACCTGACCATCTTCCCGGTGATCGCAGGCGGAGGGATCCCGCTGTTCACGGGCCGCCCGCCGGTCTCGCTTAAGCTGCTGTCCACCCGAACCTGGCCAGGCTCAGGCAATATCCTTGCGGTGTACCAGCCCATCCTCCGCGAACCTGTGCCGGAGTAAGACCATCCGGGGCTGACCCGCCAGGACCGGTCGCGAATAGCGCGGCCGGCGGGAATCTGGTCGACAGGCTCGCCCAGACAGCACGACTTCGGGTTGCAGTTTGGGTTGCACCTCCACAGCATGCGACGCTATCCAGCTGGGACCGATCAAAGACGTTGTTTCAGTCTGAACCGATCTAGACGGCCCAGCCCCGAGATGCTAATGCGGTTAAGGTCGTGAGCCCCCCGCATTCAATCGCGGAGCCTAAGTGGGTGACTCTTGTTAATTCGTCGGGGTTCGTGTCTAGGGCCTGGAGTCCACCCGGGGCCGGGGTTCCGTGGCCATTCCCGGCGATTTGCGGGGACCTCCGCTTGGCCAGCAGTCCCGCTGGCCGCGCCAGGACCGCCCGTGACAGCCATCGCGCCGGGTTCAGCCGGCACGGTGAACCCTTGTGCCGGCGCGGGCCGGCACGATGAACCCTTATGCCGAGGTCATGTCGACCCGCTCAGCGTGGTGGAGCGCCATGACGGCGATGAGAGCATCAAATGGGCCGAGCCTTTAACCCTGATCTTTCATTGGGGTTGACGGCTGGCGCTGGGCGTCGGCTGGCTCCCGTTCGTGGCCGTGATTTAGCGTCGGGGTATGACGGTGGCCCGGCTGGCGGACCGGGTG
>JALYVS010000221.1 GCA_030853115.1 Actinomycetota bacterium
CCGCGGCGCCGCTCACCCCGGTCGGCGTGACCACCGGCCTGTGGACGGCGGGCGGAGATCTAGCCCGGCGGACGGCGCTGGTATCGGGCTGGACCGGGAACGACCGGCCCGATTTCGCCTCGGTCAACCTGTCCGAGCCCGGTGCCGCCGAGCTGGCCGGCTTGCTCACCGAGCTCGGCATCGCGGTCGAGGCGGGCCTGTGGTCCGTCGCGGACGCGGACCAGCTCGCGGACAGCGACTTCGGCCGCCCCGTGCTGCGGATCCTGATCGAGCCGCACGACGCCACCCCGGAGGTCGCGGTCGCGATCGCCGCGGACATCGAGGCCGCGCTGCACCGGCACGGCTTCACCGCGCCGCGGCTGCACCATGGCTACGGTGCGGCGACCTGGCCCGTGCTGCAAGCGGCGATCCAGCTGGGCCGGGACATCCGGGTCGGCCTCGAGGACACCACTGTCCTCGCCGACGGCCGCCTGGCCAGCGGGAACGTCGAGCTGGTCGAAGCCGCCGTAGCCCTGGCCGAGGTGACGGCAGACCCATCGTGACCGCCGTCCAGACCACCCGGTTGGCTACACCGGTTGCGAGGCGGTAGTCTGTACGCCGCTGGCCAAGCCAGAAATATCGGCTCCGCAGGGACAGTTGAGATCCTGCTGGAGATGCACGGCCCCGTCGTCTAGAGGCCTAGGACGTCGCCCTCTCAAGGCGGTAACGCCGGTTCGAATCCGGTCGGGGCTACCACCATGATCACGAAGACTTATACCCCCAAAAAAGGGGTAGAGGTCTTCGTGATCATGCTCGGCCCCGAAGTCCGCCCTACGGGCGAGCTGCTCTCCCGCACGATCAGCTCGTAGCCGACCCGGACATCACGGGGTTTGACCTCCGAACCCTGCATCCGCTGAATGAGCATGTCCAGCGCCACGTTGGCGATCTTGGCCTTGTCCGGCCGGATCGACGTGAGGGACGGCGTGGCGAACCGGGCTTCTTCGACGTCGTCGAAGCCGACGACGCTGATGTCCGCGGGCACCCGCAGACCCTGCTCGTACAGTTCGCGCAGCACGCCGGCCGCGAGCGCATCGCTGAAGCAGAACAAGCCGTCCGGCCGGTCGTCTCGGTCGAGTAGCGAACGCGTCGCGACCACCGCGCTGGCGCGGCTGTAATCCGGGGTACGGACGTACAAGCCCTCGGTGGGCAGGCCGGCCGCTCGCATTTCCTGCTGGTATCCCTTGAACCGGAGCCGGGAGGGGGCATCGGACGCACTGGCGTTACCGCCGATGGCGGCGATCCGGCGCCGGCCGGAGCCGATGAGATGCCGGACCGCATCCCGGGCCGCCTTCACATTGTCGATACCGACGTGGTCCAGGGCCGTACGGGCGGTTCGTTCGCCTAGTAGCACCACCGGCATGCTGGGGGCCAGGCCAGCCAGATCACGGCCGTGCAGGCCCTGCGAACTGAGCAGCACGCCGTCCACCCAGCTCGACTCAGCCGCCACGTCCAGCAGCGCTCGCTCGCGGTCGGGTTTGCCCCCCGTCTCGTCGATCATGACGGTATAGCCCAGTTCGCTGGCGCGTTCGACCACCTCATGAGCGAGCTCACCGAAGTAGGGAACGGCGATCTCGGGCAGCAGCAGCGTGATGATTCCCGTCCGGCCCTGGCGCAGGCTGCGGGCGAGCAAGTTCGGCTTGTAGTTGAGTTCGTTAAGCGCCGCCTGCACCTTGGCCCGCATCGGGGGTGAAATATGCGGGAACCCGTTGACCACGTTGGACACCGTGCGGGTCGACACTCCCGCGTGCAGAGCGACATCGCGCAGGGTCACAGCCACGGCGTCATCTTCTCATCGGCTCACCGGGTCGAAGCTCCGATCGGTCAGCGGAGCGGGACGGCCCGTGTGTAAGTCGTGCCACCCGGAGGTGGAATTCGGCTCGCCGCCGGTGCTGTCCTTCACGCCGGTGACGATCTGCCTGATGGTATCCAGCGGCAGCTTGGGGGTTCCGTCGGCGAACAGCAGGCCGTTGGTTTCCTGGCCCGTGTCCATGAACTGGGTGTAGCAGAACCCGGCCACATCGCGGCTCACGCGCAGGGCGTCGAACAGCTGCCGCAGCAAGGTCGCATATTCGCTATCGGAGCTTGCGCTCGTGTACCCCCACGTATCGTCTGCGCTGGACAGCGAGATGCCGCCGAACTCCGTGATCATGAGCGGGGCATCCCCCGCGGCGAAGGCCCGCAGCTGCTGCTCGCCGATGACCGGGCGCCGGAGCAGGGGACCGCGGGCTGACCGCACCACCTCGCCGACCGCCTGGCTGGTGCCGTACCTGGCGCGCAGCTCATCAGCGTCGCCCGCGTAGTCGTGCAGTCCCAGGATGTCGCTGTCCAGGTGTTCCCACCCTTCGTTGGATACCACCGGACGGCTGGGATCCAGTGCGCGCGTCAGGCTCGCCAGTGAGCGGACAAAGTTCTGCTGGGCGGGGCTGGAGGCGATGTCCTGCACGCCCCAGCTCTCATTGATCGGCACCCAGACGATGATCGAGGGATGACTGCGATCGCGGCGCAGGAGATCCATCCATTCCGTCACGAGCAAGGTGACGGCGGTGACCGAGTACACGTAGGCGGCCGCGGTCTCGGCCCACACCATCAGCCCCAGCCGGTCGGCCCAGAACAGGAACCGCGGGTCTTCGGCTTTCTGGTGAATCCGAACGGCGTTGAATCCCATCTGCCGGGCCAGTTCGACCTCGGACCGCAGTTGCGCCGACCCCTCCGCGGCCAGGTGCGTCCGCGGCCGGTAGCCCTGGTTGAGCACCGCGCGCAGGTAGCACGGCTGCCCGTTGAGCTGGAACGAGCCCATGCCCACCGAGGCCGTGCGCAGCCCGGTGTAGCTGGCCGCCGAGTCGATCACGGTGCCCGTCTGGCGGTTGCGCAGCACGACCTCGACATCGAGCAAGGTCGGATGCTCGGGGGTCCACAGCAGCCGGGCCCGGTCCTGTCCGTTGCGCACTGCCGCCAGCGGGATATCGACGTTGATGGCCTGGTCCGGCATGCCCACCGACAGCTCGGAGAGGATTTCCTCGCCCAGCCGGACCGTCAGCTCGAGCACGAGGCCGCGCGGCGGCCGTTTGGCCAGGGTGATTTCGCCGTGCACCGTGGCGGCGGTTACATCCGGTATCCAGGCCACGTCGGTCAGGTGAACTTCCGGCACGGTCTCGGCCCAGACGCTCTGCCAGATCCCGGTCGTCCGCTCGTACCAGATGCCGTGCGGCTGCTCGCGCCAGTCCTGCTTGCCGCGTGGCTGCTCCAGGTCGTCCGGCTGGTCCTCCGCCCGCACCACCAGCACGACGTGGCCCGTGCCCGCGGCTATCGCGTCGGTGACGTCGGCCGTGAACGGGCTCTGGCCGCCGACATGGCTGCAGACGAGCTGCCCGTCGCACCACACCTGGGCCCGGAAGTCGACGGCGCCGAAGTGGATCAGGACCCGCCGTGGCTCCGTCCCGGCCCCCAGCAGCGACTCGCGCGGGATCCGGCGGCAGTACCACACCACCGGGTGGATGCCGGGGTCGCCGACTCCGGACGCCGGCGACTCCGGCGGGAACGGCACCACGATCTGGCGGGTGAACGGCCCGGGGCCGCTCTGGTCGAACCAGCGTGCCGCCACCCCCACGTCGGTGTCGTCATAGCCGAACTCCCATTCGCCGTCCAGGCTGATCCAGTGCTCGCGGCACAGCATCGGCCTTGGATACGAACCGTCTTGCAGGGTCGCTCTCACCCGGCGATCCCTCCGCTCGTGTCTTCCCGGACAGCGTCTCCGGACAGCATCGTCTCCGGACAGCATCGCCTTTTTCTTGCATCGATGCAAGCGAAGCGCGGTCTTATCTCGAGCTGCGACATGATCTTTCGTTTTGAGACCTTGCATCGATGCAAAAACTGTGCGACAGTCACGCTGTATCAGCTCATAACGCCTCGATGAGGAGGGCACGCGACATGACCAGATCTGTCTCGCGTCGCCAGTTCATGGCTATCGGCGGCGGCCTGGGGCTCGCCGGAGCGCTGTCTGCCTGTGCGTCGCCGGTGGCCAACAGCATCACTGGGGGCCAGCCTTCCACCGCCGACGTCATCTTCTGGCACCTGTTCGGCGGCGGCGACGGGATCAACATGACGAAGATGGTGAACTCGTTCTCCCAGGCGAGCCATCTCTCGGTCGAGGCGACCCTGTTGTCCTGGGGCAATCCCTACTACACGAAGCTGGCCCTCGCCGCGTCCAGCGGGCGGCCGCCGGATGTGGCGATCTCGCACCTGTCCCGGCTGCCGTTGCTCGCCGAAGCCGGGCTGCTGGAACCGGTGCAGAACGCAGGTGTCGGCGCGGTCGGCATCACCCAGGACAAGTTCACTCCCGCCGCCTGGAAGAAAGCCACCGTGAACGGGACGGTCTACGCGGTGCCGCTGGACACGCACCCGTTCGTCATGTTCTATAACGTGGACCTGGCCAAGAAGGCCGGCCTGCTGAACGCGGCCGGTGACAACCTCAAGCCGATGCAGGGCCGGGACGACTTCGTCAATGCCCTCAAGGCCATGAAACAGGCCAGCGGTCAGTACGGCGCGATTTCGGCCAACACTGCCGACCCGGCCACCACCTGGCGTTGGTTCATGACCGTTTACTCGGGTCTGGCCGGGCCGATCGTCTCAGACCAGGGCGCCCAGGTCACGATCGATAAGAGCGCGCTCGAGGAGACGTTCGCGTTCATGCAGAGCCTGACCGGGTCACTCGGCCTGATGCCCAGCAATGCGGCCGACGCCACGGTGACGACGCTGTTCAGCGAGGGCAAAGCCGGGTTCCTGTTCGACGGGGAGTGGCAGATCCCGACCTACCGCGGCGTCAAGCAGCCCGACGGCAAGCCGTTCAACTTCAACGTCGTGCCGTTCCCGGCCATCCTCGGCTCCAAGCAGGTCGCGTACGCCGACTCGCATTCGCTGGTCATCCCGAAGAGCTCAGGGCGCTCACCGCAACGGACGGCGGACGCGGTCGCCTTCATCAAGGGACTGCTCGACCGTAGCTCCATCTGGGCGGGCGGCGGTCACATCCCGGCCTGGCTGCCGGTCCAGACCAGTAAGGCCTTCCTGGATCAGAAGCCGCAGAGCAACTATATCCAGGCTGCCTTCAAAGCGGTCTACGACCCGCCCGGCTGGTACACCGGGGCCGGGTCGGACTTCCAGCTCGCCATGGGCGGCGTGATCACCGAGGTGCTGGCCGGCGCGATCAGCCCGAGCGCCGGGGCGGGCGCGATGACCGCCAGCCTGAAGACCTTCACGACCGCCATCGCCCCGGTGAGTTAGGCCATCCGGGCGTTAGGGCGCAGGAACAGGAGACGCGATGACGACCACCACAGCCACCGCGGCCGTAGCGGCAGTCGGGGTGCAGACCGGTAAACGCAGGCGGGCAGCGGGCGTAGAAAATCAGTCCGGGTGGCTGTTCGCCATGCCGTTCCTCGCCTTGTACGTTCTTTTCCTGATCGGTCCGGTCCTGATCGGCATCGTGATCAGCCTGTTCAACACGGCCACGGTAAGGTCCGGCTTCGGTAACTGGGTCGGCACGGCGAACTACGCCGCGGTGCTGAAGAGCTCGGACTTCTGGTCGTCGATGTGGCATTCGGTCCTGTTCACGCTGCTCACCACGCCTCCGCTGGTACTGCTTCCGCTGCTTTTCGCCATCTTCGCCGCCCGGATCTCGCGCAGCCGGTGGTTCTTCCGGCTGGCGTTCTTCGCTCCCTACGTGGTGCCGTCCTCAGTGGTCTGCCTCATCTTCGCGTTCATGTACACCCCGCAGACCGGGCTCATCAGCAAGCTGTTCAGCGGGGTCGGGCTGTCCGCGCCGAACTTCCTCGGCAGCACCTCCGGTGCCTGGCTGGCCGTCACCCTGCTGACGTTGTGGTGGACGTTCGGTTTCAACTTCATCCTGTACACCGCGGCTATCCAGGACATCCCCGAAGAGACGTACGAGGCCGCGGCCATCGACGGCGCCTCCCCGTGGCAGCAGATCCGCTCGATCACCATCCCGCTGCTGCGCTCGACCAGCAGCCTGGTGCTGATCCTGCAGGTCCTGGCGTCGCTGAAGGTGTTCGACCAGATCTACATCCTGCTGGCCGGCGGCCCCAATGAGTCCACCCGGCCGGTCATCGAGTACATCTACGACACCGGATTTACCTCCTACCGAGGTGGCTACGCGGCCGCCGCGACGATGGTGTACTTCGTGATCCTCGTCGTCATCTCGGCCGGCTGGGCGCTCATCCGCCGCGGCCGCAACACGACCGCGAACGCGTGAAGGGACACATCCCACCATGACCGCGACAGCGCTACCCGGGCGCAAGTCCGCCCACCGGGCGTCCCCGGGCTCAGGAAGCGCCACCAAGGCCTTCAACCGGCTCGCCGCGACCTGCCTGACCTTGTTCGCATTGATCTGGCTGGTGCCGTTCCTCTGGGCGCTGATCACCTCGCTCCGGCCGGACAGCGAGATTACCGCCAATCCTGTCTCGCTCTGGTCCAATCACTGGAGCCTGCACGCGTACACCAGCGCCTGGTCCACCAGCCCTATCGGCTGGTGGTACCTGAACAGCTTCATCATCTCCACCCTGTCGGTGATTTTCACCGTGCTGGTGTGCTCGATGATCGGCTTCGGCCTGGCGCACCTGAGGTTCCGCGGCAAAGGGGTAATGTTCGCCATCATCTTGGCCGGGCTCATGCTGCCCAGCGAGGCGCTGGTGCTGCCGCAGTTCATGGAGTTCCGGACCATCGGGCTGCTGGGCACGTACTGGGCGCTGGTCCTGCCGGCCATCGCCGCGCCGGTGGCGGTCTTCGTCTTCTACTCGTTCCTCAAGCAGATTCCGGTGACGCTCATCGAAGCCGCCCGGCTGGACGGCGCGAGCTGGTGGCGGGTCTACTACCAGCTCTGCATGCCGCTGTGCCGCCCCGCCATCTCGGCGGTCGCGATCCTGACCTTCATCACCACCTGGAACGCTTTCCTGTGGCCCCTGCTGGTGCTGACCCAGACCAAGTCGGAAACGATCACGGTCGGACTGAGCGGTCTGATCGGCGGATCGGCGATCCAGTTCGCCGAGACGATGGCGTCATCGGTGCTCGGCTTCCTGCCGCTGCTGGCCGTGTTCCTGATCCTGCAGCGCCAGATCGTCCAGGGCGTCGCGAACACCGGGATCAAATAGGGGGCCTCTACCGGTCACGCCTGGAAGCCGATCACGCCCGGCAGAGGTCAGGTGTCGATGTTCAGGCCGCCGGCGGGCAGTGGCACCAGGTGCGCCGGCGCCTGCGGGAGCGCGATCTCGGAGTGGACGCTGAGGTCGGCCCGGACGTGCACCAGCTCCCCGGCCTCCAGCATCCGCCAGCCGCTCTCCCCGTCCAGCTGCTCGGACGCGATCACCACCGAAGCGACATCGTCCAGCGCGCGCGCGTGCACCGAAGACGTCGAGCTACGCACCTGCAGTCCCTCGCCCGGGCCAGCCTCGCTCGGGCCGGCCGGGCGCTCCAGGATATGCAGAGCATGGGCGGCCGGGTAACGCAGCGCCCACAGCTCACCCGGGGCCGCCACGATGGTGTTCAGCGACGAGACCGGCAGTCGCGCGGCGATCCAGCTCGCCGCGGCGGCAATCCCGGCCCCGACGTCGCCGCCGTGAGCGTCGGTCTGCTGGGTGATCAGCGCGAAGTACCGTTCGGAATCGGTGTCCCCGAGTACGAGGTCGCGATAGGCGCCGAGTTGCGCGTCAAGCTCGGCTAGCTCGCCGAACCCGCCGTTGTGCGCCATGATCCGCCCGGCCATCGAAAACGGGTGGGTGTTCTGCACCGTCCGGCCCCCGGCGGTCGCGAACCGGACGTGCGCGACGAAGGTCGAGGACTGCGCCTGCTGCGCCTCGTGGGTAAAGTCCTGATCACGGAACGCCGCTTCCGGCTGCTTCTGGAGCACCGGCTCACCGGCCGGGCCGAAGAAGCCGATACCCGCGCCGTCGGCGTTGCGGTGGCTCTGCGCCTGCAGCGAATCGGGGGCGTCCAGCAGCCAGAACGTCGCCCGGACCCGCGCGGTCCCCGCAGTCAACCCGAACAATCGGCACATAGCCCTACTCCACCCTCGTCGGCGGGGCCGCACCGGCCCTGGGCCGAACCTACCGCACCGGACCGGCGGGCCAGCGTGAAGGCCCCCCGTCAGTCACGACCGCGGCCGACCTGGGTAAGGTGTCATCTTCCCAGCTAGACAGCTCACATTAGACAGGGATGAGCGAAGATGCTTGAGCCGGAAACCGAGGGCAGCAGCCCGGTCTTGCAGGAAGCGGCGCGCGAGCTTCAGGCCGCCCAGCACGACGCGCAGGTTGCCTTCGACTGCATCGCCCTGGGGGAAGTGGACCGGGCTCACACCCACGCCCTGACCGCCCGGGTGGCGGTCGACGCGGCGCTGACGGCCCTGGCGGAGGCGCTAACCCAGGAGGGCCTGACCCAGGAAGGCCGGATCGCCGGCTACTGACGCCCGCTCCGTGTCCTGCGTCGATGGACCCGATGACCCCGCGCGCCTGCTCCTCCACCTTGTTCCTGCTGCGCCTACTTCTCGAGCGCCGCCAGCAGCGCTTTCATCCAGGGGCCGAGGTCGGCCGGGGTCCGGGCCGAGATGAGGTTGCCGTCGACCACGGTGGCCTCGTCCACCCAGTCGGTGCCCGCGTTGACCATGTCGTCGCGGATCGCGCCCACGCTGGTGGCCCGGCGCCCCTTGAGGATCTTGGCCGAGATCGGCACCCAGCCCGCGTGGCAGATGAAGGCGATCGGCTTGTTCGTCTCGTCGAACGCCCGGACCAGGTCCAGCACGGCCTCCGAACGCCGCAGCTTGTCCGGCGCGAAACCGCCCGGGATGACCAGGGCGTCGAAGTCGCCCGCGCTGACCTGGTCCACGGTGGTGTCGACGGTTACCGGCCCGTAGCCTTTCTTGCCCCGCAGCGGATGCTCATCCAGCCCGGCCATGGTCACGGTGACGTCTTCCTCGAGGAGCCGGTGCAGTGGGTACAGCAGCTCCATGTCCTCGAAGTCGTCAGCGGCGAGCAGGAGCACTTTGCGTGATGTGAGCGCCATGAGTCCGACGATACTCGCGCCGCCTCTCGATGAAGATCCAGCTAGCGGTCAGGTACTGGGGTAGACCTAGGTACACCCGGTTTCCGGGGCGTAGCCGCACTTCCGGTCGGGCGCCCCGCGCGGCAGACTGACGGGAAAGGAAATGAGGGGGCGCGATGGTCACCACGATTGAGGTCCGCCGGGCCAGGCCCAGGCTGGGTCTCGTCGCGGGCCTGGTGGCCGCCGCCCGGGGGCTGGCGTTCGCCGGGCTGATGCTGGCGCAGCTGGTGCTGCTGGCGGTGTTGCTCGTGGCGGTGGGCCTGACCGCGCTCGGCTGCGGCATCTTGATCCGCGGCAACGCCAACGGGTCCAGCGGCGCCCAGCAGGCGCTGTTCGGCTTGCTGGTGACCGGGGCGGGGCTGAGCCTCGGCTGGTTCGCGGCGCCGGGCACGCTGACCGCCGTGCGGAGC
>JALYVS010000674.1 GCA_030853115.1 Actinomycetota bacterium
GGCCAGTACCGCGGCGGCGGTAAGCCTGGCGGCACCGGCGGCACCGGCGGCACCGGTCAGCCTGGCGGCGCCGGCGGCCACGGCGGTGGCGGCTCTACTTCGGGTTCTGCTCATCGGATCCACTCCATGACCTTGCGGTGGGTTGTCCTGCCGTCCCCCACGATCCGGTCCCGCGCTGGGCGGTAAGAAGAGTCAAATGACTGTCCGTAAACGGACCACCGCCGGGACCAAGCCTGGCGTCTTGTACGATCGACCGCAGGTGAAGACCATCGCCTCCGTTTCTATGACAGGAGCACGATGCCTTCATCGCGAAATGCCGATCAGAGCGCGCCCGCCGACGTGGGCCCGACAGGTACCTCCGGGCGCGGACAGGCCGGATCAAACCTGACGACGGCGCAGGGCCTGCGGCTGCCGGATACCGATCACTCGCTCAAGGCCGGCGATCGCGGGCCGACTTTGCTGGAGGATTTTCACCTCCGGGAGAAGATCACCCACTTCGACCACGAGCGCATTCCTGAGCGGGTGGTCCACGCTCGCGGCGCCGCCGCCCACGGCGTCTTCGAGTCCTACGGCACGGCCGGCTCGGTGACCAAGGCGGGGTTCCTGGCCACCAAAGGGCGGCAGACCGAGGTCTTCACCCGGTTTTCCACCGTGCTGGGCTCGCGCGGATCAGCCGACACGGCGCGGGACACGCGCGGGTTCGCGGTAAAGTTCTACACCGACGAGGGCACCTTCGACCTGGTCGGCAACAACATGCCGGTGTTTTTCATCCAGGACGGCATCAAGTTCCCCGACGTCATCCACGCGGCCAAGCCGCACCCGGACCGGGAGATCCCGCAGGCCCAGTCCGCTCACGACACGTTCTGGGATTTCGCTTCGCTGCACACCGAAGCCACTCACCACGTCATGTGGAACATGAGTGATCGCGGCATCCCGCGGTCCTACCGGACCATGGAGGGCTTCGGCGTGCACACCTTCCGCCTGGTCAACGAGGCCGGCGAAAGCAGCCTGGTGAAGTTCCACTGGAAGCCGGCCGCCGGTGTGCACTCCCTGGTCTGGGAAGAAGCGCAGATCACCGCCGGGGTCGACCCGGATTTCCACCGCCGGGACATGGCCGACGGGATCGAGGCCGGAGCGTTCCTGGAATACGAGCTGGGTATCCAGGTCATGCCGGACGACGGCACCGACAGCTTCCAGGGCATCGACCTGCTCGACCCGACCAAGATGGTGCCCGAGGAACTGGCACCGGTCCAGCTGATCGGCAAGCTCACCCTGAACCGGAACCCGACGAATTACTTCGCCGAAACCGAGCAGGTGGCCTTCCACTCCGGGGCACCTGGTGCCCGGTATCGAGGTCACCAACGACCCGCTGCTGCAGGCGCGGCTGTTCTCCTACCTCGACACGCAGCTGACCCGGCTGGGCGGCCCGAACTTCTCCCAGCTCCCGATCAACCGTCCGCACTGCCCGGTCAACGACATGCTGCGCGACGGCATGCACCAGACCGCCGTCCACACCGGGCTGGCGCCTTACCTCCCGAACAGCATCGACGGCGGCGAGCCGGTGGTGGCAACAGCCGGGCAGGGCGGCTACGTGCAGGTCGCCCGGCCGGTCGAGGGCACGGTGGTGCGGGCCAGCCCAGTGTCGTTCGAGGATCATTTCTCCCAGGCCACGATGTTCTACCGCAGCCTGACGCCGCTGGAGCAGGCCCATATCGTGGAGGCGTTCACCTTCGAGCTGGGCAAGTGCTACGAGCAGGCCATCAAGGAACGCGAACTGGCGGTCCTGGCCAACGTGGACGCGGACCTGTGCGCTCAGGTCGCGGCCGGTCTCGGCCTGCCCGTCCCGAAGGGCAGCCCGGCGCGGGAGGTGACGCTGTCCCCCGCGCTGTCTCAGGTCGTGACCGAGCCCGGACCGATCGCCGGCCGCAAGATCGGCGTCATCGCCGACGCGGGCTCCGATCTCGCCGGTGTCGGCAAACTCCGCACCGCCGCCGCCAAGCTCGGCGCCACCGTCCTGGTCGTCGCGCCGGCCGGCGGTGTGCTGAGCCACGGTGGCCGCCAGGAAACCGTCGACCGCACGCTCCTGACCACGCGTTCGGTGGAATTCGACGCGCTGGTGATCGCCGGCGGCACCACCCCGACCGCCGATATCAGGCTGACCCTGCTGCTGCAGGAGGCATTCCGTCACTACAAGACCCTGGGCGCCTGGGGCGACGGCACCGAAATCCTGGAAGCGGCGGGCATCACCCTGGCCGATCCGGGAATCGTCACCGCAGGCACGGTGGTCAAGGCGTTTCAGGACGAGTTCTTCGCGGCGATGGGCCTGCACCGGGCCTGGGCCCGTGCGGCCGACGTCATGTCCTCCGCGGTGCCCCCCGCCCCCGGAGCCTGACCAGGCCGAACGTACGACCGGCCGGCGGCATGGTCCCGCCAGACAGGGGCGACGGGACCATGC
>JALYVS010000222.1 GCA_030853115.1 Actinomycetota bacterium
GACGTGCACCAGGCCGTCACCGGGGCCTTCGGCCCCGTCCCGTTCATCCGGCCGGACTCCGTGCCGGACCGCTGGCACCTGGACCTATGGGCAGCGAACCGACTCGTCCTCACCGAGGCCGGAATCCCCGCCCCCCAGATCCACGTCACAGATATCCCCACCGGCCCCGCCTACCCGGCCGACCCCGCCCACCCGGCCGACCCCGCGGTACCCGGATACTTCTTCAGTGATCGCTCGGCCCGCCCGTGCGGGCGCCTCGCCCTGATCGCCCGCCTGCCCATCGGAGGTCACCGGTGAACCCCGCCCACCCGAGCGATCGCGGCCGGGTGTTCCGGTACCTGTCCTACCTCGCGGACGCCGAGCGCGGCTCGTTGATCTGCCGGTACGAGCTCGACGGGCGCCAGTTCGCGGAACGCTTCACGTTGGCGCCCGGCCCGCGCTGGCGCACCGACGCCGCCCGGGCGGCGTCGCGGCTGGTGTTCCTGCTGGCCGGGGTGTCGTATTACAAGACCGCCGCGCCCGAGGTCATCGACCTCGGCCAGACCCCGCTGACCGAGACTGAGCTCGCCTTCCTCCGCGAGTTCTACCTCCAGGGCCTCGGCGAGTTCGGGTACCGCAACGCCCTGGATCTGGCGTTGTTGCGCATCGAAGCTCCCCGGGCTCAGTCCCCGGCGCTCCCGCTCGCCGCCGGGCCAGCCGGTGCGCCTGGCCCGCCCGGTGAGCGGCGCGCCCTGGTGCCGTTCGGCGGCGGGATCGACTCGATCGTGGTGGTGGAGCGGGTCCGGCGGCGGGCGGATGCGGCGCTGTTCGTGGTGAATCGTCCCGGTGACCGGTTCGCCGCGATCGAGGCGCCGGCCGCGGTGACCGGGCTGCCCATCGTCCGGGCGGAACGGGAGATCGACCCTGCTCTGCTGCGTTCGGCCGAGCTCGGCTTCCTGAACGGCCACGTACCGGTTACCGGCATCTTGTCGGCGATCGCGGTGCTAGCCGCCGTGCTCGAGGACCGGGACGCGGTGGTGATGTCCAACGAGTGGTCGGCGTCGGTGCCGACGCTGGAGTACCAGGGCCACCCGGTGAACCACCAGTTCTCCAAGAGCGACGTGTTCGAGGCCGCCTTCCGTGACGTCCTGGCCGGCGCCGCGCCCCGGATGCCGGAGTACTTCTCCTGGCTGCGAGACCGGACGGAGCTCTGGGTCGGGCGGGAATTCGCTGCCCTGGAGCAGTACCACGGCTCGTTCCGAAGTTGCAATAAGGCTTTTTACAGTGACCCGGGCCGCCGGCTCGATCACTGGTGCGGTCAGTGTGACAAGTGCTGCTTCATCGACCTGATTCTCGCGCCGTTCCTGCCGGCCGAGGCGCTGCGGCGGATCTTCGCGGTGACCGGCGAACCGCTGACGGATCCGAGGCTGGCGGGGAAGTTCCGGGCGCTACTTGGCGCGGGCGCCAAGCCGTTCGAGTGCGTCGGCGAGGTCAGCGAGTGCCGGGCCGCGGTCCTGCTGGCCGCTCGGCGCGAGGACCGGGCCGGCTCCGCGCTGCTCCAGGAACTGGCGGCAGAGGTCACCAGGTGGCCGGACGCGCCGTCCGCGACGGACGCCGCCGCCATGCTCGAGCCGGTCGCTGCGACCTTCGTCCCGGCCGGGTACCGATGACCGGCCTGCGGGCCAAGCTCAGCTGGTCCGACCTGGCCGGAGCCCGGGTCGGGGTCTGGGGCCTGGGTCGCGAGGGCCACGCCAACCTGCGCAAGCTGGCCGCCCTCGGCGTCGATCCGGTCCTGGTCGATGACCGCCCTCGCGCCGAACCCGGCCGCCGCCCGGTGCTCGCTACCGGCGAGGGCGGCCTGGCCGCGCTGGAACAGTGCGACGTGGTGGTGAAGACGCCGGGCCTGAGCCGGTACCGGCCCGAGGTGGCGAGGCTGGCCGGGCTCGGCGTCCCGGTGGTGGGCGGCCTGGGCCTGTGGCTCGCCGAAGCCGACCTGCGCCGGGTCCTGTGCGTGACCGGGACCAAGGGCAAGAGCACCACCTCCTGGGTCACCGGCCACCTGCTGACTCAGCTGGGTTACCGCTGCCTGGTCGGCGGGAACATCGGCGTGCTGCCCTACGACCCCGCCGAGGCGGGCGAAGCCGACTACTGGGTTATCGAAGTCTCCAGCTACCAGGCCACCGACCTGGCGTATTCGCCGCCCGTGGTCGCCGTCACCTCGCTGCACCCGGACCATCTGGACTGGCACGGCGGCGTGGAGCAGTACTACCGGGACAAGCTGTCGGCGTGCTCGCAGCCGGGTGCCGAGCTCACCGTGGCGAACGCCGACAGCGACCTGCTGGCCGACCGGGTCGCGCTGCTCGGACCGCGGGTGGAGTGGGTATCGGCCGGCGATGATCCCGGCGCGGACTGGATGGAGCCGCTGGGACTGCCGGGCCGGCACAACCGGCGTAACGCGCTCATCGCGCGCCGCTGCCTGGTCGCCATGGGCGTGCCCGGCGCCGGCGATGACGCCCGGCTGCGAACCGCGTCCCGCGGCTACCAGCCGCTAGCCAGCCGCCTGACCTCCATCGGCACGGTTGGCGGTGTCACCTTTGTCGATGACAGCCTGTCCACCAACGTGCTGCCCACCCTGGCCGCCCTCGACTCTTTCCCCGGTCGCCGGATCGCGCTGATCGTAGGTGGTCACGACCGCGGTATCGACTACGCGCCCCTCGCCGCGGGCGTGCTGGGCCGCCCGGCGCCGACCTGCGTGCTCACCCTGCCCGACAGCGGCCCCCGGATCCGCGTCGCGATCAACCAGGCCGCCGGCCACCGGGCGCCGGATCCGCGGATTGCCTGGGCGGGCGTGACCGATCACCTGGACCTGGCGGCCGCCGTGGCGGCGGGGTACCGGTGGGCCAGGCCGGACGGGGTGGTCTTGCTGTCCCCGGCCGCGCCGAGCTTCGGTCAGTTCAGCGACTACCGCGACCGGGCCGAGGCCTTCGCCCGCGCCATGCGCGCGCTGACCTGACGCAAAGTCCGCGTCCCGCCCAGCCCCGCCGTTCCGCGTCAACTTCTGGTTCCGGTCACCGCGACCAGGCCGGGTGGGAGCTCAGCCGCGCCGAACGATGATCCTAGCGTCGCCGCAACCCCTGCTCCCAGAGCAGGGACGGGATGCGGGAGGTGTCCACCAGCACGTTCTCGTGGTGCTCGCTATCCCGGCGCCACGCACCGTGGCCGTCAGGAACGAATGTGGTGATATCGCGCAGGAACCTGTCCGGGGACGGCATCGAGAACTGGGTGATGACGGCCCAGTCCGGGCCGATCCGGCCGAAGCTCTCCGAGCCCGGCTGAATCGGGCCGTAGGCCAAGTCGCAGATGTCGATCGCGAGCACTCCGCCCGGCCGCAGCGCGCCCGCCGCCGCGGTCAGCGCCCGGTCGATCGCGGCGGCGTCCGGCAGGTAGCTGATCGCGTGGCCGACCGAGACAACGGCGTCGGCGGCCGGCATCGGATCGTCGGGCAGGGTCAGCCGCCGCAGCTCCGCGTCCGGGCCCAGGTTGGCCCGGGCCAGCTCGAGCATGTCGGGGGAGGCGTCGGTCGCGATGACGCGGAGCCCCGCCGCCAGCAGGTGCCGGGTCAGCGCCCCGCTCCCGCAGCCGAGCTCGAGGACCAGGCCGTCCTTGACCGGAGCCAGCAGCTCCAGGATGCCGGGAGCGCAGCGGTCGGCGTGCTTGCCGTAGGCCCGGTCATGGACGAGCGCGACATCGTGGCGGTAATAGGGCATGCTCGCGGTTCCTTTCAGTCGGCGACTCAGTCGGCGACCGTGATGCCGAGATGACGGGCCAGCAGCGGGGCCAGGGCGACCAGCTGGACACTGTCGATGGTCGCACCGCGCAGCGACTCGTATCCGGCGGTGATACCGAGCTCAGCGCCCCGCAGGTCAACCCGGGCGCAGCTCACCTTGGCGAAGTCCGCGCGGGTCAGGGTGCTGCCGGGGAAGCTGACCCGGAGCAGCCGGGCGCTCCCGAACTCCGCGTCGCGCAGCAGGCAGTTCTCGAACGTCACGTCGGTGAGCGTGCCGCCACGGAAGTTCACCGAGTCGAGCTTGCAGTCGCGAAAGGTGACGCGGCGCATCGAAGCGGAGAACACCTGCACCCCGGCCAGCGCGCAGCCGGTCAGGGTGACATCCTGCCAGCCGGTCTCCGCCAGGTCGCTGGAAACGAACCGGGTGTCCCGCATCGTGACATCAGTAAACCTGGATCTCCTCAGCCCGCATCCGCCGAACGACACGTTGCTGAACGCGCAGTCCAGGAAGAGGCAGCCCCCGGCGTCGTGGTCCTCGAACGAGGCGCCGGCGAACAGGTAGCCGTCATACTGCTCCTCCGGCTCCAGGTCACCCTGGTGCGGGGTGAGCTCGCCAACCGCGCCTGCCATGGCGTCGACCCTACCGGCCGGCCGCTTCTCCGGCTGGCCGTGGGGTCACCCGCGGTGACTCTGCTCTATGATCCTGCTGGATAATCCAGAATGAAAGCCAGCCAGAACCAACCCTCCAGAAGGAGCCAGCAGTGGCCGACGGTGAAGACTTCAACGAGAAAGTCATCAAGGAGTTCCGGGCGAACGACGGGAAGGTAGGCGGGATGTTCGAGGGAGCCCCGATGCTGCTCCTTCACCACGCCGGGGCCAAGAGCGGGACCGAGCGTATCAACCCGCTCATGTACCAGCCGGTGGGCGACTCGTTCGCGATATTCGCCTCCAAGGCAGGCGCGCCGGACAACCCGGACTGGTACTACAACCTGGCGGCGCATCCGGACACCACCGTGGAACTGGGGGCCAAGACGGTCAAGGTCAGGGCGCGGGTAGCGGACCCGGACGAGCGGACCCCGATCTGGGAAAAGCAGAAGGAACTCGCCCCTGGCTTCGCCGAATACGAGACGAACGCCGCCCCGCGGCAGATTCCCGTCGTCGTGCTCGATCCCGTCGCGTAGCCTCGCCGCCCGACCTCGACCCGGACCTGACCTGGCCTGAGCGATAGTCTCGTGACCTAGCCGCAGGAAGGGTGCCAGAGTGCCGATATACGCGCTGGGCGATGACGAGCCGGAGATTCACCAGAGCGCCTTCGTCCATCCCGATGCCATCGTCATCGGCCGGGTGCGGATCGGCCCGGAGGCGTCCGTGTGGCCCTGCGCCGTGCTGCGCGGTGACCACGGCCGGATCGAGGTCGGCGCGCGCACCTCGGTGCAGGACGGCACCGTGGTGCATTGCACGCACGACTGGCCGACCCTCATCGGAGCCGAGTGCGTGGTCGGCCATAACGCGCACCTGGAGGGTTGCGTGGTGGGGGACCGGTGCCTGATTGGTTCGGGGTCGGTCACCCTCAACCGGGTCACGGTGGGCGCGGGCGCGATCGTGGCCGCTTCCTGCCTGGTGCCGGAGGGCTTCGAGGTGCCCGCCGGGGCCCTGGTGGCAGGCGTTCCCGCCAAGATCAAGAAGACCGGGCTCACCGCCGACTGGGTCGAGGGGGCGGTGCGGACCTACGTCGAGTCCGGCCGGGCCTACCGGACCGGGCTGCGGCGCCTGGATCAGGACCGCTGACCCCCGCCGATGATCGACGGCCGGGCGGTGACCGACGCTCATATGCACGTGCCCAGGCTGAGCACGGTCTCGCCTGCGTGGCTGCAGTGGGCTGCTGATTTCGGCCGGGATTCCGGGTGGCGAGAGGTGTTCGGAGCCGACGGGGATCCGGATCCGGCCCGGCTGGACGCGCTGCTCGACGCCGAGGGCGTGGACATGGCCCTGCTGTTCGCCGAGTACAGCCCGCGCACGACCGGGATCCAGCCGATCGAGGACCTGCTGCCGGTCGTCGCGCATAACCCGGCCCGGTTCCGCCTGGTCGCCAACGTCAACCCCGAGCTGCACCCCTCCCCGGTCACCGAAGCCGGCCGCCAGCTGGACCTGGGCGCGGTGGCGCTGAAGATCCATCCGGTGCACGGCGGCTTCCAGCCGGGCACCGACCAGATGTACGCGGTCTACGACCTGTGCGCCGAGCGCGGCGTGCCGGTGATCGTGCACACCGGCGGCAGCATCTTTCCCGGCTCTGATCCCGAAGCGGGGGACCCCAAGCTGATGAGCCAGGCCATCGCGGACTTCCCTGGCGTCCAGTTCGTGCTGGCCCACGGCGGCCGGGGCCGGTGGTACGCCGATGCCGCCCGGATGGCCCTTGACCGCGGCAACGTCTGGTTTGACCTAGCCGGGCTGCCGCCCAAACGGCTGCCTGACTACTACGCCGGCTTCGACCTGGCCCAGCTCGCCAGGAAATGGATCTTCGGCACGGACTGGCCCGGCGTTCCCGGCGTGGCGAGGAACGTCCGCGCGATGGCCGCGCTCGACCTGCCCCGCGAGGTGCTGGCCGACGTCCTGAGCGGCAACGCGGCGCAGGTGTACCTCGCGCCCGCCCGCCCGCCCGTTCGCTGAGTTAGCTGAGCACGCCCCGCCCGCTAGCTGAGCACGCCCCGCCCGCTAGCTGAGCACGCCCCGCCCGCTAGCTGAGCACGCTGGCTGAGCTCCCCGCGGACAGCAGCCGCTGCAGCACCATGACCTCGCCGCGGTCAAGACCGGCGGTAACGGGCAGTTTGCGGAGCTGCTCGGCGGCTAGCGCCAGAGCCTGTTGCGCGGCCTCGAGCTGTTCTCGCAGCCTGACGTTTTCCTCGGCCAGGCCCGAAGCCCCCCGCCGGGCCGGCGAACCCGCCCGCTCGGCCGCGGCTAGGTGCCGGACCACCTGGACCAGCAGCCTGCGGGCCAGCTCGTCGTAGTCGAAACCAGCCGTCCCGGCTACACCGCCAAGCCCGGCCACCCCGCCAAGCCCGGCCAACGCTCCCGGTCCGGCCAACTCACCCGCGCCGCGCGGTTCGTTCGCCTCCGCCGACCCGAAGGCCTGCGCGAGTCCCAGCCTGATCCGGTACGTTCGCTTGCCGCGCACTTCGCGCTCAATCAGGCCCGAACGTTCCATTCCCGACAGCAGCTGGGCGAACGCCACGCCCGAACCTGGGTAGCCGACCGCGGTCGACAGACGCGTGCTGGCCATCCCGCGGGCGTCGAAGAGCTCGTGTACCTCGGCGAGGTACGCGACGATATGTTCGCGTGTCCCTACGGCCCGTTTTCTGGCCGCCCTTTTCCCGACCCCCACGGCAGTACCCTTTCCCCCACGGCGATCACGCCTGCCGACGGCTTCATGATAGTACGAATAGCCCTTTTAGCCGGGTAAAGAGCGTTTTCGGGGGTAGTCGCGGAGGCCACCGGCGAACGAGGTCATCACATCGGCCGGGCCAGCCGGTTTCGCCGTCCGGCGCGGCGGAAGAAAGGGCAGCTAACATACGATTGGCTTGCGTACCCAGCACCCGTGCGTCGCCTCGTCTGAGGAGAACCAACCGCCAGCGGTGCATGTGTCCTTGATATCTGGACATCATGCGCCAATCGAGACAGAGCGATGGACCGAGCACTGTGG
The DNA here is from genome assembly GCA_030853115.1 of Actinomycetota bacterium. Taxonomy (GTDB): domain Bacteria; phylum Actinomycetota; class Actinomycetes; order Streptosporangiales; family Streptosporangiaceae; genus Palsa-504. Next base: position 7,464 of record JALYVS010000222.1, read on the forward strand.
ACCTGGATGTGGACTACGCAATTACGCTGGTAGCTGCCTTGCTGCTCGGCATCGGTTTCGTACTCCAGCAGTGCGCGGCCGAGCAAGAGCCTGAGTCGCGTTTCCTCAGTCCGAGGATCCTGACCGACCTGCTAGGCAAGCCGCGCTGGCTGCTCGGTATCGGGTCCATGGTGGCCGGTCAGCTGCTCGCGGCCTGGTCGCTTGGCCACCTTGAGCTGACGCTGGTCGAGCCCTTGCTGACCACGTACCTGGTGTTCGCGCTGGTGCTGGCGCTTCCGATGTCCCGGCAGTCGGTCCGGTGGACCGAGGTGGGCGGCGCGGTCGTGTTGTGCGCGGGCGTGGCCTTGTTGTCGCTTTCCCGCTCGGCCAAGCCCATCGGCCTGTCGTTCGGCTCGTTCTCGCACTGGCCGTGGGCCGCGGCGATCGCCGGCGTCGCGTTTATCGCCGTGCAGACCGGCCACCGCAGGCGGGGGCACGTCCGGGCCACCCTGACCGGGCTGGGGGCCGGGCTGGTCTTTGGCATCCAGGACGCGCTGACCAGGCAGACGCTGGAAATCTTGCAAAAGCACCCGTTCGCGCAGCTGTTCACCGTCTGGCCGCCCTACTGCCTGGTCGCCACCGGGATCGTCGGCCTGTGGCTGATGCAGAACGCGTTCAGCTCCGGCCCGCTGCATGCCTCGCTGCCTACCATCGCGGCCGGCGAGCCGGTCGCGGGCATCATCTTGGGCATCGTGGTGTTCGGTGACAGGATCCAGATTTCACCGGGGCCGCTGGCGATTGAGGCCGGCGGGATCGCCGCGCTGATCGTCGGCGTGGTCCTGGTCGCGCGCTCTTCGGCTTTCGGGAGCCTGCGCAAGATATCCGACACCGCGCGGCCGGACCCCGCCAACCCGGCCGGCCGGGTCACCGGCCCCCAGGTCCGTCCGGCCCGCCCGCGGCGCCGGGTTCAGGGCTCCGCGTCCGGCGAAGAGGGCGGCTGAACCCGCACGTCGGCTAGCGCACCTGAGCGCGGACGACGTCCCCAGCCGGCCACGTTGGTGTTACCCCGGCTCAGCATTTTGTCCAGCGCCCCGCCCACGCTGCCGTCGACTGCCACCATCTGCCTGATGATCGCGATCATCGTCGGCACCGCCCAGAAGTCACCGCATACCCACAAGATGGCCGCACCGACCTGCTGGTCGGCGAATGGCGGCAAGGTGACGCCGGGAACATGGTCGTAGACCGGATATACCGAGCCCGATGCGAAGATGCTCAGCGCCATCGCCAGTCCGATCATGACGACGTTGGTGACGATCAGCGCGGCCGCCTGGGAGAGCAGCGGCATCCGGCGCCGGAACGGCGGCGACGGAATGAACTGCAGCCAGAACAGCACCCCGGCGGTGAAGTAGCTGCCGTGCAGCAGCCAGATGTGCACGGCTGAGTTGCGTTCGGCTAGGTCAAAGGGCCCGGGCAGGTGCCAGATGATCATCACGGCGTTGAACAGCCCGATCGAGACCCATGGCCGCAGCGCCAGCGCGCCCAGCGCCCGCAGCGGCCTGGACCAGGTGCCGGCCAGCACCCCGCGGGTCACGTTGCGCCCGGAATGACCGGGCAGCGCGTCGAGCAGCGCCGGCCAGGGCGCGCCCGCGACGATCAGCGACGGCGCGGCGAACATCAGCAGCAGATGCTGCACCATGTGCACGGAAAAGTAGTCGTCGGCCCAGTAGTCGATCGGTGACTCCACCGCAAGCAGCAGCAACACCAGCCCCAGGTAAAACCACAGAGACCTTAGCCGTCCTTCCCGCGTGCGTTCTGGCCGGGACCGGCGAGCCAGCCCCCGCAAGCCGATCTCGTGCCATCCGACCACGACCACGGCGACGACTAGAAAGGGGTCGAAGGACCAATGGTCGGTGAAGTAGCTCATAGCTGTCCTAGCTTGCCGAGCCGTATTGGATCGGCACGGTAATGATCTGGACCTTGGCCCAGGCCGCGCCGGTGAGCCGCCACACGGTGAGCATGGACCCGGCCACGGCCAGCGCGTCGTACGAACCGCCGGGCCCGGGCGCGAGCGTCGCGGTGCCCGGCGGCAAGGGCGGCAG
>JALYVS010000675.1 GCA_030853115.1 Actinomycetota bacterium
TCACCGCCGTGGCCCGGGCCGTCTCCATCGACGTACTCGCCTATAACTTTCCCGGCCGGCTCGGCGTGGGCCTGGACGCCGGCCTGCTGGCGGAACTGATCGCCCGGTGCGGCAACTTCGCCGGGGTGAAGGACGCGAGTTACGACATGCAGTCGTTCACCGAGGCCTGCGCGCGCACCAGCGCGCTTCGCCCCGGGTTCGCCATGCTCACCGGGGTCGAATACCTGCTGACCTCCATGCCGGTCGGCGGCACCGGGTGTTTCTCGCCGGCCGCCGCCATCGCGCCGGGGCTGGTGATGAGCCTGTACCAGGCCTGCCGCGACGGCGACATCGACCGCGCCCGGCCGCTGCAATACCGCGCGTCGGCCCTGTGGCACCTGCTCCGCGAGACCGGGTACCCGGCGTCGGTCAAGGCCGCCATGGCCATGTTCGGCCGTCCCGCCGGGGGCGTCAGGCTGCCGCTGCTCGACCTTGATCCCGCGGCCGCCGAGCGGCTTAGCCAGGGCCTGGCCGAGCTGGGCCTGCTGGACAGCGAACCGCACGGCTGGCCCTGACTCAGCCGATCACCGGCAGCAGCACGGAGGACGGTGTCCGTGCCCCGGTGTGGACCCGGGTGATCCCGCAGGTTCTGGCCGGCGGCCGGTCCGCCGGGTCGTGGTGCGCGAACGGCCCGGAACCGTGAAAATCGCCGGTGCCCTCCGGCCGGGCGAAATCGCGCCCGGCCACGGACAGGGCCAGCCGGAAGCCCGCCGGAAGCACCACGCAGGTGGGCCACAGCTCGATCGCCACCGGATAGGCCTGTCCCGGGCGGGCCGGCTCGGCGGCCTGATGCGGGTGCCACGGCCGCCAGGGCAGGGACCGGGCCGGGTCCACCGCGCGATGGGACAGCCGGAGCCAGCCCTGCGACAGCGGGGCCCGCGGATCGTTCGCCCCGGCGAAGGTCACCTCCTGGCCGCCGGGCGCGAAGGCCCGCAGGGTCAGGAACAGGTCAGCGTCGTCGCTGTCGGTACTGACGTGCAGATCGGCTCGCAGCGGGCCGGTGAGCTCAAGCGGTGCGGGCAGCGGCGCGGAGGTGAAGGTGACGCCGTCGCCCCGGCCGTCAAACGCGGTGCTAGCCGCGGTCTGCGGCGGGGACCCGGGTGCCCCCGAGCCGGGTGCTGCCGAGCCGGGTGCCCCCGAGCCGGGCGCCGCCGACCCGAGCAGCGCCGCTGCGCCAGCCTCGAGGTACCAGCGCGTCCAGGCGGTGCCAGGCAACGGCCACGCCTGCTCGCCGCGTCGCGCGATGGTGCCGTCGGCGTGCCGGATCGATAGCTGCACGGGGGGCTCGGCGTCCCAGCCGTTGTCCGCGCCCTGGAGGAAGTGGTCGAAGAACCGCCGCTGCAGCCCGAGGCCGTGAGCAGTGTAGAAGAGTTCCTCGTGCCGCCCGGTGTGCACCTCCAGCCACTTGGCGGCTGAGCCCGCCCGCGTGAAACCCTCGAAGTTGCCCCGGCTGTGCAGCCCGAGGCCACCCCAGTTGGCCGCCGATAGCAGCGGCACCTCGATCTGGCCCAGGTCGGCGCTGCGTTCGGCGTGCCAGCCGTCATCGAGCCGGTGGCCGCGGATGTCGTCCAGGTAGCTGGTGCGCAGCTGGCGCAGTTCCGCCTCCGGCCGGGTTTCAGGGCCGGCCGCCAGGCCGTCGCTGACCCAGGGGCTCCGCGGCCCGGCGGTGCCACGGCCGTGCTGCATCGGCAGGACCTGGCGCGGATACCAGCGCTCGAAGAAGCCGTCAGACAGGATCCCGCCGTGGTAGCACATGTCCCGGTAGTGGTCGCTGGCGCCTTCCCAGGGCAAGATCGCGGCCAGGTGCGGTGGCCGGGTGGCCGCCACCAGCCACTGGTTGATGGCATAGTAGGAGACCCCGCACAGGCCAACCCGCCCGGTGCTCCAGCTCCGGGTGCCGGCCCATTCGATGGCGAGGTGGAAGTCGCGGATCTCGCGGGCCGACAGCAAGTCGAGCAGGCCAGGTGAGCGCCCGGCGCCCCTGGAGTCGACGCGGACTACAGCGTAGCCGTGCGGGACCCACTGTTCCGGGTCGACGGTCTCCCAGTTCATCTGGGCACAGCTGGAGCCGTCGGTGATCTCCGGATGGCCGGCCAGCAGACGTTCCCACCGGGCCGCGAACCACTCGCGGGAGAACGGCAGCGCCTTCCCGTACGGCCCGAGCGACATGATCACCGGGAACCGGCCGGGCCCGTCCGGCCGGAACACGTCGGCCCGCAGGACGAGGCCGTCATCCATCGGAACGGGCAGATCCCGCCGCACGATCATCGGCATCCCGGCTTCCAGTCGCGCTCGGCCGCGGCCGAGCGCAAATGATTGCACTCGGCTGAAGCGGGCGGCCTCCAGGCGAGCCGCGTCAAGCGTTGACACCCTAGATACCCGCACCGTAGCATGACTGCAATCGTTTGTGTTAC
>JALYVS010000223.1 GCA_030853115.1 Actinomycetota bacterium
GGCCAGCACAGCTCCAAGCAGCGCACCGGCCTCGGCGGCGGCCGCCGGCGCGGGCGGGGCGGCCCTGCAGAGCGCGACCGTCAGCGGCACTAAGGTACTGACCAACTCCAAGGGCTTCGTCTTGTACTGGTTCGCGCCGGACACGTCGACCGCCTCCAAGTGCAGCGGATCGTGCGCCACCTACTGGCCGCCGGTTACCGGCACCGTCACCGCGGGTTCCGGCGTCACCGGCACGCTAGGCGCGATCACCAGGTCGGACGGCACCAAGCAGGTCACCTACGACGGGCATCCGCTGTACACCTTCGCCGGGGACAAATCTGCCGGCCAGGCTACCGGGAACCGGCTGAACGCCTCGGGCGGCCTGTGGTACGAGATGACGGTCTCCGGTGCCACCCCCACCGCCACTTCCTCGGCCAAGGCCGGCGGCGGTTACGGCTACTGACCCGGGGCGCCTGAGCCTGCGGCCGACCTGGCCGACCGCTCTCGCCTAACCCAAAAGTGGGGTGTGCTGCCAGCCCGGCGGCACACCCCCCCTGCTGTCCGCCCCGCCCCGCCCCGCCCCGCGGGCACTGTCGTGGATGTAACACCGTGCACACTCTTTGGTGCAGGATGGCGCACCCATACGTATGGCGATGTGGTTACGGCCGGGGCTGCCCGTATCAGGATCATCTCTGGCCACCTCAGCCTCCAGCCCGCATCAGGATCACCTGGATAGCGCGGTTCAGCGGCGGGTGGTCCAGCGGGGTCCGGTGCGGGCCCAGGCCGAATCCCATGCGGCCAGCCGGCGCCGGTCAAGCACCAGACGGCACAGCCGGTAGAGGATAAGCAGCGCCAGCGCGGCTATCGCGGTCAGCGTGGCGCCCGCGGCCAGCGCGTACAGGATTTTGACGACCTGGTCAGCCGGCGGCGGGACGGGCTGGCCCGAGGGATTCAGCCAGATAGCGATCCGGGCGCCCGCGGCGGCACCGGAGATATCGGGCGCGATCGCGGTGCTCAGCATCCCGGTGTGCTCGCCGCCTGCCGGGCCGGGCCAGCGCGCTTCGGCCTGCCCGACCAGGCCCAGCCTGCCGCCGGGCGGCCCGGCCTGAACCAGCTGGGCTGCCGCCGGGCGCAGGCCGGCGGCAGCCGTCCGCTGCGCCTGGTATGTGTGGGCGCCGAAGACGCACGCCAGGCCTATGAGCACGCCGAAGGCGGCGTACAACGTCACCAGGACCGCGCCCTCGATCCTGTCCACGGGCCGTCGCAGCGCGTTCCGCCGGGTCAGCCAGCGCGCCAGCCGGGGCAGCCGGTGCGTCGCGCGGCTGACCTCAACTTTCGCCAACCGTGCCGCGGCGATCTTCGCGCGACGGGTCCGGCCTGGTTTGGGGTCCCGGTCTGGTCGGGGGAACGGCATGCGGGACTCCTGGAAGGCAAATCGCGGTCGGGCAGGTGATGTGCCGCCGGGGTCCGGAGCGGCGGGTCGCTTGGTTATAACGTTAACCCCTCGACCGCCTAGGGTCAGACCCGGCTGGCGCCGCCCGCTCTACTACGGTCATGGCGGTGACCCCCGGCGTCACGGTCGCGATGGCTGGCGTGTTCACCATGTCGGGAGGCGTGATCGGTGATGACCCTGGGCGGCTGGCGACGGATGCTTTTCAGGCCAGCAGGAATGCTCTTTAGCCGAGAAATTGGAGTATAATTAAATTATTGCTCCGGACCCCGGCAGCTGCCCTCGTAATTTCTGCGGATGCAGCGGCAGGACCGGATTTTTTTGCTCGTACACGGCACGAGGCCGGCCAGACGCCACAGCCCAAGGATGGTGAGAACTCCCGGGAGAATTCTTTCTCCTTGTCGCGATCTACCCAGCATGACCGACTACCGCGTACATCACCTGGTGACAGACTTAAGGAGCCGGTTATGGGTATCATCGCGTGGATCGTTCTCGGCCTGGTCGCAGGCCTGCTCGCCAATATGCTGATCCCCGGCAGAAGATCACAGGGCCTCATCGTGACCTGCATAATCGGCATCGTCGGGGCGCTGGTCGGCGGCTGGGTCGCCACCCGCCTGTTCCACGTACGCACCCTGAACGGGTTCTTCAACCTGTCCACCTGGCTCACCGCCATCGCCGGCGCGGCCGTCCTGCTGCTGATCTTCCACTTGATTAACGCGCGATCTGGTGCTTCCCGCCGGTCCACCCGTTCCACCCGTTCCCGCTTGTTCGCGCGCCGCTAATCAACGTCAGCGAGAAAACTTAGATTATCGGAGTACGTCATGATCATAATTATCGCGCTGGTTATCCTGATCGCGGCGGTGGTCACCGGAGTAGCCGGCGTCCTGTCCAATAGCGGCGATGGGCATGGGATCATTCACCATTTCGCGGTGTTCGGCTATCACGTAACCGGTCTGGCCGGAGCGCTGTTTCTCTATGGCGTCGCGGTCGGGGCGCTGGCCATGTTCGGGCTGAGCCCGCTGCTGGCCGGTGCGCGGCGGACCTCCCGCCGTGGTCGTGAGGCCCGCCGCGGACTCACCCAGTCTCACCGCGAGACCGTCGTCGTCAGCCAGGAGCGGGACGACCTGCTCCAACAGCGCGAGACCGCCCGCGCTCACACCGCCAGTACACTGAGTAACGACTTCGCGGCTAACGGCGGCGGCGCCGACCGAGAGGCGGGTTCGGGCGGCGGCCCGCACCGTAAGTGGCACCTGTCCGCGCCCCGGACCGCTTCGGTAGGCCAGGGACCCGCCCGTGGTCGCGGTCAACGGGCATGCCCCCCGGGGATCCGGCTGATACAACTGTTACCCGACACTGGCTAGTGTTACCCCAGACTAGCCAGCACAAGGCCGGCCGGCCTGAGTATGGTCAGGAAGACAAATATCCGAATACGCCCTGTCTATCCCGGACGGCGGCTACCAGCTGCTAGGAGCACCTCATGATTATCCTCGGCATCATTCTCCTCATTATCGGTTTTGTGGCCAAGGTCGCCATTATCTGGACGATCGGCATTGTCGTCGTCATCATTGGCGCGGTCCTGGCGGTCCTCGGGATGGTCGGTCACGCGGTCGGCGGACGCAAGCACTACTTCTAGGCCCGGCCGGACGAGACGCCTTCCTGCCACTTTCAGGCAGGAAGGCGTCTCATGGACAGCGCGCTAAGCGGGTGAAGCGACCGCCTGGCCGGGCTGAAAGCTCAGTACGCCCATTTCCAGTCGTTGATCTCGGGGGCGTCCTCGCCGTGCTCACGGGTGTAGGCGCGGCAGGTCAGGCGCTTGTCCGTCATCAGCTGCCGGACGTGCCCAGCCGAGGATGCCAGCCCGGGGACCCGGTCGATGACGTCCATGACCAGGTGGAACCGGTCCAGGTCGTTCATCATCACCATGTCGAAAGGCGTGGTCGTGGTGCCTTCCTCCTTGTACCCGCGGACGTGCAGGTTGCCGTGCCCGTGCCGCCGGTAGGTCAGCCGGTGGATCAGCGACGGGTACCCGTGGTAGGCGAAGATCACCGGCTGGCCGGTGGTGAACAGAGCGTCGTACTCCGCGTCGGACATGCCGTGCGGATGCTCGGTGTCCGGCTCCAGCCGCATCAGGTCCACCACGTTGACCACCCGGACCTTCAGCTCCGGCAGATGCTCCCGCAGCAGCGACACCGCCGCCATGGTCTCCAGCGTGGGGATGTCACCGCAGCACGCCATCACCACATCGGGTACACCCGGCGCGTCGTTGGAAGCCCATTCCCAGATCCCGGCGCCCCGGGTGCAGTGGATGACCGCCTCGTCCATGGACAGCCAGTTCCACTGCGGCTGCTTGCCGGCCACGATGACGTTGACGTAGTGCCGGGACCGCAGGCAGTGGTCCGCGACCGACAGCAGCGTGTTGGTGTCCGGCGGCAGGTAGGCCCGGATGACCTCGGCCTTCTTGTTCACCACGTGATCGATGAAGCCCGGGTCCTGGTGGGAGAACCCGTTATGGTCCTGCCGCCACACCAGCGAGGACAGCAGGTAGTTCAGTGAGGCCACCGGACGGCGCCACGGAATGCCAGCGGAGACCTTGAGCCACTTGGCGTGCTGGTTGAACATCGAGTCGACGATGTGGATGAACGCCTCGTAGCAGTTGAACATACCGTGCCGGCCGGTCAGCAGGTAGCCCTCCAGCCAGCCCTGGCACAAGTGCTCCGACAGCACCTCCATCACCCGGCCGTCCGGCGCGAGGTCGTTGTCGCCTTCGATGATCTGCCCGTCGAACGCCCGGCTGGTCACCTCGAAGACGTCCTGGAGCCGGTTCGACGCCGTCTCGTCCGGGCCGAACAGCCGGAAGTTCGACGGGTTCGCCGTGATCACGTCGCGCAACCAGCTGCCCAGCACCTGGGTCGCCTCCGACTTCTGGCCGCCGGGCTGGCGGACCGCCACGGCGTAGTCCTTGAAGTCGGGCAGATCGAGGTCACGTAGCAGCAGGCCGCCGTTGGCGTGCGGGCTGGCGCTCATCCGCCGCTCCCCGAACGGCGCCAGCCCGGCGAGCTCGGGTATCAGCGCGCCCGAGCTGTCGAAGAGCTCTTCCGCCCGGTAGGAGCGCATCCACGACTCGAGCTGGGCCAGGTGCTCGGGATTGGTGCGGGCCGCGTCGATCGGCACCTGGTGTGCTCGCCACGTCCCCTCCACCGGCAGTCCGTCCACGAATTTGGGCCCGGTCCACCCCTTCGGCGTCTTCAAGACGATGACCGGCCACGCCGGGCGGGTCAGGTCCCCGTCCTGTCTCGCCCGCCGCTGGATCGCGTGGATCTCGCCGATCACCGTGTCCATCGTCGCGGCGAGCTGCTGGTGGACCAGCTTCGGGTCATCGCCCTGGACCGTGTGCACGGTGTACCCGTAACCGCGCAGCAGGGACTCGAGCTCGGAGTGCGGGATCCGGGCCAGCACGGTGGGGTTGGCGATCTTGTACCCGTTCAGGTGCAGGATCGGCAGCACCGCGCCGTCGCGGGCCGCGTCGAGGAACTTGTTGGCGTGCCAGCTGCCGGCCAGCGGCCCGGTCTCCGCCTCCCCGTCGCCGATCACGCACGCCACGATCAGGTCCGGATTGTCGAACGCCGCCCCGTACGCGTGCGCGAGGGAATAGCCGAGCTCCCCGCCCTCGTGAATCGACCCCGGCGTCTCCGGCGCCGCATGCGAGGGGATGCCGCCCGGGAAAGAGAACTGCCGGAACAGCTTGGCCAGCCCCGCGGTGTCCTGGGTGATGTGCGGGTACAGCTCGGTATAAGTCCCCTCCAGGTACGTGTTCGCCACCATCCCGGGCCCGCCGTGTCCGGGCCCGGCGACGTAAATGACATCCAGATCGGAGTTCCGGATCACCCGGTTCAGGTGGGCGTAGATCAGGTTCAGCCCCGGCGTGGTGCCCCAGTGGCCCAGCAGCCGCGGCTTGACGTGCTCGGGCCGCAGCGGCTCGGCCAGCAGCGGGTTGCCCATCAGGTAGATCTGCCCCACCGACAGGTAATTCGCCGCCCGCCACCACGCGTCCAGCGTATCGAGCTCACTACTCGTCAACGGTTCCTGCTCAGTCATAGTCACTATTAGAACCTCTTTCCCCGAACGGACCGTGGTGCTCCGCCCTAGTAGCCGGTTTCTTTACTGGCGCATCAGCCTTACCGGCGTATCAGCGCAATTTCCGCAGGAACGGGTCCTGCGGCTCGTAGGGTGCCGCCTTGATCCGCGCGGCTAGGACGACGACTCCGTCAGGCCCGGCGATCACCGGGTCGAGATCGAGGCCGGTGATTTCCGGCCGGTCGCCGACCAGCCGGGAGACCCGCAGCAGCAGGTCACGCAGCGCCCCGGGGGGTCCCAAGGAGGGTCCCAAGGGGGGTCCGGGGGGATGGGTTCCCCCGGAAGCGGGGGGGTCTGGGGGGGTCGTCCCCCCGGGAAAAACAGCCCGGATCAACTGGTTCGCGTCGGTGTCGGTCAGCGGCGTCAGCCGGGCCGCGTGCCCGGCGGTCCCGGGGTCCGTCCCGCCGGGCCCGAACGTCACCAGCGGACCGAAGACGTGATCAGCGACCACCCTGACCGTCACTTCGGTGCCGCCCGCTCGCGCGGCACCGTGACCGGGCGTGTCTTCTCCGGCGGCCAGCGCTATGCCGTAGCAGCCCAGGAGATCGGCCGCCTGACCGGGGGAAAGCCAGCCGCCGGCTGGTGCCTGGCGGAGGAACTCGTGCGCCAGCGGGCCGGCGTCCGCGGCCCTGATATCAGCGAAGTCAGGGACGTGCCCGCGCGGCTCGGCCCGCCAGGCTCCGTAACTGACCGCGCGGGCCAGGGCGGCCACCGCGGCTTCCGGGTAACCGTAGGCGGGCACCCGGCCCGCGTCCCCCTTCACCCTGGCTCGCGGCAGCAGCCGGACGGATTCCGGCTGGTTAAGCACCACGGCAGCCAGCGGGATGCCGACGTCCGCCTCGGTGATGGCGGCCACCAGGTCACCGGTGGCGCCGGTCGGCAGGACCACGGCGATGATCGCGTTCACCTCGTCGTCCGCCGCGAGCAGCTCGAGGCACTGACGGAAATCCTCGCCGGAAACCGTGGCCCCAGTATCGATGGGACCGGTGTCGATGGGACCAGTGTCGACGGGACCGGTGACGGTGCCCCTTCCCGGCACCAGCGCGCGCAACCGCCGCCTGGTCAGGCCGTGCGGGCGGTGGACGGTCAGCCCGAGGTCCCGGCAGGCGTCGGCCGCCAGCAACCCCGCGCTGCCGACATTGGACACGATCGCGACGGTGCGCCCGGCCGGGACCGGCTGGGTGGCCAGCAGCGCGGTCGCCTCGATCAGCTCGCCGTAGCCGCGCGTGATGATCACGCCGGCCTGCTCGAACAGGGCTTCCCGGCTGACCGCAGGCGCGTCCGGGCGGCCCGGTGCCTGCTGGCCGGCCGGGGCCTGCATCCCGTACCCCTGGCCCGCCAGCACGGTGAGCACGGGCATGGTGGCGCCCACCCGGCGGGCCGTCCGGGCGAACTTGCGCGGGTTGCCGAATGACTCGATGTACAGCACCGCGACCTTGGTCACGCCGTCGCGCTCCCACCACAGCAGCAGGTCGTTGCCCGACACGTCGAGCTTGTCACCCACCGACGCGAACGAGGAGATCCCGACGCCGAGCCTGGAGAGCTGATCCACCATGGCGAAGCCCAGGCCGCCGGACTGCATGACCAGGCCGGCCACGCCGGACCGCGGCGCACTGGCGGCGAACGTGGCGTTGAGGCCGATGCCGGGCACGGCCACGCCGAAGCAGTCCGGGCCGGCCAGCCGCATTCCGTGCCGGCGGCACACCGCGAGCAGATCGGCGCAGGCGGCGATGTTCAGGCCGGATGTGACGACCACCAGGGACCGCACCCCGCGCTGGCCGCATCGCTCCGCCGTGTCCAGGACCGCCGCAGCGGGCACCGCGATCACCGCCAGGTCGACCGCCTCAGGCAGGTCAAGCACCGAGGCCAGGCACCGTTCGCCGCCGACTTGCGAGGCCCGCGAGTTGACCGCGTACACCGGGCCGGCGTACCCGCCGGCCCGGATGTTGTCCAGGATGGCCCGGCCCGCCGTCCCCTTCCGGCGGCCTGCGCCGATCACCGCGACTGACTCAGGCGCGAGCACGTGCCGCAGGCTGGCGGCTTCCGCGCTGCCCTCCCGTTCGGCCACGGCGTTCAGGTAACTCTCGACAGAGCTGGTCGCAGCCGCGGCGGGCAGCGGAAAGGTCGTCTCGAAGACCCCGTCCTCGAAGTGACGCTCGACGGGCAGGCCGGCGTCGGCGAACACGTTCAGCATCGCCCGGTTCTCGGTCAGGGTCTGTGCGGTGAACGTCGTTATCTGGTGGCTCCTGGCGTAGGAGACCAGATGTTCGAGCAGCAAGGTGGCGATGCCCCGGTGGTGCATGTGATCGGCGACCGCGAACGCGATCTCCGCCACATCGCTGCGGCGGCCAGCGGCCCGCTCGCCGATGGTGACGTAGCTGGCGCAGCCGACCACCGCGCCGCCGGACAACGCGAGCAATGCCACCTGATCCGGTGCGGGGTCCCGGCAGATCCGCCGCGCCTCGGTGTCGGCCGCCAGCCGGCTGAGGTTGAAAAAGCGCAGGTAGGTGTTGTCGGGGGACAACGCCTCGTGCATGGCCTTGACCGCGCCGAAATCGTCCGGGCTGGCCGGGCGGATCTCGATCGTCGTTCCGTCGGCCAAGAGCGCGTACACCTGGCCGGACCCGGCTGCTACCTGCGCCGTGCTCATCGGGGTCTCCCTAGTGCCGGGTCACAAGAGCGGGCCGGCCACGATGGGGTACGCGCCGGGGTAGCTCAGCCGGTCCCGGACGGCGACGACGCCCTGGACGTGCCGGACCCTGCGCACCATGTCGTGGCCCAGCGCGGCGGTTTCCGGCTTTCCCTCCAGGGTCACCACGCCAGCCTGGAAGGTCACCGGGAACTGGCGCGGGTCCTCACCGCACTCGCGCCCGATCACCTCGTCGGTGATCTCCGTGCGGATCTCCTCATCGGGACGGTCGTAGACCGCCAGCACGTCCGTCCGGCTGATGATCCCGGCGAGCCGGCCGTCGGGGCCGACGACGGGGAGCCGCTTGACCTGGAGGGTGTACATCAGCCGGGCGGCCAGCTCGACCGAATCTTCGGGCGTGACGGTTATCGCCGGGTGAGTCATCAGGTCGCTCGCGGTGAGACCGTCGGCCTTCTCCTGCTCCCGGCGAAGCAGCCCGGTGGTGTGGTCGGCGCTCAGGACTTCCTTGGCCAGCAGGTCGGCCTCGGAGACCACCCCGATCACCTTCTCGTCGTCGTCGATGACGGGAAACGCGCTCACCCGGTCCTGGCGGAGCCTGGCCGCCATCTCCTTGAAAGACGCGCCGAGCTTGACCGCCACGACCCGAGTGGTCATGACGTCCTGGACGCTTAGCTTCATCGTTATCGCCGCTTTCCGTGCCGGTGCTGGCATCAGTCGAGAGGGGAGCTGGACCGGGCCGGAAGCGGATCGGCGCTCTGGGGCGGCCGGTAGCTGAGGCGGTCGCGGACGGCGACCACGCCCTGGACGTGCCGGACCCGGTGCACGATCTCGCGGCCGACCTCGCTGGTCTCGGGGAGGCCGGCCAGGGTCACCACCCCGTCCTTGACCGTCGCCGTCACGGTGTCCGCCTCGATGAGAAACTCATCGAGGATCACGTTGCCGGTGATTTCCTTGCGGATTTCGGCATCCGGGCGGTCGAAGACGGAAAGGACGTCGGCGCGGCTGAGGATCCCGGCCAGGCGGCCGTCCGCGTCGATCACGGGGAGCCTCTTGACCTTGCGCTTGGACATGAGCCGGGCGGCGTCCTCGACGGTATCGTCGGGGACGACGGTTACCGCCGGACCCGTCATCAGGTCGCCCGCGGTGATCCCGCGCGCCTTTCCCTGCTCCTTGTGACGCAGCAGACCGGTGATCATGCCCGGCATGCCGTCGTACCCGCCGTCCAGGGCTTGCTTGGTCAGCAGGTCGGCCTCAGAAACGACGCCGATCACCTTGCCGTCGTCGTCGGTGACGGGGAAGGCGCTGACCCGGTTCT
>JALYVS010000676.1 GCA_030853115.1 Actinomycetota bacterium
GGCGGGACCTCATCGCCCCGCCGGTCCCCGGACAGCTCATCATCGGCGGCGTCCGCCGCGACCCGCTCCGCGGCCAGTTTCCGCAGCCCCGCCCCGGTCCGGTCCGCGTCCTTCGCCGCGTTCGCCGCGACCTTGGTGCCATCCAGCGCCACCGTGCCCGTCCGGCCCGTCCCCAGCCGCGCGCACAGCATCAGCACCTGCGCGAACAGTTCCCCGGCCGCCTCGGGGAACTGCCCCCGGAACCGGGCGATCGTCACGTGATCCGGCACGTCCCCCGCGCAGATCACCCGGAACGCCGCATCCGGCCAGCACGCCGCCTCGATCCGCCGCGACGACGTGACCCCGCGGGCATACGCCCAGACCAGCAGCACCAGCAGCATGCCCGGGTCATAACCCGCCGTGCCCGCCCCGCCCGTCCGCCGCAGCCCGTGGAACGCGCTGGTATCCAGGTGATCTTCCACCGCGCTGATCACCAGCCACACCAGATGATCCCCCGGCAGCCACTCCCGCATATCCGGCGGACGAAGAAACGGCTGATCACGGTCCACCCGCCGGTACCCCTTAGCCCTACCAGAACTCTATCGAACACGCTGCCGGCAAACCCCGGAAACCATCACCAGGCCAACCGATTCTGCAACAGCCCCCTGGGGGGTGCACCGCCGATGAGGAGCACCGCGAGCTGGCCGGGGTCCCGGAGGAGGTGCTGTTCGCTACCGAGCCGCAGCTGGCCGGTGCCCTGCTGGACCGCGCGCAGTCCCTGGGGATCCGCGCCGCCTTCGTGGCCGGCGACGAAGTGTACGGGGCAGTGAGCTGCGCCGCGGCATCCCGCAGCGCGAGATGGCCTACGTGATGGCGGTCCGTGCCAACCACGTTGACGCCGTCAGCTCAGGCCGCACCATGACCTTGGCCGCTGCTGCCCGCATGATTCCCGCCCGAGCCTGGCACCAGGTCCGGGACCAAGGGCACCCGGCACTACGACTGGGCAATGCTTGAAGTAGCCAGCGACGACACTCCGCCGGGCGCAACGGCGGGCACAACGTCCTGCTGGTGCGGCGGCACCGCTATACCGGCACGCTGTCCTATTACTGGTGCTGGACGCCGGGGCCGGTCCCGCTGTCCCGGCTGATCGCCGTCGCATCGGCCAGGTGGCGGGTCGAAGAGGATCACCAGCTCAGCAAGCAGGCCGCCGGCCTAGACGCCGGGCAGGTGACCCGCTGGAGGTCCTGGCACCGCTGGACCGCAATCTGCCTGCTCGCCTACATCTACCTCGCCGTCGCGGTCGCCCTGCAGCGCCAGCAAGAGGCCAGCTCAGACCTATACGCCGGGCTGATCCCGGTCACCGTCCCGAAGCTACTACGCTCCTGCGCGATATCGTCATCCCGCTGCCTCGGCGAGACCGGCCCCACCCACAGCGCAACCATGACCCGGACCCATAACCTAACGTCACCCGAGCTGCCGGCGTAAGCTGACGGCCCGGACCTTGATCTGGGACCACCGCCACCTGATGATGGTGCGCGGAGTACGAGGACTTTCGCAACGCGCACCGGCGCACCTCACCCTGAAACAAGCCGCGCCGCTCCGCCTGATGGCATCACCGGCCTGGACCACTCCGCGTCCGGCGGCGCGACCGTGCCGGAGGCACGGTTCATGAAAATCACCTGGTGGCATGAGGTTTCGGCACACACAGTACCCGCCCGGGAGGCAAGCAGTCCGGACGATCCGTACCACTCCTGCTTCGGCAGATACAGGTCGGTCCCAGGGAGCATACCGCTGCGTATGTAACAATTACCCCGAAATTTCCGGCAACTCTCTATAGAGTCGGTAGCTCTACCGCCGCGCGGGCGGACCCTAGCTTCGGGACTGCCTGGGCAGGCGGCAGGCGCACATACCACAATTTCCAGGGGCTTGGTCTGGCGAGGGATGGGTAATGGACGCGATTGACCGCGTGTGGCTGAGTTGCCGAGCGAAGTCAAGGCCTGACGCAAGATCTGCCCGGGGGTGCGGCCGCCCGGTCGGCCGCTCTGCGCCGGGCGGCGATACCGCACCAGGCGCTGGTCCGGTTTCCCGGCAGCCGCCCCTATACCCGTGCCAGCAGCGTCAGCCCGCCGCTGGGCAGTCGATGGCCGACCGTGAGTGAGGTCACCGGGCAGGGCCTACTCGGCCAGCCGGGCCCGACGCGCCAGTCGCCTCGCAGGCACAACAAGAACAGTTCCGGTTCGTCCGCTACCCGCTGGATTCGGCTGCTGCTGGCGGCCGTGATGACGGTGGCGGTGGCGGTGGCGGCGCTGCTGTTCACCCATCCCTTCAGCCACCCGGCCGGGGCTGCGGGCACCAGGTCGCCCGCACACAGCAGCCAGGGCGACGCGGCGTCCGGGGCCGCGTCCACGGGAACGGCCTCACCGCCGGTCGGCCCGGTCGGCGAGCGGCAGGCCGCGGCCAGCAT
>JALYVS010000677.1 GCA_030853115.1 Actinomycetota bacterium
GGATAGGTTTCTCGACAATCCCTATTCTTCCAGCTCAAAGGCACTCTTCTTGTCTAAACGATCAAGCTCACGCCATTGCCAGGCGAAATCTCGAGGCTAATGCGCGAGGCCGCCGACCAGGCGGACCTGGATCCGGACAGGATGTCCTTCATCCGAGCGCTCCGCGTCATCCGCCGCCAGGTCTCCGGCCAGGCGGGTTTTTCCCCCTCCCGCGACTGACGGCAGCGGCACGGGAAGCGATTGAGGAGATCCTGGAAAGACCAAATCCTGAGCGCAGGGAGCGCTCATGCCCGCGCGCGCTGAAAAGACCGCGGCATAATCATTACTCCGTGAAACGCGAGGGACAGAAGAACATCAAGCACGACTCTCCGCCGACAATCCGCCTGCTCCGTTCCGCCGCTTAACTAAACGGCATTGTGCCATCGCATTATCGTAGCATATACCTGTCCGGCCCGTCGAATTCCGCAGGCCGAGATCCGCAAGGGTTCCCCGCGAACCGGGCCGATGTGTAATTGCTCCAATGCCGCTTAGTTAACGGGCGCGGGGATTAGCTTCCACATTTCCACAGGACGACACGCCCGGGTTCTGTGGATTCCCTCGCGTGTTTCCCGGAAGGCTTTTCTTGTGACCTTTTATCCGCTATCTTGAGCGCCGTGAGCGAAGATAGCGCGAAGGGCGTCCGGCTGACCGTCCGGATAGGGATCGGGGTGCTGACCCGCCTGGTGCCGAGAGACACGGTGGACGAGGTACTAGCTGAAACTGGCTCATCGCAGAAGACGGTGTAGGCGTTCTCGGAAGCCGCCGCTGTTCAGGAGCGCTCTGACGGTGTAGTTGGTGAGGTTGCGGAATCCCAGGGCGGTTCCGCGTAGGTGCTCGAGCCGGCCGTTGATCGCCTCGGTCGGGCCGTTGCTCGTGCGGGGCCGGTCGAAGTAGGCCAGGACGTCTGTGGCCCGGCGCGAGAGGGTCCGCCCGAGGGTGGTGAGCTCGGGTAGCCCGGCGGGCACGCCGCGGCGCAGCGACTCGATCGTCTTGGACAGGGCGGTCGTGGCTGCGGCCCGGTCGGGGGTGCGGTAGGCGGTCACGATCTGCTGGTAGGCCGCCCAGGTGACCTCCACGGCGGCGTGCCGGTCGTCGGCGAACACGGTGTCCAACCGCTGGCGTTGGCGGTCGGTGAGCAGCTCGAGGCCGGTGCGCAGGGCCCGGCGGACCCGGTAGAGCGGGTCACCGGCCCGGCCGCGGTGCCCGAGGGTCTCCTGCTGAACGCGCTGCCGGCACCGCTCCAGCGCGTCCCCAGCCAAGGCCACGACGTGGAAGGGGTCCATCACCGCGGTCGCCGTGGGCAGTGCCTCGGTGGCGGCGGTTTTGAAGCCGGTGAACCCGTCCATCGCCACCACCTCGATCCCGTCCCGGAACGCCGCGGTCTGGGAGTCCAGCCAGCCGGCGAACACCGCCTTGGAGCGGCCGGGAACCAGGTCCAGCAGGCGTGCTGGGCCGGTCTTGTCCCGGACAGGGGTGAGGTCGATGATCACGGTGACGTAGCGCTCGACGTCGTCCTGGCCGGCGCGGGGGTGCCGCCAGCAGTGCTCGTCCACCCCGATCACTCGGACTCCGTCGAGGCGGGCAGGGTCGTCGATGAGCAGCTCCCGGCCGGCCGCCAGGACTGCGGTGTTGACGGTGTGCCAGGACACCCCGAGGCTCGCGGCGACCCGGGCGATCGAGAGCCGGTCGATGACCACCGCGCGCAACGCCCACAGCACCGCGTGCAACGACAGCTTGGATCGCGGCCCGGCCGCCGAGCTCGTGTCCTGCCGCCACACATGCCCGCAGCCGGTGCACGCGTAGCGGCGGACCCGGACCAGCAGCGTCGTCGGCCGCCAACCCAGCGGCACGTGCGCCAGCCGTCGCCCCACCGTGTCACGCAAGACCCCTTGGGCGCCGCACTCGTGGCACCAGTCGTCGGCCTCGAGGACTCTGCACGCCAGCACCGTGGCGTCGTCACCCATGTGCTGGCCGGTCGCGGTCAGACCGAGGCGGTCCAGCCGGCAGAAGCTGTCAAGGTCAGGGCGGGAGAAAGTAGCGTCAGACAAGTCGAGGTCTTCCAGGAGGGCTGTGTGAGAACTTCCATCCTGCGGAGACCTCGACCCCCAGCCCGGCAGCGACGCGCCGCCCCCGACCTACACACTCTCAACTGCGAAGAGCCGGTTTTACAGACCGTTTCTCCCCACCCATCGGAATGGCGCCTGACCTGCGATTTCGCCATTTCTCGCCGCGCGAGACCCGCGTTCCGTCCGCCCCGCGTCCGTGCATGCCAAGTCGACCAGGTCAGCGCGCCGATGGCTGGTGACACGTGTGCAAGAGCGTCCAGCTGAGTCCCGCCCTGCAGTGCTCCGCCGAACTGCAGCACCAGGGAATCGGCCACCGCGTCCCGGAC
>JALYVS010000224.1 GCA_030853115.1 Actinomycetota bacterium
GGGCCGGGGCTGAGGTAGGTCACGGGGCTGAGGCTGAGGGCACGCTCGGGGCCGGAGCTGAGGTAGGTCACGGGGCTGAGGCAGAGGGGACGCTCGGGGCCGGGGGAAGGCTCGGGGCTGGCGCGGCTGAGAGCGGGCTTGGAGGTCACGGGGCTGGAGGGGCTGAGGGGACCCGGGCGAAGGGGATACGAGGGTTTGATGACGAAGGGATCCGGAGCGCGCTCGATCCTGAGGGACTGAGCGGAGCGCAGGAACCGGATGTGGTTCAAGCGGCGCAGCGCCGCAGGCGGCCGCCTGCGGCGCACAGCGTGCGGCCACGCCAGGTTCCGGCCGAGGTGCCTGCGGCAGACGACGACGAGCATTTCGTCCCGCCGGCCCCGCCGCCGTTGCCGAAGCTGGACTCCATCACCAAAGGCGCCTGGGCGGCGCTATTCGGCGGGCCGGGCTATTTGGTGGTGGCCGCGGCGGCAGGGTGGTCAGTGTCCGGGATCGCGGCGTTCTGCGCGGTGGCCGCGTTCGTGACTGGGTTTGTCCTACTCGTGCTGCGGATGAACGAGCCAGGCCCCGACGACGACGGCGACGACGGCGCAGTGCTCTGAGGGGCGCTGCGCTGAGGGGCGCTGCGCTGAGGGGCGCTGCGCTGAGGGGCCGAGGCCCGGGCTAGGTCGGCGGCGCCGACGATGCCCGCGTCCTCACCGAGCTGCGCGACCTTGATCTCGGCGAACGGCCGGTGACCGCGCCCGGTCAGCGCGCGCTCGAAGGCGGCCCGCGCGGGATCGAGCAGCAGGTCACCTGCCTCCGATAGGCCGCCGCCGATGACGAAGCAGGCTGGGTCAAGGATCGCGGCCAGGTCAGCCAGCCCCTGGCCGAGCCAGCCGCCGACGATCTGGAAGCAGCGGAGCGCGGCCGGGTCGCCCTCGCTGGCGGCCTGGGTAATCTCCGGACCGGAAATCCCCGCGGGCAGTCCCCCGCCGAGCTGCAGCAAGCGCATCGCGCCCTTCGGGCTCCGGCTGGCGAATTCTCGGGCCTCGGCGACCAAGGCGTTGCCGCTGCAGTACTGCTCCCAGCAGCCGCGGTTCCCGCAGCCGCATAGACGGCCGTCGGGGACGACACGGATGTGCCCGGGTTCGCCCGCGATGCCCCACTGGCCGCGATAGAGCTCGCCGCCAATGATGATGCTCGCGCCGATTCCCGTCCCCACCGTCACCAGCATGAGGTCGCGGTATCCGCGGGCGGCGCCGAACCGCGCCTCGGCCCAGGCCGAGGCGTTCGCGTCGTTCTCCACCACGACCTCGCGGCCCAGTCGCTCCTCGACCCGGTGTTTCAGCGGCTCATCACGCCAGGCGAGGTTGGGCGCGAACAGCATCATGGCCCGGGCGCTGTCGACGAACCCGGCCGCGCCGAGCCCGATCGCTACGACCTGACGGCCGGCTAGTAGCTCGTTGATCACGTCGGCAATCGCCTGCTCGGTACGCGCCGGGCTGGCCGCTGGAGTCGACCTCTTCAGCTTGGCGACGATTTGGCCGGCTTCGTCGACCAGCCCCGCCGAGACCTTGGTGCCACCGACGTCAACGCCGATGGCGAGCGTCATAGAGCAGAATCCCCGCGATCCGACGCCGCCGGAGGCGCCGGGGGTGTTACTACGGTGCGTTCGGCCGATCGATTTTGATCTTGGTTTTTCATGGCCTGCTCGAAGACCGAGAAGGCGTCGCCGACTACGGACGCCAAGATCCCGCCGGCGTCCGCTAGGCGGGCTCCGAGGCCGGGTCCTCCCAGGCGAGCCGCGCGGGCCGCCTGGCAGACCGGGCACCACTGGCATTCCAGCGGCTCGTTCGGCGGCAGCTCCGTCGTCGCGGTGTCCCACACGCTGCCCTTGTCACGCCGCTCCTGGCCCATCGTCTTCTTGACCTGGTCGGCAACCTGATTGGCCATGCTGCGGGCGCCCGCCTTCATCAGCCAGCGCTGGAAATCGACGACGGGATCATTAGCGCGGCCCGGCTGGCTACGGCTGCCATTACCGCCAGTCCGGCCACTCCCGGTCTGGCCGGGCCCGGTCCGGCTGCTCCCGGGGCCGGTCCTGGGCGGACCACCAGTCCTGGGCGGACCACCAGTCCTGGGCGGGCTGCTGCTCACCGGCGGGCTGCTGCTCACCGGCGGGCTACTGCTAACGGGCTGGCTACTATCTGCGGGCTGGCCGCTGCCTGGAGAGCTACCGCTTCCTGGCTGGCCTTCACCTCGGGGTTCCGACACCTATGCCTCCTACCTTGATCGTACCGCTACCACTGCAGGACAAAGGGGGCTCCGGTGGCGCGGAAATGTCCCACGTTCAGGCATTCCGTGGCTCCGATCCTGGTCCTGCGGGCTAGGGGCTGGTGCACGTGCCCAAAGATCGAGTACCTCGGCTGGATGGTCTTAATCGCCTCCAGCAGGGCCACACTGCCTTTCTCCAGCCGCCTGGCCACAGTGTCGTAGAGAAGCTCGGGGACGGCAGGCGGGATATGGGTACACAGGACGTCCACCTGGCCGACCGCCTCGATCTTGGCCCGGTACTCATCCTCAGTCATCTCGTACGGCGTGCGGTAGAGCGACTGCAGCCCGCCGCCGACGAAACCAAACGTCCAGCCGCCCAGCTCCACCGTGCCGCCGTCCAGCACGTGATGACCTGGTTTCAGGTAACGCTCCCACATGCTGGGGACATCGACGTTGCCGTAGGTCAGGTAGGCGGGCTCGGGGAGGGCGGCGAACATCTCGGCGTACTGCCGGCTCATGGCCGCCTCGAACAGGGCGCTGCGGCTCTCGGGCCGGCCGGCGACGAGCCGGGCCGAGAACTCCCTGGCCTCGTCGAACTTCTTCGCCAGCCGCAGCTCGACGTACTCGCTCGCCGCCTGGACGCCGAACAGGTCGGCGAAGATGCCCTGGCCGTGATCGGCGTAGTCCAGGAACAAGAGCATGTCACCCAGGCAGATGAGCGCGTCGGCGCCGTCCGCCACGCCGGCCAGCGCGTCGGCGCGGCCGTGCACGTCGCTCACTACGTGAACTCGCATGTCACCACCGTAGGCTGACCTGGCGGCAAGATCGTAACCGGGAATCGGGCACCAGCCGCCCTAAGCTGGTACTGCCTAAGCTTGTTGGCCAAATAGCAACGTCACTGGAGATGCCCTGTGCGCGAATTCAGCATTCCGGCCCTAGCGGAGATACCCGCCACCGCGAACCTCGCCGATGCTGTCTTCCGCCGGGCCGCGGAGCAACCGCAGGCGGTGGTGATCCGCCGTCCCGCCTCCCCGGGGTCCTTCGAAAGCTGGCAGGACGTGACCGCCAGCCAGTTCAGGGACGAGGTCGTGGCGGTAGCCAAAGGGCTGATCGCGGCCGGGATCGAGGCCGGAGACCGGGTGGCGCTGATGTCGCACACCCGGTACGAGTGGACGTTGATCGACTACGCGATCTGGGTCGCAGGCGCGGTGACCGTCCCGGTCTATGAGACCTCCTCGGCCGAGCAGGCCGAATGGATACTCACCAACTCAGGGACGCGGGCCTGCTTCGTCGAGACCGCTGCCCACGAGCAGATCATCGCCAGCCTCCGCGATCAGGTCCCGGCGCTGAAGGACGTGTGGCGGATCGAGGCGGCCGAAGGGGAGGCCGGGGGATCCCTGGCCGCGCTCGCCGGGAGCGGCCGGGCGGTCAGCGACGAGGCTGTCGCCGAGCGCGCCGCTACGGCCAAGGCGTCCGACGTGGCCACGGTCATCTACACCTCGGGCACTACCGGGCGGCCCAAGGGCTGTGAGGTGACCCACCAGAACCTGCTCGCCGACGTCCGCAACGCCTTCCTAGGTCCGCTGACGATCATCGCCGGAGAGCAGGATCCGGGCACGCTGCTGTTCCTTCCGCTGGCGCACATTTTCGCCCGGATCATCGAGGTGGGCTGTCTTGAGGGCGGCATCGTGCTCGGGCACTGCGGGGACGTCAACGCGCTGCTTCCGGCGCTCGCCGCGTTCCGGCCCACGTTCATCCTGGCGGTGCCGAGGGTGTTCGAGAAGGTCTACAACGGCGCCCAGCAAAGGGCCGTCAGTGAGCACAAGGGCGCGATCTTCAGTCGTGCGGCCGGGGCCGCGATCGCCTACAGCCGGGCTCTGGATACGCCCGGCGGGCCGGGGCTGGGCGTGCGAACCCAGCACGCGCTGTTCGACAAGCTCGTCTACGGCAAGCTGCGCGCCGCCCTGGGCGGCCGGGCCGCCTACGCCGTCTCCGGCGGGGCCGCGCTCAGCGAACGGCTGTGCCACTTCTACCGCGGCATCGGCGTTACCGTACTCGAAGGGTACGGCCTGACCGAGACGACCGGCGCGACTACCGTCAACCGGCCCGACCGCAACAAGATCGGCACTGTCGGCCAGCCGCTGCCCGGCGTCGCGGTCAAGATCGCCGACGACGGCGAGATCCTGCTCAGCGGGGCCAACGTGTTCCGCGGCTACTGGCAGAACGAGGCCGCCACCCGGGAGACCTTCACGGCCGGCGGCTGGTTCGGCACCGGCGACATCGGTGAGCTGGACGAGGAGGGCTTCCTGCGGATCACCGGACGGAAGAAGGAGATGATCGTCACCGCCGGCGGCAAGAACGTGGCGCCCGCGGTACTCGAGGACCGGCTCCGCAGCCACGCCCTGATCAGCCAGGTCATGGTGGTCGGAGACGGCAGGCCTTACATCGCCGCGCTGATCACCGTGGACCCCGAGGCGCTCGGGCCGTGGGCCCAACGGCACGGTAAGCCAGCCGGCGCCACCGCCGAGACGCTACGCGATGACCCCGACCTCATCGCCGCGGTTCAGGGGGCGGTGGATGACGCCAACCAGGCGGTATCGCGGGCCGAGTCCATCAGGAAGTTCCGAATCCTCTCCGGTGACTTCACCCAAGACAGCGGGCAGCTCACGGTCAAGCTCGGCATCCGCAGGAGCGTGCTGATGAAGGACTTCGCCGCTGACATCGAGGCTCTGTACTCCTGAGGGTCTGCTGCTCCTGAGGGTCTCGATGTCAGCCGGCGAGTCTGGTCCGGGCGCCCGGGCTGGGCTTGTCACTCACCGGTCGGGTTGGTCATGATCTCGCCAATCCGGTGCTGGGCGTAGTTGATCTCGCTGAATATCTTGGCGGTACGCCGGGCTAGCCGGGTGAACATGTTGTTCCGCTGGGTCGTCATCGTGCGCTCTTTCCTGGTTGTGGTTCTCTGATCGTGGTTCGCCGGCCGTGGTTCTCCGGCGTGGTTCTCTAGTCGGTGCTCGCTGGCTGGCGCCCGCGACGCCAGGCCCCGTGCCTGCGTGCCGCCCGGGCTGAATGGCGCGCCCCGTCCGCTCGCCGGGCTGCCGCCGCCTGCTGGCGCGATTCCCTGATGTGATCCCAGATCAGGCTCTGGGCCATGTTCGTGTTCATCGGTCCTCCTCGACGCGACCTGTCTGGCCGCTCACTATCGAGTGTCGTCGTAAGAACCCCGCGACCGCATCGGAGGAAATCCCTATTTCGGCTGCTGAGAGGGGCCTTAGACGAGGCTCAGGGTGGCTTAGGCCCGGCCGCTAAGGCTAAGACCCGGCCGGGCCGGCCAAGATCGCGGCCAGCCGGGCGGCCGGGAGCTCCTCGCGCCACTCCCGGTCGACCCACGCCAGGCCCTTGTCCCCCATCGCCTTAGCCCGGGCCGGGTCACGGAGCAGTTCCACGATCCGCGCGGTGGTACTCCGGACGTCGCTGACCACGTAGCCGGACTCACCGTCGAGGATGGCGTCCGGGGCCCCGCCCGAGTCGCCGCCGATCACCGGCAAGCCGGTCGCCGAGGCCTCCAGGTAGACGATGCCAAGCCCCTCGACGTCCAGCCCCGCGCGCCGCGTCCGGCACGGCATCGCGAAGACGCTCGCCGCGTCGTAATAGCCGGGGAGCTCGGCCCACGGTACCGGGCCGGTGAAGAGCACGTCGTCGCTGACGCCGAGGCGCTGCGCCAGGCGCTTCAGCGCAGGACCGTAGGGGCCGTCGCCGACCAGCAGCAGAACCGCCCCGCTGACCTTCGCGCGGACGGCCGGCCACGCCTTGATCAAGGTGTCCTGGCCCTTGCGCGGGACCATCCGGGACACGCAGGCCACGATCGGCCTGCCTGTCAGGCCCAGCCGCTCGCGGACCCCGGCACCGCCCGCGCCCGGGCGGAAGAACGTCACGTCAACGCCCGGCGCCAGCCGGGCCATCCGGCCGGCCGCCGCCGGGGACAGGGCGCGGGCCAGCCGGACCCGGAAGTACTCCCCCAGGTACGTCACCACGTCGACCTCGTCGCCGATGCGGCGCAGCAGGGCCCGGGCCCCCGGCAGCGCGGCCCAGCCCGCCTCGTGCCCGTGCGTCAGCGCGACCGCCCTGGTTATCCCGGCTTTGCGCAGAGCCGGGGTGATGAGGCCGAGCGGCGCCGCCGCGCCGAACAGGACCGCGTCGCAGCCGTGCTCACGGGCGGCCGCCACGGCGCGGCGCGACACGCTCGGCACCGGCAGCATGAGCGACGTCGGATGACGGATAACCGGGAACGGCTGCCGCGCGTCGAACTCCGCCGCGCCTTTCCAGGCAGGCGCGTACACGGTCACCGTGCCCGCGGGCAGCCGGGTGGCAAGCGCGTGCACGAACGACTGGATACCGCCCTGACGGGGCGGGAAGTCGTTGGTGACGATCAGCGTGCGGCGCACCGCACGAGTGTATAAGGGCGGCTACGGCCGCACCACGCCGTCGGTACTGTCGGCGTACCAGGCCGTGCTCATGGGGATTTTCTCCACGTCCAGCCCGGTTTGCGGCGCATCAATGATGTAGCCGCCGCCGACGTACATGGCCACGTGGCCCTCGCCGTCGTAGAGGATCAGGTCGCCGGGCTCGATCGCCGAGAGCGAGACGTGCGGCAGCCCGGCCCAGTCCTCGAAGGTATCGCGCGGGATCTGCACCCCGGCGGCCGCCCACGCCGCCTGGACCAGGCCCGAGCAGTCGAACCCGTTGTGGCACGGACCGGTGCCGCCGTACACGTACGGGCAGCCGAGCTGGGCGTAGGCAAACGCTATCGCCTTGCCGGCCTGGCTGGAAGCCGGGACCGGGTTGGGGTCGGGCGCGGGTGCGGGGCTGCCGTTGCCGCCGATCGTGTGGCTCACCACGACCGCCTGCTGCTCCGGCGTGGTCAAGCTGGCCAGCGTGGCCTTCTCGGTGCCGATGAGCTTGCTCAGGGAATTCTTGTGCGAGGCGAGCTGGCTTTTGAGCGCCGCGATCCCGCTCTCGGTGCGCTGCATCTCCTGCTCCACGCCGGTGAGCTGGCTGGCCGCGGTGAGAAGCTGCCGGGTCTCGGCGTTCCGGCTGCCGGACAGCTCGAGCAGGAGAGAGCCCTGCTGCAAGATGACCGAGGGGTCGCCCGAGGTGAGCACGCCGGCGACCGAGGTCGCCCCGGTGTCCTCGAACACCGCGGCGGCATTCTGGGCCACGCTCGCCTGCGCCGCCTGGAACTGGCCGTTGGCGTTCTTCAGGTGCACCTGCACCTGGGACAGCTTGGACTGAGCGGCGGACAGCTGCTGGCCGGCCTGGTCGAATTGCTCGCTGACCTTGTCGAACTGCGAGGTGAGCTGGTTGACCTTGGCCTGAACCTGGGTCACGCTCGGTTGTGGAGCAGCGCCCGCGTTGGTGGCAAAACCCGCGAGTCCGCCGACCGCGACTAGCCCCGTCGCGATCGCGACGCCGCGGCGGAACCGGGACGTGACGCCCCATAGCCGCGTATTCACGTACCTATCACGCTCCCTTGGTCGTCCCAGCTTTGTCGTCCCAGTCACCTGCGTGTGTTCGCCCAGGTCCCTGGACTGGGATTACCGGGTCAGGCAGCTTGGGCCAGCGTAGTGAAGCGGAAAGGGTGATACAACCGATTCACCCAATTCCAACTACTTCATTACGATGCCGCGATTCACTCGCAGGAACGAGTTAGTTACGCTACCATCACGAAGCCTTGGCGTCCGGGAAGATCCAGGTCCGAGCCTCGGGCCGTAGCTTAGCCTGGGGCAGCGAAAGCCGAAGCGGAGGCACCATGCCCGCGTGTGCGAGCACGCTAAGGGCCCGGACTTCGGCCTCGTCGAGATAACCCGGTGCCGGGGGGTGATAATCCGCTGCGGTCGCCGGTTCCAGGACGGCGACGACGCAATCCCGGCACTGCGCACCGCGGATCACGCAGCGGCCGCAATCAATCTTCATGACATCTCCCGCGCATTCGGTGAATGGACGATCACACGTTAACGGGGGTCTCTGACATTTCCGCTGACCCGAAGGGCCTGGCTGCGGCGGCCGGGTTCACGGCCGCGCGGGGCGGGGCCAAAATGTCGGTGGCCGGATTTACCTTGGTGAGTGTGATCAGTCCGGCCGTCGCCACGCGGGCGCCCAGCAGGTACGACCGCGTCCCGCTGGCCGAGCTTGAGTTCGCGGTCGTCGACCTGGAAACGACGGGCTGGTCGCCGGAGGCGGCGGCGATTACCGAGATCGGGGCGGTCCGGGTCCGCGGCGGGCGGCGGCAAGGCGAGTTCGCCTCGCTGGTCGACCCCGGCATGCCGGTCCCGCCGGGCATCGCGGACCTCACCGGGATCACCGACGGCCTGCTGGCCGGGGCCCCGCGGCTCAGCGCGGTGCTGCCTGGCCTGCTCGACTTCGCCCGCGGCTGCGTGCTTGTCGCGCATAACGCGCCGTTCGACCTGGGCTTCCTGGTCGCCGGGTGCGACGGCTGCGGCCTGGCCTGGCCGGGCTTCACCGTGCTCGATACGGTCATGCTGGCCAGGCGGGTGATGGATCCGGACCAGATCCCGGACTGCAAGCTGGCCACGCTGGCCGGGTTCTTCGGCGCCAGGACGGCGCCGTGCCACCGCGCCCTGGCGGACGCGCGGGCCACCGCCGACGTGCTCGGCTGGCTGATCAGGCGGCTGGCGCACCGTGGCGTGCGGACCCTTAGCGAGCTCAGCGGGTGGCCTGACGTAGTAGCGTAAGCGCCAGCCCCGAACAAGCTGGCCGGGTGACTGGCAGGGCAACGAGCTGAGCAACCTGGGAGGCATCCGGTGGTTACCGCGATCGTTCTGGTGAGGGCAGAGATCCAGCGTATTCCCGAGGTCGCCGAGACGATCGCTCAGATTCCCGAGGTCAGCGAGGTGTACTCGGTGACCGGCGAGTTCGACATGGTGGCCATGGTGCGGGTGCGCGCCCACGAACAGCTCGCGGACGTCATCCCCGGACGGCTGAACAAAGTCCCTGGCGTCACTCACACCGAGACCCACATCGCGTTCCGCACGTACAGCAGGCACGACCTGGAGGCCGCCTTCTCCCTGGGCTCGGCCGCCGAGGTCTGACCCTAGACGGCGAGCCGGCGGCTTACCGCTATCCAGCGGTCGAGCAGGGCGCTGGCGGCGCCTGAGTCCACCGCTTCCGCGGCCCGGGCGAAACCGTCGGCCAGGGC
>JALYVS010000225.1 GCA_030853115.1 Actinomycetota bacterium
GGCCGGGGTTCCGGCGCGCCCACCGGGCGGCCCGGTAGCCCGCCACGCCCGGGACGGCCACGGTCGCGGCGTCCAGCGTCGAGCGGCGGAACGTCGAGCCCGCCTCACGCAGGCTGTACTCGGCCCGTTCCTGCGAGCCGATGGTGCCGTAGCCGACCGCCGAGAACAGATGCTGGAACGGCTTACGGTAGATGAACACCGCCACCGTGACCAGCGCGATCATGAGGATCTTCAGGGCCCAGGGCAAGACCGCGTCCGAGGTCCCCATGATGAGCGAATAGCAGTAGAGCAGCACGCTCAGCACGATCGCGATCGCGACCTGTTTCATCAGGACGCCGACGAGCATCTCGAACCAGCGGATCGCGATGACCCGGCCGAAACCCGGATGCGTCCCCACGATCAGGAAGAACGGCCCGGCCACCAGCAGCAGCAGGAAGCCGAGCTTGAGCACGATCAGCGTCAGGGCGATCAGCAAGATGAGCAGCCCGGCCACCAGGGCCGCGAACACCGCGGCGAAGGCGATCTCCAGCCGGGTCGTCCACTGGTTGCCCTGGAACAAGGCGTAGGCGCCGGGGTCGTTCTGCTGGATCGCGCTCGCGATGCCGGTGTAGGTGGACTGTTTGGCGTGAATCAGCGCATTGCTAGGCGTCTCGTTGGCCGCGATCGCCTGCGACCAGAGCAGCTGCCTGCCATATTGGCCCACTACGGTCTGGGTGCCGTTGCTGTTGGTGTACGCGGTGGTGCCGAACTCCCCATACAGCCAGGGCTTGCACACCAGCACCGACCACAGCTCGTCAGCGTTCTCGTCCACCAGGCCGTTGCCCGAGGTGAAGGCGTAGTTCGAGGTGACGCTCTGCGGGTCGCCCGCCTGCACCGGCAGGCAGTTGCTGCCCGCCGGGGTGGGAAGCTTGGAGAACGCGGTGTTGAGCACCTCGGTGGCGCCGTTGGAGACGGTCGTCCCGACCCCGGTGAAGTCCGCGGGCTTGCCGATCAGCGCGATCGCGGCCGCGCAGGCCACCACCATCCACAGCGTGCCCTCGATGGTGCGGCTGGCCCGCTTGCGGATCAGGCCCTGCCAGGCCAGCCAGATCGCGCCGAGGATGACCACCGGCGCCAGGTAGGGGAAGTAGATGGCGTTACCGAGCGCGCTGATCAGCCGGTTCACCGAGTTCTGCAGCCAGGTCAGGATGTTATTGCCCGCCGCCGACTGGTAGACCGTGATCGTCACCCGGTCCACGGATTTGGCCGCGTCGAAGACCATCCCCGCGACGTTGTTGCCGATCAGCGAGGTCATGTCGGAACATTGCAGGCCGTGGGCCGCCCAGAACTGGCCGGCGATCCCGTAGCTGTCGTACAGCGTCTTGCCGCCGGCCGCGGCGGCCGGAGGTTCGATCATCGCGTTGATGCCGCCGGTGGCCTGCTCGGGCTGCGGCACCGAGGGCTCGCAGATGTTATTCACGATGCCGACGATCCCGCTCGAGCCCTGCGAGCACAGGTCGATCAGGCCGCCGATGTCCCCGATGCCCGGCACCTGGCAGAGGCCGCCCGGCAGAACCGGGGTGACGACGGCGGTCAGCGTCGCCGGGACGGTTCCGGTGGCGGGGACGGTCGTCGTGACGCGGGTTGAGCTCGTGGCCCTGACGCCGTGGGTCACGCTGGCCGCGTGGGTCGCGGCGAGGGCGGGGGTGGAGATCGTGAGCAGCGCTGCGGCGAGCAGGAACACCCGGACAACCCACCGCACGACACGGCTGCGGTGTGGCCGGGAGCCGGCGCGCACCCGCGCGCTCGGCTCAAGCGGGGCTGGCGAAATAGCCATCAGGGGAGCTCCTGGTTCTGATGTCTTACGACGACGCTTCCGCCGCTCGGGTGCTGATCGCGGACGGCCCGATCACCGACGTGTCTTCGGCTGAGTCGGGGAATTCCTCCGCGCTGGGGGCACTAGGGAACCGGCCGGCCCGCAGGTCTGACTGGCTCCTGCCCCGGGTGGGGTTGGTGTCGATCCAGTCCCGCAGCTCGTCGGAGACCAGATCGATCCCGATCCGCCCGGCCCGGTCGTCCAGATCGCGGTAGATGCATTCGCCGTTGCCAAGCGAACGCAGCACGGCCTTGTGCTCCTCCGACGGCGCCACTCCGAGCAGCGACATGACGTTGGCCACCTCGCCGCGTTCGGTCGACCGGAATGCGAACACTCCGGACAGGCAGTTGGTGACCTGTTCGTTCAGCAGGTCACCGGCGTTCTGCGAGACCAGGATCAGCGCGGTATTGCGGGACCGGCCCATCCGGGACACCTCGGGCACCAGCTTGGCCCCCTCGGGCGTAGAGGTGATCGCCCAGGCCTCGTCGAGGAAAATCGCCTTGGGCGCGGTCCGGTCAATGCCGTTCAGGAGCTTGCGGGCGAACTGGGATACCAGGTAGAGCAGCGCCACCGAGAGCCGCTGCTCGTAGGAGTAGTCGTCCCGGCTGGTAGCGGTGTCCGGCAAGGTAAGCCCGGCCAGGGTGAAGACCGTGGTCCAGCCTTCCGCGTCGATCTGCTGATTTACCGAAGGAGCGAAGCACAGCCGGGCCAGCCGCATCTCCGAGATCGACCGCATAACCGCGCCGGTGTTCTTCCAGGCCGGATCATCGGACTGCTCCAAGTGCGTGATGACCTTGCCGAGGCTGGGTCGCTCGGTCCCGGCCACCGCGCCGACCGCCTGGATCATGGCGCTTTCCCGCTCTTCGCTCATCCTGGGCAGCAGGAGCCGCAGCGTCTCGGTGGCCATCGTGCGCTTCTCGGACAGATCGACGCCGAACGAGAACGGGTCGAGCAGCCCCGGCGCGGCCGCGCCGAGCGGCAGCACCCGCGCCTTGCGGCCCTGCCGCCTGAGGTATTCGACCAGCGATTCCGCGTCGCCCTTGGGATCGATCACCGCCACCGTGGCCCCGCGCAGCGCCAGCTGGTAGATGAGCAGCATGGCCAGCGTCGTCTTGCCGCCGCCGGGCTCACCGGTGATGGCGATCGCGGTGGGCCGGTTTCGCGCCGCCGCGAGCAGCGGGTCGAAGTGCACAATAGAACGAGCCCGGCCGAGCGTCTCGCCGATATACGGCCCGACCCAGCCGCTGTCCGCGTCGGCCCGGTCGCCGAGTTCCACGGTCGCGGTCGGCATTCCCCCGGCGATGGTGTAAAGCGGCTGGCGCTGCACGTAGGAGCCGAGCCGAATCCGGTCCCCGGGCAGCGATTCGCACAACAGCGAAAACTGGTCGCCCGTCGAGTTGACCACGTCGATGCCGATATCCCGGTAATGCTCGACGACCGCCTCGACCCGGCGGATGCACTGTTCTCTAGTCGGCGCCGCCACGATCAGGCGATGCCAGCCGTAGACAAACGGCAGGCGTTCCTTCGTAATGCCGTGCTCGAGCATCCTGGCTGCGGCGATCTGCTCGGCCAGCGCGATCGGCGCCTCCGCGCCTGCCTCGCGGATATGCGCATCCATGTCACGCGCGTGGGCCAGGCGACGGCTGACGTCCTTACTCGCCTTGGCCGGCGAAATGAGCTTCATCCGGGAACTGATCTCGACCGGGAACGGCAAGGAGTCGGCGTAATGCAGCCACGGCTCTCCGTCCGGGAAAGACATCACATCGGGAAACCGGGCAAAAGAGATAAAGGCGGCGTACGACTCCCCCGACATATGCTCCAGGGCCAGCATGGTCCGGCCATTGTGGATCTGCCCCTCGAAGAGCATGTCGATCTCGCCGGAACCCCATCTCCTGCGCTTGGTCGCGGACGGCAGCGGCTCGCCGGCCGTCTCCATCAGCGTGTGCCTGACGAGCCAGGCGATTTCACCGGAGGTCGCATGCCGGGCGGCCAGCGCGCTCGCGTTCAGCGCCCGGCCCAGCCGCTCGGCTGATTCGGTCCACTTGGCGATCTCGGGCGGACCGACCGCGTCATCGCTCAGGCCCATCCCCTTTTCGCCGTGCGCGTAGACGCCGCGGAACTGGGACAGCAACCCGCCCGAGAGCTGCGCCC
Organism: Actinomycetota bacterium; assembly: GCA_030853115.1. GTDB lineage: Bacteria > Actinomycetota > Actinomycetes > Streptosporangiales > Streptosporangiaceae > Palsa-504. Next base: position 4,007 of record JALYVS010000225.1, read on the forward strand.
GCACGCCGCGCTGGCCGAGCCGGACCCCGAGATAGATCTCCTTGCCCCAGAAATCCTTCGCCCAGACATGCTGATAGGACTGCTCCAGGTATTCCCGCCAGCCTGGACCGCCGTCCGAGGTCTCGTCGAGCCCGGTCGCCCACGAGTGGGCCGGGTACGACCGGTGCGCGATGCGCAGGTGCACCTCGGCGTCTTGCATCCTGATCGCGGCGAGCGCGACGGTGATGTTAGTCGCCAGCGCCTCCCGCTCCTCCGACGTCGTGAACTCGTAGGAGACCGAAGGGATCCGGTAGTAAGCCCACGCGTGGGTGTCGGTCAGCAGGATGCGGTCGTCAAAATACCTGATACCCAGCCGGGTGCGGCCCCTAGAGCCCTTAGACCCCTTAGTCCGAGTGCTCACCAGGATTCCTTCCCGGAACGCCAGACTTCGGGTCCGCGGCCAGGCCGGCCACGAGCACGCCCGCCAGCGCCGTATAGGCGAGCCTGGTCTGCGGGTTCAGGGCAAACGGCGTGCCAGACCGTGCGGACAGAAGATCATCCCAGGGCACCCGGACGATGGCCCGGCAGCGGCCCCGGGCTACGGATTCGGCTCTGAGCACGTCCTCCATGGTCCGCCTACTCACCCCGTTGATCACGGTTACCGCGCGGCCCGCCAGCTCGCCATACCCGTGCGTACCGAGCCACTGCTGGGTGTTGGCCAGCGAGGTCGCCGCGTCCGGACTGGCCGGGGCGACCAGGATCAGCTGGTCAGCCACCGAAAGCAGCCGGATCAGCCCCATCGGCGCGGGGTCGATCATCGTCAGCGGATACCGCGCCGCCAGCAGGCCGGCCAGCCGCTGATAGTCCTCGGCCGCGACGGCGCCGTCGGATCCTGACGGATCGCCGATCACGTCGAGCCTCGCCCCGTCAGCAGGACCGGGTCGCCCGCCGGGCCGCTGGTCCGGCTCGCGGCGCTGGTCCGGCTCACGGCGCTGGTCCGGCTCACGACCGGCCAGCAGTGCTGCCACCGAGACGGCGGGCGCGCTGCGGGCGGCGAGCGAGGTGCCGCCGGGATTCAGGTCAAGCGCCGCGACGGGAACCCCGCGTGCCGCGGCCAGGATGTGGCCGGTCATCAGCGTGGTCACCGTTTGCCCGGCACCTCTGGTGCAGCCGAGCACGGCAATCCGGCGGGGGCCGGCCAGTGGCAGCCTGGCCCGCTCGCGATCCAGCGTCTCCTGCTCTCGCTTGCCGGGTCCCTGACCGCCGGTGACCACCTTCACCTGACGCCGCCAGCTGGTGTCCCCGCGACTGCCGGGGCCGCTGAGGGCTCGCTCGATGGACTGCAGTGGCCGGTCATCCCGTTCGGCACCGGCGAACTTGACGGCTGGAGAGGGGGTAGCAGGTGTGACGCGCGCGAAAGTTTCCGGCGCAAGTGGCACTGACACGGGTGGCACTGACACGGGTGGCACTGACACGGAGGGTGCAGGCGCAGGCGCCTCAGACACGGGCGCCTCGGATATGGGAGCTGGAGGCTCGGATGCGGGCGCAACCGGCGCTGGTATCGCAGCGGCCTCGGCGGCCTCGGCCGTCGGGGTTGAATCTTCGTGGCTAGCTACCCCCGGGGTAGGAAGGTGTATCTCCACGATCTCTTCTGATGAGGGAAGGGACGCAAGGGTGTTGAGCTCTGGCTCCGGTGCCGCTGGTGTGGCTTCGGCAGGCGCAGGCGCGGATGGCGCGGGCGCGGATGGCGCGGGCGCGGCAGGACCAGCGGATATCGGCGCCGCTGAAGCTGGCGCAAGCGAAGCTGGGGCGTCCGCGGCGGGTGCCGCGAGTGCTTCTGCGGTCGTAGCAGCGGAAGCTCTCGACTGCTCCCCGGAAGGGGGGGCCGGAGGCGGCTGAACGCGCAGGAACCAGCGAGCCTGAGGCTGCGACGATATCGCGGGCGGCTGAGACGACGCGGGAGTCGTCACGGGGGGAGAATTCTCGGGCGGCGGAGCCGACGCGGCGGAGCCGGCCGCACGTTCGGGCCTGCGGCCCAGGCCGAGCCTGCGGGCAGCGCTGGGCCTGGGTGCAAGACTAGGCCTGGGCGTAAGACCGGATCTGGGCGCTGAGGCAGGATTAGGCCCGGCGGTACCGGCAGGCGTGGTGGCAGTAGGTGTGGTGACAGCAGGTGTGGTGGCGGCGGTTCCTGCTCGGTGAGGACCTGCCTCCGTGATGGGCTCGGAGAGGGCACCGGACTCAGGGAGCGGCTGATGGGCAGGGAGCGGCTCGTCTTCGGGAAGCTCGACCTCGGGGAACGGGCCTACCTCGGGGAACGCGCCGACTTCGGGGAACGGGCCAGCCTCGGCGGGCGGGTTGAGCCGGGGGAAGGAGCCAGCTCCGAGCGAAGGCCACGATGCGGGGCTGAAGGGCTTGACCTGGGGTTCGCTGAGGTCGCGGGTGCCGGGATCAGAATCGTGCGAGACCTCGAGGGCCCGGGCATCCGGCCGACCGGAACGCGGCGGGTGCATCCATCCGGAGCGCTGGCCCGACTTGAAGCGCGGGGACTGCTTAGAACGCTGAGCTGGATTGGCACCCGGGCCTCGAGCACCACCTTGGGCCTGAGCACCACCCTGGGCTTGAGCACCGTCATGGGCCTGGGGATGGCCCTGGGCTTGAGCGCCGCCCTGGCCTGGAGCACCACCTTGGGCCTGCGCACGGCCCTGGGCTTGGGGATGGCCCTGAGCCTGGGGGGTACCTTGGCCCAGCTCGGAGTCGGACGCGCCAGCGGGTGCGGGTGCTTGTACGTCCGACACGTTGGCCCGCGACCACGGGCTGCGGGGCCATGTTCCCGTGACCTCGGGCCCCTTGACCTCAGGCCCCCTGGCCTGCGGTCGCGTTGTCGCGCGCTGCGGCACGGGGACCTGGGCTGACTTCGAAGGCGCCAGCGGTAGCTGAGATCCCGCGGCGGGGGCGGTCGAGGATGCGCCAGGCCGAGCGGGGGCTGATCCCCCGGCCTGCGTACCCTCCAGCGGGAACATATCCGGCGAGAACAAATCCAGCTGCGACACGTCAGGCCGGGAAGCATCAGGCTGGGGCATATCTGGCCGGAAGGCGGCCGGCTGGGAGGCATCAGGCAGGAAGGCGGCCGGCCGTGCTGACATCTGCTGCGCTGACCCTAGAGGCTGCGCTGACACCGATGGCTCGGCCGACGCCGGTGGCTCGGCCGACGCCGATGGGGACGTGGCTCGCCGGGCTTTCACCGGGCGCGGCTGGCCGGGGTGTGCCTTGGCCGGGCGTGCCTTAGCGGGGCGTGCCTGGGCCAGGCGCGCCTTGAGCGGCGAGGCGGCAGCGCGGGGGGCCGCCGCTTCGGCGGCCACGGCGGCCTGCAGGGCGGTTCCGGCCGACTCAGCCGCGTTAGCCGTCTGGCTGGCCGCAGCAGGCAACTTGACCTGATTCGGCCGCGCTTTCGGAGGATGCTTGTGCCATACCCGGGCCGACACGAAGATTTCATCCTTCTCCGCGAACGGCGCCATCCGGCACCAGGTCCGTGGCTCGGCGATATAACGCAGCTGCGAACTCACCAGCTCCGGCAATCTCTTACTCTCAATGACCGGCCGGGTCGTCAGCCAGGTGAGCACCCCCGGCGGCAGCACGTAAAGCCATACCAAATTGTGATTAAACGGCAGCCCGATCGCGATGAGAAAAACGACGTAGGGAACAGTAATTCCCGTGAAGACAGCAATCCAGGTGATGGGCAACGGGGCCGGCAGCTTGAAATCGTACAGCTTATAAAGCCGCTTTTCGATCCGCCAGATATTTGTATAAGTGGGAAGATCCACTAGGGGCGCGCTCCTTCAGCCAGAACGAGATCAGTGGACTCCGAGCGCATTCGCGATGCCGGTGGCTAGCGTCTGCACGATACTTGGCGTGTAAAACACGACCGCGATCGCGACAGCTAGCACGATGAACTGCACGAATCTCGTGATCTCGCGGGTAAAAAGGAAAAATATCGCGACGATCCCGACGATGCCGAGGAACAGTGGCCCGAACAGACCCTGCAGGTACGTAACCAGGCCTTGCGTACTCAGGGCCACTGGAGCCATCGCAGCGGTGAAATGAGTATACATAAAATGTCCCTTCCGGGATCAAATGACCAGCCGAAGATTGTTGCGACATGCCACTGGGGCTGGTACAAGTAAAGCGGATGAACGGGCACAGGCTGCCGCGGACACGGCGGCCACCGCATCTCAGCGCGCTGGTGTGGCAGCGGCTGAGGAACGAGGCCGGGACGGCACGAACGGGCGGCAAGCCGCCCGGATACACCCCGGGCACGGGCTGGCTCCTGAGGAGCAGCGGCTCCCCGGGAAACGGGTGGCTCACCGGGAACAGGCCGCGCCGAGATGCGAGCGGACCGGGCCGAAGCGCCATGACCGCATGCGGACACGACGGCACCAGCCGCCAGCGTCCTGGTCATTGAGCTCCCACCGCCTCGATCGACGCACTGATTTGTTTTACATACCATTTTACGCTGCTTTGTTGAACGACCAACATGCTGTATGTCACCTCTAGTTTTGCGCCGCTAGGCGCGCCCTGGCTGAGCAGCTGCCATATGACCCCGACGGTTATCTGACGGGTGCTCCCGCCGGAGGGCACGTGCAGGCCGGCGATCGAGTCAAAGGCCATCGCCGCGCCCAGGCCAGCCAGCCTCGCGCCGGGAGCGAGGAACCGGCTGAGCCCGGCGCTGCCACCGTTGCCGTAGGCCTGGAAAAATGCTGGCAGCTCATTCATTAGCTGGCTCCGCGCCACCGGGTCGGAGCTACCAGCAGCGGGCGCCGGCAGCGGAACCTGGGCGGGTGCGGGCAGCCATGCGGGCTGGCTGGAGACCACGACTTCATGACCCGAGGCGGTCACCGGCACGCCGAGCTCCATCAGCTGGCCGTTGACCAAGGCGAGCAGCATCACCACCGCGTGCCGGGGATCTTGCACGGTGATCCCCGCGACCTGCTCGGCCTGCAGGCTCAGCTGACCCACGCCGTTCCAGCCCAGGTCCGGGTCGGCGGCGGCGAGTCTGGCCGGCACGAACGCCGCGAGCTGCTGCTCGCGCTGGCCCTGATTCTGCGGGCTGAAGTTGAGGTACACCCGCCCGAAGTCCGCCGCGTACGCCTCGGCCAGCGGGACGGGAAACTGCCCCGCCGGGGCGCTGGCCGGGCCGGCGCCGGACGACGCGGAATCCTGGTTGAACACGATGGCCGTCACGCCGCGAAACGCGACCACCAGCAACGCGGCCCACAGCACCACCCGCAGCAGCCACAGAAGCCACCGGCCGCCAGCACCGCGCCAGGGTCCGCCTGTCGGCTGATCAGCGTCAAAAGCCGGTGCGGCGCTGGTCAGCGGGTCGAAATCGTCGAGTGCCCGAGCCCGGGGCCGGGCTGAGCCCAGATCCGTCGAAGCGAGATAGTAAACGGACGATCGCGTTCCGTCACCAGAA
>JALYVS010000025.1 GCA_030853115.1 Actinomycetota bacterium
GCCGCCGCCGGCGCGTACTTGCGCCGCCGGCCGAACCCCATGATCAGCTCATCGATGCCGTCAGCCGCGAAATCCGCCGGGAATACCGGTCTCATCCCGGACGCGCTTTCCGCGTCGGCCCGGTGGATGGCGGTCTCGTGAGCCTGCCGCCGGGCCCAGAACGCGAGCGAGGACGGCGCCGGCAGGAAGGTCCCGCACTGCAGACCGGGATCAGCGGCGGTCAGGACCGCGGCCAGCGCGGCGTGCCCCGCCAGGAACCAGGCGATCAGGTCAGGGTCGGCCGCGCCGCGGGCCAGGATTTCCGCTTCCGGCGGCCCGTCCAGGACGGCGGGGGGACGCTCGGTAATGTGCCTGGCCGCCCACCGATGGACGTATCCGGTGTGCCGCAGCAGGTCGTTGACGAGCCACGGCGGGCAGGTCGGGACGGCCGCGGCCAGCCCGGCCCGTTCGGCCGCCGTCGCCATGAGGGCACCCTGGTCACGCAGCGCGTCGAGGTACTGCCCGACCTCCACCGGGTCAGCTCTCGGCGTGCAGGACATCCAGCGCGTGGGCCAGGTCCGCGGGATAGGTGCTGGTGAAGGAGACCTTACGACCATCGGCGGGGTGCTCGAAGGACAGGCTGACCGCGTGCAGCCACTGGCGGGTCAGGCCGAGCCGGGCGGCCAGCACCGGGTCGGCGCCGTAGAGCAGGTCGCCGACGCAGACGTGCCTGATGGCAGCCATGTGCACCCTGATCTGATGAGTCCGGCCCGTCTCCAGGTGCACCGATACCAGGCTGGCGCCCCGGAACGCCTCCAGCGTGTCGTAGTGCGTCACGCTCGGCCGGCCGTCGCTGACGACCGCGAACCGGCCGTCCCCCGACGACGGGTGCCTGCCGATCGGGGCGTCGACGGTACCGCGCAGCGGATCGGGATGTCCCTGCACGAGCGCGTGATACCGCTTATCCACGGTGCGTTCGCGGAAGGCCTGCTTCAGCACGCTATAGGCCCGCTCGCTCTTGGCCACGACCATCACGCCGGTGGTGTTCGCGTCCAGCCGGTGCACGATGCCCTGGCGTTCGGCGGCACCGCTAGTCGCCACCGTATGCCCGGCCGCGAGCAGGCCGCCGATGACGGTCGGACCGGACCATCCGGGCGTCGGGTGCGCCGCTACCCCGCGCGGCTTGTCCACGATGATGATGTCGTCGTCTTCGTACCGGACGACGAGGCCTTCAACCCGCCGGGGCGGTTCGGCGGGTCGCGGCGCGGGGAGCGATACCTGCAGCGGATCGCCGGCCAGCACGCGGTCCGATTTGGCGGCGGTCCGGCCGCCGAGCAGCACCAGGCCGTCACCGATCAGTTCCGCGGCCCGGGACCTGGACAGGCCGAACATCCTGGCCAGGGCGGCATCAAGCCGCTCGCCGTCCAGACCTTCAGGCACGGCCAGCTGCCGTATCTCCGGAGTCGTCATCGCGTGTCATCTCGTGCCGGGACCGCAGCGCCCTTGGTCCCGTCCAGCCGGATCCCGTTCAGGGCGAGCAGCACGACGAGCACCCCGGCGCAGCAGATGGAGGAGTCGGCCAGGTTGAAGACCGGCCAGTGGGGCAACTCGATCCAGTCGACCACGTGCCCGGCGAACGGCGCGGGCGCGCGGAAGATCCGGTCAAGCAGGTTGCCGGTGGCCCCGCCGAGCAGCAGGCCGAGCGCCACGGCCCAGCCGGTGCTGCGCAGCTTCCGCGCGGCGCGCAGCACGTAGATGATCACGCCGAGCGCGATGGCGGTGAAGACGATCGTCATCGACGTGCCGATGCTGAACGCCGCCCCGCCGTTACGGGTCAGCGTGATCGTGAGCAGGCCGCCGAGCAGCCGGATCGGCCCGTGATCGGCCAACTTCGCCACCACGATGGACTTGGAGATAACGTCGGCCGCGATGACGAATGCGGCCACCCCGAGCAGCAAGAAAATCCGCCGGGGCGGGCCCGGCACGCCATCGGCGGCGTTCAGCGGCGTTCCTGGCGCTGCTTGCACTCCACGCACAGGGTCGCCCGGGGGAACGCCAGCAGGCGCCCCTTCCCTATCGGCTTGCCGCAGGATTCGCATACTCCATATGTTCCCGCATTAATCCGGTGCAGGGCACGCTCACCTTGATCGAGCAGATCCTGGGCGTTCCGGGTCGCGGCGAGCTCATGCTCGCGTTCGAACGCCTTGGCCCCGACATCCGCCTCGTCGTCGCCGGCGTTCTTGGCCGAGTCGGCGAGCAGGTCGGCGATGCCGGCGGCGGCCTGGGCGAGATCGGCTTGCAGGCGGACAGCGTCCGACTCAAGCTCAGCCTGGACCTCCGCGAGCTCCGCGGCGGTCCAGGGCTCCTCCCCGGGCCGCACCGGAAGGCCAGCGGCGTCGGAAAGCGAAGCTGCGGGCATGGGGCCTCCGGTCCATCAAGAGAAAGCGGTCACCGGAGGATAAGTCGCGCTGCTACTCGTGGCAAACCGGAGACGGGCGACCTCAGGCCCGGGCGCGGCCAGGCTTCAGCTAGACGTCTTCCGCCAGGCGTCTTCAGCCAGGCGTCTTCAGCTACGCGTCTTCAGCTACGCGTCTTCAGCTAATCTGGGCCGGTGCAGGGATTTCAGCCGCTACCCGCGCCGGTCGACCTGCCCGCGCTCGAGCGTGAGGTACTCGCCCGCTGGCAGGACGCGGGAATCTTCGAGCGGTCGCTGAAACAGACCGCGGGCGGACCCGCCTGGATTTTCTACGAAGGACCCCCCACCGCCAACGGGATGCCCGGCGCGCACCATGTCGAAGCGCGCACCTTCAAGGACCTGTTCCCCCGGTTCAAGACCATGCAGGGCTTCCACGTGCCGCGTAAGGGCGGCTGGGACTGTCACGGGCTGCCGGTCGAGGTCGCGGTGGAAAAGGAACTTGGGTTCACTGGCAAGCGCGACATCGAGTCATACGGGGTCGCCGAGTTCAACGCGCGATGCCGGGAATCGGTGCTCAGGCACGTCGACGCGTGGCTCGAGATGTCCCGGCGGATGGGCTACTGGGCCGATACCAGCCACGCCTACCGGACCATGGACCCCAGCTACGTCGAGTCGGTCTGGTGGTCGCTCAAGGTCATCTTCGATCAGGGGCTGCTGGTCCGCGACTTCCGGATCAGCCCGTACTGCCCGCGCTGCGGCACGCCGCTGTCCGACGCCGAGCTGGGCCAGCCCGACGTCTACCGGGAAGTCGCCGACCCCGCCATCACGGTCAGGTTCGGTCTGCGCACGCTGCCCGCGGGGGTACCACCCGAGCTCCAGGGCGCCGACCTGCTCGTCTGGACCACGACGCCGTGGACGCTGGTCGCCAACACCGCGGTGGCGGTTCACCCGGATGCGGTCTACGTGCTGGCGCGCAGGTCGCGGGACGGCGACCGCGTCGTGGTCGCCGAGGACCTGTTCACCCGGGTGCTGCCAGCGGGCTGGCAGGTCGTCGCCAGGTTCAGCGGGCAAGCGCTGACCGGGGCGAGTTACCGGCGGCCGTTCGGCCTCATCGAGATTACTGACGCCCATGTGGTGGTTCCCGGGTCATTCGTGACCACCGAAGACGGCACCGGGCTGGTCCACCTGGCTCCGGCCTTCGGTGCCGACGACATGGAGGCCTCGCGCGCGCACGGGCTGCCCGTCGTCAACCCGGTCCGGCCTGACGGGCGCTTCGAAGACCACGTGCCGCTGGTCGGCGGCATGTTCTTCAAGGACGCCGACCAGCGGCTGATCGAGGACCTGGACGACCGCGGGCTACTGTTCCGGTCGGAACGGCACCAGCACAGCTATCCGCACTGCTGGCGGTGCGGCACCTTGCTGCTGTACTACGCGCTGCCCTCGTGGTACATCAGGACCACCGCGATCAAGGACCAGCTGCTCGAGCAGAACGAGCGGACGAACTGGTACCCGGGCACGATCAAGCACGGGCGATACGGCGAGTGGCTGCGCAACAACGTGGACTGGGCGCTGTCCCGGACCCGGTACTGGGGTACGCCGCTGCCGCTGTGGGTGTGCGAGAAGTCGCATGTAACCTGCGTCGGCTCGCTGGCCGAGCTGTCGGAGCGGGCCGGCCGAGACCTGACCGGGCTAGATCCGCACCGGCCGTTCGTGGACGCGGTCACGTTCAGCTGCCCGTCCTGCGACGGCGTCGCCCGGCGGGTGCCCGAGGTCATCGATGTCTGGTACGACTCGGGCGCGATGCCCTTCGCCCAGCACGGCGCGCCGCTGCGGGGCAGCGAGGAGTTCGCGGCCGGGTATCCCGCGCAGTTCATCTGCGAGGCGCTGGACCAGACCCGGGGCTGGTTCTACTCGCTGATGGCCGTGGGGACGCTGGTGTTCGGCCGGTCGTCGTACGAGAACGTGGTGTGCGTGGGGTTGCTGGTCGACGAGAGCGGCCGCAAGATGAGCAAGCGGCTCGGCAACGTGCTCGAGCCGCTGCCGCTGATGGAGGCGCACGGGGCCGACGCGCTGCGCTGGTTCTTCGCGGCCTCCGGCTCGCCCTGGGGGGCGCGCCGGGTCGGGCCCGACGTGCTCGGCGAGATCGTTCGCAAGGTGCTGCTCACCTACTGGAACACGGTGTCCTTTCTGGTCCTGTACGCGAACGCCGGCGGCTGGACGGCGGCGGGCCTCATCTCCGCGCCGCCCGCCGCGCAGCGGCCGCTGGTCGACCGGTGGATGCTCAGCGAGCTGCACGCCGCGGTCCGGGACGTGACGGAATCACTGGAAGACTTCGACACCGCGGCCGCCGGGCGGCGGCTCGCGACGCTCATCGACGACCTGTCCAACTGGTACGTGCGCCGGTCCCGGCGGCGGTTCTGGGGCGGGCCCGGGCCGGCCGAGGGAGCGGCGGCGTTCGCCACCTTGTACGAGTGCCTGACCACGTTGACACGGCTGATGGCACCGATCACCCCGTTCCTGACCGACTACCTCTGGGGTGTGCTGCGGGGCTCCGCCGACGCGCCGGATTCGGTGCACCTGGCGTCCTGGCCGGCCGCTGACGTCACGCTCATCGACCCGGTCCTGTCCGCGCAGATGGCGCTGGTGCGGCGGCTGGTCGAACTCGGCCGTTCGGCTCGTTCCGGGGCTTCGGTCCGGACCAGGCAGCCGCTGAGCCGGGCTCTGATCGGCGCGCCCGGTTTCTCCGGCCTGCCGGATGAGCTGCGCGGGCAGATCGCCGCCGAGCTCAACGTGGCCTCCCTTGACGTCCTCGGCGGCTCAGGCGGGGAACTGGTCGATTACGCGGTCAAGCCTAACTTCCGCGTCCTGGGCCGCCGGTTCGGCGCGCAGACGCCCGCGGTCGCGGCGGCCATCACGGCCATGCCCGCGGCCGCAATCGCGCCCGCCGTGCTGGCGGGCGGCACGGTCACGGTGCCGGTCGGGGATTCCGCGGTGCCGGTCGGTCCGGACGACGTGATCGTGACCCAGACCCCGCGGGCCGGCTGGGCGGTGGCCGCCGACGCCGGGGAAACCGTGGCCATCGACATCGCCGTCACCCCGGAACTGCGCCGTGAGGGACTGGCCCGGGAAGTGATCAGGCTGGTCCAGGAGGCCCGCAAGGGCGACGGTCTCGACGTCACCGACCGGATCTCGCTGCACTGGTCGGCGGCGGACCCGGATCTGGCCGCGGCGCTGGCCGGGCACGCACGGCTGATCGCCAGCGAGGTCCTGGCCGTAGAGTACGGAGCCGTGCAGGACGGAGCCGGGGCGGGCGCATCTGGCCAGGAACACGCGGAGCCCGGTCTCGGATTGCGGTTCTGGCTCAACCGCGCCTGAACCCGGCGGCCCGCTGGGGCAGCTCAGCGGGTGCGGGTCACTCGGCCGGCCTCTGCGGCTGATCCGGCAGGCAGGCCCGGCACGGGGTACAGCCCGCATCCCTGGCCGCGGCGAGGGGGATCGTGTCCAGGTCGTCCTCGCCCATGAAACGGATGAGAATGCAGCCGGCGTCGTGATACCTCGGGACGCCGGGCACCACGGTCACGATCGTCTGCGCCTGAGGACCGGCACCGGAGGTATCCGCTACGGCGCCGGGTGCGGGGCTCACGATCTCAGCGACAGAGGCGGCCGGGGCGGACTCCGCGGGCCCGGGGGCGGTGTTTGGGGCGGACTTCGCGGGCTCGGGAGCAGGCGCGGCGCGCTCGGGGGCGGGGCTGGCGGGGGCGTCAGGGGTTTCCGGCGGGGCGGGAGCAGCTGGGGGCTCCGGGCGAGCTGAGATAATCTCGGCTGGAGCGCCGGGGTGAGGCTGGTCCGTCGCGTGGGGCTGGGCGGGGGCGGGGGCGGGGGCGGGCTCGGGAGATCCGGCGGGCTCAGCTGAGCGTGACGGTGGTGCTGGCGGTCTCGCGGGAGAGTGCTCGGCCGTACCGGGGCCCGGGGCCTGGGACCTGGGCAGGACCGCGGGGAAGGTACCCGTGAAGGGGACGGCACTATCCCAGACCGCGGCGGCGGCAGCCTCCCGGACTGGCCTGCCGGGTGCGGGCGGCTCAGGCCACTGCCGCTCAGCCCGGGTTGGCGCGACCTGGGCCAGCGCGACCTGCGCTGGCTGGGCCGGTACGGGCGCTAGCGCCGGCGCGGCAACGTCAGATGCGGCCGTCCGTGGCGTACCGAACAACTCACGCCAGTGGACGGCCGCACCTATGCCTAGCGACAGCAGCGCTACACCGCTGACCCCGATCGCGATATACACCAGCATGAGCCTGCTGGTGACCCCGCCGGCGACCAGCAATCCGAGCGCCACCACCACGAGAAACGAACTGAAACGAATCACAGCCGCTTCTCCCAGCGGTCCCTGCAGATGTATGCCTACCGGTTACTCGTGATTCCCTACCGGCGCTCGCGCGAGGGCGCTCCGTCATTGTTCCGGAAGCCACCGGAGTGCTGAACAGCCTCTGGGGCGCCATACTGACCGGTGCCCTGACCGCCGTTACGTACGCCCGTCTGCGCGAGCGCGGATGGCATCGTCGGCGGAGAACCTGAGCCCACCGTGGGGAAGGTCCCGCTGTCGGTGACCCCGGCTTCCAGGTCACGCAACTGGCCTTCGAGGTACGCCTTGAGCCTGCTGCGATACTCGCGTTCGAATGCGCGCAGGTCATCCACCCGGCGCTCGAGCTCCTCGCGGGTCTGGACCAGCGAGCCCATCGCCTGACGGTGCCGCTCCTGAGCGTCGCGCTCCAGGCTTTCCGCCCGGGCCCGCGCATCGCCGGTGATCTGCTCCGCCTGGCGCCTGGCCTTGGTGAGAACCTCGTCCGCCTCGCGGCGGGCTCGGCCCAAGGTCTCGTCGGCTTCCCGGCGGGCGTCCGCGATCGCCTGGTCGGCGGTCTGCTGCGCCAGCGAGAGCACGCGTGCAGCCGTGTCCATGTTGTCCTCGATGTGCGGCATGCCGCCCATCATGACCGGCTCAGGCTGCCTGCGCTCCTGCTCCACACGCGAGTCTGGAGCCATCATGTCTTGCTTGGGATCGGATAGCGGAGAGCTCAACGCAGGAACGGCCGACTTGCCACCACGCAGGAGTTCCGCCAGCTTGGCGCGGAGTTCTTCGTTCTCCTGGATCAGCCGGTCGAGCTCAGCCTCGACCTCGTCGAGGAAGGCGTCAACCTCTTCCTCGTCGTAGCCGGGCCTGAGCCTGGTCGTACTGAATTGCTTATTCCGCACATCCGCGGGCGTCAGCGGCATCTCGTCTCCTCGGCGCACTTGGACCGTGTTCCTCACGACCGTACCTGAATCAAAGGTGCGGCACGACCACTTCAAGCAGGATCAGAACCACGATGAACAGAACCATGAAGCTAAGGTCCATGGCCACCATACCGAGCCGGAGGGTCGGAATGAAGCGCCGCAGGAATTTTAGTGGCGGATCTGTAGCCGTGAAGATACCCTCAGCGACCACGAGCAGGATGCCTGTCGGGTGCCACTCCCGGGCGAAGACCTGCACCCAGCCGAAGATCATCCTGCCGATCAGCACGACCAGATAGATCGTCAGGAGGTAAGTGAGTACTTCCCTCAGGTACTGCACGAGTACATCCGGTCCTTAGTGCCGATCCAGCCGTTGCGGTCATGGACCGGCGTCACGTCGCCACTGCTTGTCTGGCTAGCTCTGATTGAAGAAGCCGCGCTCTGCGATACGAGCCTTGTCCTCCGCCGTCACCTCGACGTTCACGGGGGACAGCAGGAAGACTTTGTTCGTCACACGCTCGATGCTCCCGCGCAAGCCGAAGATCAGGCCAGCCGCGAAGTCGACGAGACGTTTCGCGTCACTATCGACCATCTCGGTCAGGTTCATGATCACCGGGGTGCCTTCGCGGAAGTGTTCACCTATCGTACGTGCTTCATTGTAGGTGCGAGGATGCAGTGTCGTAATACGCGCGAGATCAGTCGTCTGCGGCGCGTGGTCGGCTCGCCAGTCGGCGGCCTGGTAACCGGCGTAGTCATCCCGGCCGGGACGGACATCAGCCTCATCCTGCACCTCGGGGTGATCCACCTGATCGTCGTAGTCCTCGTACTCGCCATAGGAGTCGTACTTATCTCCGATGCGGTGGTCATCCTCCACGAGGCCGAGGTAGACCGCCATCTTTCGCATGGCACTGGCCATCCTTCAGTCCTCCCACCCTGTACCCGTTGTCGCCAGCCGTTTCGGCTTCACGCGTGGGACATTACCTGACACGGGGCCCGCGATCGCCGAGCAACGCCGTACCGATTCGCAGGTGTGTCGCGCCGGCCTCGACGGCCGCCTCCAGATCACCGCTCATGCCGGCCGAGATCACCGTGGCAGAGGGCCTGACCGCCTGCACCGCGGCGGCGCTGCCGAGCAGCCTGGCGAACGCCTCGGCGGGCGCCAGGCCGAGCGGGGCGATGGCCATCACGCCGCCGAGTACCAATCCGGGCTCGGCCTCCAGTGCCTCGGCCAGGGCAGGAACCTGCTCCGCCGGGGCCCCGCCCCGGGCCGGGTCGCCGTCCAGGCTGACCTCGATCAGGCTGTCGATGATCCGCTCCGCCCGGCGGGCGGCCTGGCCCAGCGCGCGGATCAGCCGCGGCCGGTCCACCGACTGCACCACGCTGGCGTAGCGGACCACGCTGGCGCACTTGTTCGTCTGCAGCTGGCCGATGAAGTGCCAGCGCAGATCCAGGTCGGCGCACTGCGCGGCCTTCGGCCCGGCCTCGGCGTCACGGTTCTCCCCGACCTCTCGCAGGCCGAGCTCGCTGAGCAGCCGCACGTCCGAGGCGGGCCGGGTCTTGGTCACCGCGATCAGCGTGACATCCCCGGTGTCCCGGCCTGCTGCCTGGCACGCCTGGGCGATCCGGCCCCGCACCTCGGCCAGCCGCGCGGCGAGTTCTTCGCGCCGAGAGGAACCGGTCACTTGAGGAAGTCGGGGACATCCAGGTCGTCGTCTTCTTCGAACACGACCGGGCGGCGCCGGGTGGTAGCGACATCAAAGGTCTTCCCGGCGGCCTCCGGATGCGACGGCCGGAACGAAGACAGCTCAGAAGCATCCGCCGCCGGAATTCGCTCCGGCCTCGGCGGCTCCTGCCGGGGCTGCTCCGGCCTGGCCGCCACCGGGATACCTGACCCCGGGTCCGCTGACCCTGGGCTGGCCGACCCTGGGCTGGCCGACCCTGGGCTGGCCGACCCTGGGTCCGGAGCAGCCGTACCGTCCGTCACCGGCGCGGTGAGCACGGCGCCATGACCGGGCGCGGCCGGATCGGCGCTGAACCCGGCGCCGATGAGCCCGCCTGACTCAGCCGAAGCGGCCTCCACGACGGCCTGCCCGGGCCGTGGCGCGCTATGCGAGCCCGCGGGCCTGGCGTCGGTGACCGGCGGGCCGTAACCGGTGCCGCTGCCGCCCGAAGAGGTGGTGGCGAACGAGGTGCTGCTCGACCCGTTGCTGCCGTAGGAGGAGCCGCCGGACTCCTGGGTGCTGCTCGCGGACCGGGGGGACCGCCCTTCGTCCAGGCCGGCCGCGATCACCGTCACCCGCACCTCGTCCCCGAGGGCGTCGTCGATGACCGCGCCGAAGATAATGTTCGCGTCCACCGCGGCGGAGTTGGAAACGAGCTGAGCGGCCTCGTTGATCTCGAACAGGCCGAGGTCGGAACCGCCCTGGATGGACAGCAGCACGCCGTGCGCGCCGTCGATGCTCGCCTCGAGCAGCGGGCTGGAGATCGCCATCTCGGCGGCCGCGACCGCCCGGTCGTCGCCGCGCGAGGAGCCGGTGCCCATCAGGGCCGATCCCGCGCCCGACATCACCGACTTGACGTCGGCGAAGTCCAGGTTGATCAGCCCGGGCGTGGTGATCAGGTCGGTGATGCCCTGAACACCGGAGAGCAGCACCTGGTCCGCGGCCTTGAACGCATCCAGGACGCTCACGTGCCGGTCGGAGATCGACAGCAGCCGGTCGTTCGGGATGACGATCAGCGTGTCGACCTCGCTGCGCAGCTTCTCGATGCCGATCTCGGCCTGCACGATGCGGCGCTTGCCCTCGAAGCCGAACGGCCTGGTCACCACGCCGATCGTCAGCGCGCCGAGTGACCGGGCCACGTTCGCGACCACCGGGGCGCCGCCAGTGCCGGTGCCGCCGCCCTCGCCCGCCGTGACGAAGACCATGTCAGCCCCCTTGAGGACCTCCTCGATCTCTTCCCGGTGATCCTGGGCGGCCCGGCCACCGACGTCGGGGTTGGCGCCTGCACCCAGCCCCCTGGTGAGCTCGCGACCGACGTCGAGCTTGACGTCGGCGTCGCTCATAAGCAGCGCCTGCGCGTCAGTGTTGATCGCGATGAACTCGACGCCCTTGAGTCCCTCTTCGATCATGCGATTGACGGCGTTGACGCCGCCACCGCCGATTCCGACGACCTTGATAACCGCCAGATAGTTCTGCGGTGCTGCCACGAGGAGGGTACCTTTCCGCTCGTTTACTCTGCCATTTCGTTGGCTGCCATCTCAGCACGTGCTAATTCCAGCCGATCATGGCCCTGGGCTCGGGAAACGTCGTCCTGCTGGGTGACGCGGAATTCACCGCCACAGGCCTGCTCCGTCACCATCAGGTTTCACCTTCAGGTTAAGATTTAAAGTTTTTACCGTCCGTGCGATTGATACGGACAGTAGGGTCGGACGGCACCCGGGTCAACTAACCACGCACGAACCGGCCAGCGTGTCGCGGATTGGCGGGTCTTGGGGCATCGGCGCCCATCAGTTGGTCATCAAAGTTCCCGCCGCGCTCACGTCGTAATAATGCGAATGAGTCTGCTCGAGAACAGCCAGCTCGCGCGCCTTGCTGGCCGCGTCCCCGGGACCGCCCCACAGGACCGTTATCTCGCCGGGCAGCTGCAGCGTCACCTGAGCCGGGCTGGGCGCTGTCACCGATTTCACCGTGCGCCGGAGCTGAGCAGGCAATTCGCCGAGCACGGCCGCCGCCGCAACCAGATCCGGGTCACCGCGCAGCGAGGCCACCGCGCCCGGCGCGGGATAAAGCGGCAGGCCGGGGGGCCGCGCCTGGGCCCAGCGTACGACGACCCCGTCGGGGTCCACCAGGTCGAACCCCCCGCCCACCTCCCCGCCCCCCTTTACTGGCGCCGGGACCGCCAGGGCAGGGATGCGCTCCCAGATCACGATCCGCACCCGGTCCGGCCAGGACCTGGTGACCTGCGCGCTCCGCACCTGAGGGATGGTTTCAACCCGGGCCGCGACCTGACCCGGGTTCACCCGGATCAGGGGCGTGCCCCGCGCCACGCCGGCCACGGCGAGCACCTCGGTGGCCGGGACCAGGTGGGTACCGGTGACGACGACCGACCGGACCACGAGCAGCCGGGAGCCGAGCAGCGCCCAGGACGCGACCGCGACGACGCCGGCCAGCGCGAGGGCGAAAAACGCCGCGCGCCACCAAGGCCGGGACCCGCGGGATTTCCCCGGGGCACGGACCGCGCCGACGGGAACAACCCGGCCGACATAAACCGCATTAGCGTCAGAAGTCGGACTGGAACCAGCGGCGTCGTCCTGGGACTCCCAGGACGCGCCGCCGGATCGGGTCACTCGCGCCGCCCCCTGAGGGCTTCAACCAGCTGCGGCCCAAGCTTGGTGACGTCGCCGGCTCCCATGGTCAGGACCACATCGCCCGGCTCGGCGATCTCGGTTATCATCGCGGCCACCCGGTCCCGGTCGGGCACGAAACGCGCCCGGCCGCCTGGGACGGCGTCGGCCACCAGCCGTCCGGTCACGCCGGGTTCCGGGTCTTCCCGCGCGGCGAACACGTCGAGGACGACGGCCTCGTCGGCGAGTCCGAGCGCGGTGCCGAACTCGGCCGCGAAAATCCTGGTCCGGCTGAACAGGTGCGGCTGGAAGATGGCGATAACCCGGCCGCCTTCGGCGATATCCCTGGCCGCCCGCAGGTCGGCGGCCAGCTCGGTCGGGTGATGCGCGTAGCTGTCGAGCACCCGCACCCGGCCCGCCTCACCCTTGAGCTCCATCCGGCGCCGCGCGCCCTGGTAGCCGGCCATGGCCGCCGCGACCCGGGGCGGCGCGAAACCGAGCTCGACGGCCGTGGCGAAGGCGGCCGTCGCGTTCAGCGCATTGTGGTGACCAGGCGCGCCCACGGTCATCTGGGCGTGAATTTCCCCGAACGGACTACGGTCAGCCGCGACCGCGAAGCTAACCGCCATCCGGCGGGAACGGACATCGCTGAGCCGGTAATCGGCGTGCTGTGATTCGCCGTAACGGCGGACCCGCGCGGGATCCATCCGGGCCGCGACAGCCTCCGCGCCAGGATCGTCCGCGCAGGTCACGATCATGCCGCTGACGCGGGTACCGAACGTGACAAACGCCGCCTCGATGTCCGCGAGGCTCCCGTAGTTGTCCAGGTGGTCCGCTTCCACATTGGTGATGACCGCGACATCGGGATTGAGCAGGAGAAACGATCCGTCGCTCTCGTCCGCCTCGGCGACGAAGTCCATCCCCGCGCCGTCTTCGGCACCGAGCCCGGTTTCGGTGAGGATCCCGCCGATGACGTACCCGGGGTCGGCGCCGCATGCGCGCAGCACCGTGGTGAGCATGGAGGTCGTGGTGGTCTTGCCGTGGGTGCCCGCGATCGTGATCACCCGCCGTCCGGCCATGACCGAAGCCAGCGCGGCAGCTCGGTGCACGATCCGCATCCCGCGCCGGGTGGCCTCAGCCAGCTCAGGATTGTTCGCGCGGATCGCGCTCGACACCACGAGCGTGTCGCCCGCGCCCAGGGCGCCGAGATGGCCGGACGCGTGCCCGACGTGCACGCTGGCACCGAGCGCCGCCAGTTCGCCGAGCATGGCCGAGGACGCGGCATCACTGCCGGACACCTCGATGCCGCGGGCCAGCATGATCCGGGCGATGCCCGACATGCCGGCCCCGCCGATGCCGGCGAAATGCACACGGCCCAGATCGGCGGCCGCCACCAGCTCAGCTGGCCTGATCAGGCCCTCGGGAATGTGGGTTCCCACCGGCGCCCTCCACAATCTCGATGACCGCCTCGGCCAGCAAGCGGTCCGCGTCGCCACGGCCGAGCGTGGCGGCCGCCTCGGACATGTCCGCCACCTGGTCGATGTTGACCAGGACGGGCAGCAGGGTGTCGCGGATCCACTCGGGGGTCAGCTCGGCGTCGGCCACCAGCATGCCGCCGCCATGCTGGACGACGGGCAGCGCGTTCAGCCGCTGTTCGCCGTTGCCGATGGGCAGCGGCACGTAGGCGGCCGGCAGCCCGACGGCCGTGAGCTCCGCGCAGGTCATCGCGCCGGCCCGGCACAGCGCGAAGTCCGCCGCCGCGTACGCCAGGTCCATCCGGTCGATGTAGGGCGAGGCCACGTAAGGCACCCCGCCCGCTTCCGCTTCGCCCTTTCTGGTCACCGGGGCGTCATGGCCGTTACGCGGGCCGATGATGTGCAGCACCTGGACCCCGGCGTCGCGCAGCCACCCCGCGGCGCCGAATACCGCGGTGTTGATCGATCGGGCTCCCTGCGAACCGCCGGTCACCAGCAGCACGGGCAAGTCGGGGCGCAGGCCGAAGTGGGCACGCGCTTTGTCGCCCAGCCCCAGCCGGTCGAGCTCGGCGATCTCGCGCCTGATCGGGATGCCGATGTACTCGGCGTTCTTGAGCTGGGCGTCCGGATGGCCGGTGAATACGTGCGTGGTGAACCTGGCGCCGAGCCGGTTGGCCAGGCCAGGCTTGGGGTTCGCCTCGTGCACGACGATCGGCACCCGGCGGCGCCTGGCCGCCAGGTAGGCCGGGGTCGCGACGTACCCGCCGAACCCGACGAGCACCTGCGCCCCGGTCCGGTCAAGAACGGCCGCGGCCGCACTGATAGCCCCGGCCAGCCGGCCGGGTACGGTGAGCAGCCTCGGCGTGACCGACCTGGGCATCGGCACCGCGGGGATGAGCTCGAGTGAGTACCCGCGCAGCGGGATCAGCCGGGTTTCCAGGCCGCGCTCGGTGCCCAGGCAGGTAATCTCGGCGCCGGGATCAATACGGCGCAGCGCGTCCGCCAGCGCCAAGGCTGGTTCGATGTGGCCGGCGGACCCGCCGCCGGCAAGCAATACCCTCAATGTCTCGTCCCTGAACTGCCCGGCGCTTTTACCGTCGGCGCTTTGATAGACCGAGCCAGCTTAGAACGCGCAGGGGCCAGCCGGGGCCGCGAGCGGCCAAAGCCTCGCGGGCACCGGGTTCGAGCCTGGCGAACGACATGAGCATACCGAGTGCGACCAAGGTCACGAGCAACGATGACAAACCGGCCGAGACCAGCGGGAGCGGGACCCCGGTGATGGGCAGGACGCCGATCACCGCGCCGATGTTCACCACGGCCTGCACCACGATCCACGCGGTGATCGCGGCCGCCCCCAGCCGCGAGAACAGGTCGGACACCCGCCGGGCGATCCGCAGCCCGGCGAAGGCCAGCCCGCCGTACAAGAAGGTCACGCACAGCGTGCCGACCAGCCCGAATTCCTCCCCGAGGATGGCGAAGATGAAGTCGCTGGTGGACTCGGGGACCCAGCCCCATTTTTCCCGGCTGGCGCCCAGCCCCACGCCGAAGATGCCGCCCGAGCCGACGGCGTACTTGCCCTGGATGCTCTGCATCTGAGGGCCGGTGGCGCCCCCCTGGGTGCTGAAGAAACCGGTCAGGCGCTCAAAGCGGTACCTGGCCGAGACGACCATCAGCGCCATGGCCAGGGCCATCAGGATCAGCATGCCGCCGAACACCCGCCCGGGCGTGCCGATGATCCAGAGCAGGGCAAGGAAGATGACCAGCAGGATGAACGTAGTACCTAGGTCGTCGCCGGTCATCACGAGCAGGCACAGCAGTCCCGCACCTGGCATCAGCGGCACCAGCATGTGCCGCCAGTCGGCCAGCTGGCCCAGCTTGTCCTTGCGAGCCAGCAGGTCGGCGCCCCACACCACCAGGGCGAGCTTGGCTATCTCGGACGGCTGGACCTGCTGCCCGCCGATGGAAATCCACCGGGCCGCGCCGTTCTGCGAGACGCCGACCCCGTGGATCAGCGTGAGGCCGAGCCCGACCACCGCGACCGCGAGCAACGGGTAGGCGAAGGCCCGGAACAGCCGCGGCGACGAGCGTGCCGCCACCCACATCAGCGGCAGGCCGAGGGCCGCCCCGAGCAACTGCTTCTTGAAGTCGAACCAAGCCGAAAGCCCGGCGGACAGGTCGGCGACGGACCCCGCGGACTGCACCATGACCAGGCCGAGCCCGAGTAGCAGGATGGTGATGCCGAGGACGAGGTAGTAGGACGTCAGCGGCCGGTCGAGCAATCCGCGCCAGATGCCGATCCGATTCCGCACCCCGCCAAGGCCCGGCGCCTCGCTAGCTAGGTCCACCGTGCTGCCGGCATCCCCGAAACTCCCAGGATCCGGCGAGGGCCGCCCGCCCAGGCTCACACCGGACGCCGTCACCCCCGTGCTCCCTGAGTCCGAGCAGGCTGGATCCGGCCGGGCCGTCGCAAGAACGTGCATGCCCACCGGGGGTTGTCATGGCGATGCATGGTCCCAGTCTGTTCGCTGGCCAGCGACAAGTCCGGAACATCCGTGGCGTGTCGCCCAAAGATTCCGGTGGCGCGCGGGCCTGCCGAGCCCGGGAAGACCGGATCGCCGTTCGAAGAATTCTGCCGCCACTGAATCGGGTCGGCTGGGATAGGTTGGTTTATCTGGCATGATGTGACCCAATGAGCAGGTCAGATTCTTCTCGCTTCCCGGTGACGGTGACCCGGCTTCCTGTGACGCGCTGTGAGGTATGCGGACGCACCCTGGCCTATCGGCCAGGCCAGGCGAGTGCGGTACTGACCGGGCATTACCTCCGGATGCATCCTGAAGCTCTCGGCCAACGGCCGGAATCCAGCCGCTGAGCAGGCTTTCGGTACATTTTTTGCCCAATGAACCGCTCCGACCCCCCGGGTCGGCCTGCTCCGGGCCACCCCGGTGGGAAGAATCGCTACCTCGTCGGGCAGTCTGGAAGCATGGCAGAAACCCGAACGATGATGGCTGTGCACGCGCATCCCGACGACGAAGCGTCGAGCACCGGTGGCGTCCTGGCCGCCTATTCCGCCCAGGGCGTCCGCACCGTGGTCGTGACCTGCACCAACGGCGAATTCGGGGACGGGCCGGGCGGAGTTAAGCCCGGCCAGGATGGACACGACGAGCAAGCGGTGGCCCGCCAGCGCCTCGCTGAGCTGCGCGCATCCTGCACAATCCTCGGCGTTACCGATCTGGAGCTGCTCGGCTACCACGATTCGGGCATGCCGGACTGGGAGTACAAAGGCCGCCCGGACGCGTTCTGTAACGTACCTGAGGCGGATGTAGCCGCGAGGATTTCCGGCCTCATCGAGAAGTACCGGCCGCAGGTACTGATCACCTACGACGACCAGGGTCCTTATCAGCATCCCGATCATGTGCATGCGAGCCGTTCGGCTCAGGCTGCGTTCGCGAACAGCGGCATCGCGGCCAAGCTCTACCTCAGCGCGATGCGCCGCAGCGACTGGGCCAAGATCTGGGAGGCACTGCGCGAACTCGGTGCGGAGGTGCCCGACTTCGAGGACATGGACCCGGAGGCGCAGCGGCTGTCGGCCGAATCCGAGGAGCGCATCACCACGAACATCGACATCCGGCCCGTACTGAGCCGCAAACGCGAGGCGCTGTTCGCGCACGGCAGCCAGATCGCCGAGTCGTGGTTCAGCAAGATCCCCCCGGACATCGGCGAGGCGGTCTTCGGCCGCGAGAGTTTCATCCGGGTCAAGGACAGTACCGGGGCCCCGTTGCCCGAAGATGACCTGTTCGCCGGCCTCCCATCATGACCGCCGGACCCCACGCCGCGGAGGGGCGCGGCGGCGCCTGGACTGAGGAGCGAGGAACGAGCGACGAGGGAAGGAGCCGCCTGCAGGCGCCCCGGAGCCAAGCAGAAACCGCGGCCGGGCTGGTCGAGCGGTCGGCCGCCGCCTATGCCGCCGCCGTGCCCGAACATCCGCAGGACGAGGGGTTTTTCGGGCCCGCCAGCGTGACCTGGCGGGTCGCCAGCGACCTGTCCGCGCCGGTGGCGGGGCTGCGTTCGCTGCTTATGCAGGCGCTGCACCCGCTCGCGATGGCGGGCGTCGACCAGCACAGCGGCTGGCGGAGCGACCCGGTCGGCAGGCTCGCGGCCACCTCCGCCTACGAGGCCATCGTCACCTTCGGGGACCGGGCCAGCGCCACCCGGGTGGCGCAGCGGGTGCGGGCGATCCACACGCATGTCCAGGGCACCGACACGGTGACCGGCCAGCCCTACGCGGCCGGCGATCCCGCACTGCTGCTCTGGGTCCATGTCGCCCTGGTCGACTCGGGGCTGGCCGCGGGCGCGCTGTTCGGCACGCCGCTGGCGGACGCCGACGCCGACGCTTACGTCCGCGAGATGACCATCGCGGCCGAGCTGCTGGGGGTACCGCACGAGCTCATCCCGGCGAGCGTGGCCGAGCTCGAGCGGTACATTACCGGCGTGCGTCCCGAGCTGCTCTGCACGCCCGCAGCCGCGGAGTCGATGGGCTTCCTGCTCGACCCGAGCGGCCTGGACGAAGACATCGCCGAGCTGTGGCAAGACATCAGGGAAGCGTCGATCGCCGCGCTGCCCGGCTGGGCCAGGAACATGTACGGCTACGCGGCGCCCCCGGCACCGGCGCCTGAGCGGCGGACCGAGATCCGCCAGACGCTCGGCGTGCTCGACGCCGTGTTCCTCAGCGAACCCGGCGTGCTCGAGGCCCGGCAGCGGATCGCCCTGCGGATGCGCTCGGCCGGGAAGGCCCGTTGAAGGCGCGGTCGAGAAGGCTGGCTATCGTCGCGGGGGCGGCCGGCGTATCGGTCGCCGCGGCATCGATCGCGGCCGCGGTGCTGCGGCGCCGTCCCGGCGGCCGCTTGCGGGTCGAGCGCGGAATGACGGCGCTACGGCTAGCGGCGCGCGGCGGTGCGCGGTACGCGAGCAGCGCGCCACGGCTATTCGCCAGCGCGGGCGAGCACCGGCAGCAGCTGCGGAACGACCTGGCCTTGCAGACCGCCGAGGATGTCGCCACCACCTTGGGGACGATGAAGGGCGTGCTGATGAAGCTGGGTCAGATGGCCAGCTACGTCGACGACGGCCTGACCCCCGCCGCCCGGCGGACGCTGAGCCGGCTGCAGGACAGCGTGCCGCCGATGAGCCCGGACCTGGCCGCCCGCGTCGTCACCGAAGAGCTCGGCCTGCCGCCCGAGCGGGCCTTCGCGACCTGGGACCCCGATCCGATCGCGGCCGCGTCGATCGGGCAGGTGCACCGGGCCATCACGCTCGACGGCCGTGCGGTCGCGGTGAAGGTCCAGTACCCGGGCATTGCCGAGACCATCCAGGCTGACCTGGGCAACGTCGCCCTGTTGCGCCGGATGCTGAAGATCACCGCGCCGAGCCAGGACGTCGACGCACTGCTCGCGGAGCTGAGGGAACGCATCACCGAGGAGCTCGACTACCGCCGCGAAGCCCGCAATCAGCAGCTGTTCGCCCGCTACTACGAGGGCCACCCCACCATTCACGTCCCCCAGATCGTGCCGGAGCTTTCCACCCGGCGGCTGGTGACCAGCGACCTCGCGGACGGCGCACGGTTCGCCGAGCTGGCCAGCTGGTCCCAGGCCGAGCGGGACCTGGCCGCGGAGACGATCTACCGTTTCGTGTTCAGAAGCCTGTACGAGATGCACGCCTTCAACGGTGATCCGCATCCGGGCAACTACCTGTTCCACGGTGGTGGCCGGGTCACCTTCCTGGATTTCGGGCTGGTCAAGCACTTCACCGCCGACGAGCTCCAGCCGCTGGTGGAGATGGTCAGGCTGCTGTGCGTGGAGAACGACCCGGAGGGTTTCCGCCAGGCCATGGTGCAGGCCGGCTTCCTGATGCCGGACACGCCGCTGCCCACGGACATGATCATCGAGCACATGGCCTTGTTCTATGACACGGTGCGCGAGCGGGGACCGCGGACCATGACCGGGGAGTACGCCTCCGCAGTCAGCAGGCGCTTCTTCGACTTCCGCAGCCCGCTCACCGCCTACGCGGCGATCCCCCGGTCCTACGTGATCCTGCAGCGGATCAACCTCGGCCTGTTCGCCCTGCTCGGAGAGCTGTCCGCGACCGCCGACTGGCGCTGCATCGCCGAGGAAATCTGGCCGTTCGTGCAGGGTCCCGCGTGCACGCCGATGGGTGCGGCCGAGGCCACCTGGCAGGCGGCCAGGCGTGACGCCGGGCAGGTAGGCCGGACCGTTCGGCAGGACTAGGCGGCCTGCCCGTTCCTAGGCACGAACGGGTAGCACCGAGGCCCACGGGGAGAACAAGTCGAACGGACGCAGGTAACGCGCCGGGCGGTACCTGATGAAGGCCGGCGCGGTCGGCTCGACGGTCCCGTCCAGCGAGTAGATGTTGTACTGCGGACCAAGCGCCGCCGCCTCGGCGTTCAGGCCGGCCGGGGCCGGGACGTTCCAGTGCCCGCTAGCTATCCGGCTCTCCAGCGTCTGGACCGCGGTGATGGTTTCGGCCGGGGTGAACGCGCAGTGCCCGGCGCGGTGCACGAAGATCTGCCGCAGCAGGGCACCGTGGCCGGCCCGCACGACGACGGCGTGGTAGGCCTGCTCGTTCTCCGGCACGACCAGGCCATCGCCGGTGGTGTGCATGGTGAGCACCGGGACCGAGATCTGACCGTTGAAGGAGATGTTCCTGGCCAGCCAGGCCACCGCCTTCGGGTCGGCGCTGATCCGCTTGGACCGGTTCACCGTCCGCACGTCGTGGCTCAGACTGAGCCCGGCGCTGCGGTACAGGGCCTTGACTTCCCTGAGGTCGGCGGACTTCGCCAGGTCGCTGAAGTAATTCACGCCGGTGTTCCAGGACGGGTTTCCGCCTGCCTTAGCCTCCAGGTCAGCGCGGAAGGCGAAGATGAACGGGAAGGTCACCTGGGTGAACCACAGGTACTGGTTGGCTTCTTGGGCCGCGTAGTCGGTCGCGCCGGGCTCGGCGGATAGTGGCGTGAACCAGCCGGGGGTGTCCGAGAGCGCCGCGACCAGGGCCAGCTTGGCCCGGCCTGCCGCCGTCTGCTGCGCCGCGGCCACCGCGGCCTCGGCACTGGCCAGGTTGGCCGTGGGGTTGGTGATGCCAGTGACCTGGATCGAGGGGTCGATCAGCGTGGCGAACGCGAACGCCCCGTCCAGCGCGGTGTTCCAGGTCGCCACCCCGCCGGATAGCACGCCGCACATCGGTAGCGCGGCGTCGAAGCGGCTCGGGTAGTCCTGCAGCAGCCCGGCGGTGATGATGCCGCCGAGCGAATGACCCCAGGCGACCGTGGTCTTGGGCTTGCCGTAGGTGCGGCCGAACACGTCCAGGGTGTTGATCTGGTCGGGCAGCGCCTGCGCGATGGCCCAGCCGGTGCTCGCGTACGACGAACCCGCGAGCGCGTAACCGTGGCCGAGCATCCAGGCGGCGGTCACCGGGTCGCCCGCGTCTTGCGCCGGGTTGGCGGCACCGGGCACGACGTAGCCGTGGCTGTACAGGTAGAGCGTGCCGTTCCAGGCTCCAGCCGGGCACTGGATCAGGTAGCTGGCCCCGTCGGCCAGGGTCCCGTTCACGGTGCTCACCGATCCGGAGCCGCCGCAGGCCGACGCGGACGTCGACGCAGACGCCGACCCGGTCGCGAGGCCACCAGCCATCAAGCCCGCGGCGAGCACTATCCCGGCAAGTTTCTTTGACCGCACCATCAACCCTCGTTCCCAGGACGATCTCCGGACGGAAAGTAACTTACCGGTAACTTGACCGAAAAGGGAGACGTCACCGCAAGGTTGCCGAAATTGGACGGAAACCGCGGTGCATCGCAGCTTTAACATGCGCGTTAAGCATGTTGTTTCGCACGGTTTCTGAAACTGATGGGACTGGTGGGAGGTCAGCCGACGTAGAAGATACCTAGGCCGAGGGCGACGCAGATGCCGGCGATGATCCAGAAGCGGACGACGATCGTGGTTTCGGCCCAGCCGGCTAGCTCGAAGTGATGCTGCAGGGGGGCCATCCGGAACACCCGCTTACCGGTCAGCTTGAACGAGCCGACCTGGATGACCACCGAGAGCGTGATGATCACGAACAGGCCGCCGAGCAGCGGCAGCAGCAGCTCGGTGTGGGTGGTGATGGCCAGCCCGGCGAGCGCGCCGCCGAGGGCCAGCGATCCGGTGTCGCCCATGAAGATCTTGGCGGGCGGCGCGTTCCACCACAGGAAGCCGGCGCAGGCGCCCATCATGGTGGCGGCCACGATGGCGATGTCCTGCGGGTCCCGTACGTTGTAGCAGTTGGGGGCCTCGAAAACGGTGCAGTCGTTCCGCAGCTGCCAGATCCCGATGATCATGTAGGCGGCGAGCACGAGGATGGCCGCGCCGGTAGCCAGGCCGTCCTCGCCATCGGTGAGGTTCACCCCGTTCGACATCCCGGACACCATCACGATGACCCAGATCACGAAGAGCACCGGGCCGATCGATATCCCGAAGTCGGCGTAGAAGGACAGGTGGGTGGAGGCCGGGGCGATGTCATACCCGTCCGGGAACCGGATCGCGAGCAGCGCGAACACGCCGCCGACGATGGCCTGCCCGGCCAGCTTGGCCCCGCTGCGCAGGCCCAGGCTGCGCTGCATGTACAGCTTGATGAAGTCGTCCGCGAAGCCGACCAGGCCGAGCCCGGTCATCAGGAAGAGCACCAGCAGGCCGGACGCGGACATGGCGTTGCCGGTGACCACGTGACCGATGAGGTACCCGCCGAGCGACGCGATGATGATCACCGTGCCGCCCATGGTCGGCGTGCCGCGCTTGGACAGGTGCCCGGCCGGGCCATCGGACCTGATCTCCTGGCCGTAGCCGCGCTTGGTGAACGCCTTGATCGCCAGCGGGGTGCCGAACAGCGCGATGAACATCGAGATGGCCGCGGACAACAGGACGGTCTTCACCGGGCCGCACCCCCGAGCTCCACCAGCAAGCCGGCGGCGACGCCCTCCAGCCGGGCGGCGCGGGATGCCTTGACCAGGACGACGTCGCCAGGCTTCAGCTGGCTCGTGAGCACGTCAAGCGCAGCCGCCCCGTCGGGCACGGCGACGGCCTCGCCGTGCCATGACCGCACCCGCCGCGCGCCGGTCAGCAGCGGTGCCGCTTCCTCGCCGACCGCGATCAGGCCGGCCAACGCCGGCCCTAGAACCTGCGCCGCGTACTCCCCGGTCTCCTCGTGGCTGGCCCGTGAAATGTCCCCGAGCTCCGCCATATGGCCCAGGACAGCGAATCCCCGGCCGTCCCGCACCATGTGCCCGAGAGCGTCGAGCGCGGCCCGGACAGATTCGGGGTTCGCGTTGTAGGCGTCGTTGATGACCGTCACTCCATCTGGCCGCTGACGGACTTCCATCCGCCACCGGCTGCGCGTGACCGCGGCGGAAAGTCCGTCCGCGATGCCGGCCAGGCCCAGCCCGAGCTCACGGGCGAGAGCCGCGGCCGCCAACGCGTTCGGCACGTTATGCGCGCCGTGCAACCGCAGGGCGACGGGCGCGGAACCTTCCGGCGTCAGCAGCGTGAAGCTTGGCCGCCCCAGGTCATCCAGCCGCACATCCGCGGCCCGGATCGAGGCGGCCCCGGGGGCGGCCGGGACCGGAGCGGCGGAACCGGCGGCGGCGCTGAAGGTGACGACACGGGCGGCGGTGCGGGACGCCATGGCCAGGACGCGGGGGTCGTCAGCGTTCAGGATCGCCACGCCGCCGCCGGGCCCCCCGGCGTTTGCCTGAGCGGCGGGCAGGGCTTCGACGAGCTCGCCTTTAGCCTGGGCCACCTGGTCAAGGCCGCCGAACTCGCCCGCGTGGGCGTGCCCGACGTTCAGCACCACGCCGTAGCGGGGCGGCGCGATGCCGCACAGGTACGCGATGTGGCCCAGGCCGCGCGCGGACAGCTCGAGTACTAGGTACCTGGTCGCGGGGTCCGCGCGCAGCACGGTCAGCGGCAGGCCGAACTCGTTGTTGAAAGACCCGGCCGGCGCGATCGTCGGCCCGAGGCGCTCCACCAGCTGGGCGGCGAGATCCTTGGTCGAGGTCTTCCCCGAGGACCCGGTAATGCCCGCGATCCGCACGGCAGGCAGCGAGTCCACCACGAACCTGGCCAGCGCGGCCAGCGCGGCCGGGACGTCTGCCACGAGCACCGAGGGCACCGGGACCGGCCGGGTGGCCAGCACCGCGCCCGCGCCCGCGGCCACCGCGGCGGAGGCGAAGTCGTGCCCGTCCGAGCGCTCCCCCGGCACCGCCGCGAACAGGCCGCCTGGACTCACCTGCCGGGAGTCGACCACCACCTCGCCGCGGACCACGACCCCGGGGTCGCCGTCGACCCGGCCGCCGGTGATCCGCGCGACTTGCGCCAGCGAAAGCGGGATCACCGGTGCACCGTCCACGGCCCGGCGGCGGTCAGTGGGCCGGGCGCCCGGCCCCAGGCCTGCGCCGGTCCGGGCTGTGCCGGTCCGGGCTGATCCTGGACGGGCTGATCCTGGACGGGCTGGTCCTGGGCGGCCTGGGTCCGGGCAGCCTGCTGGAGCGCCGCCGCGAGGACCTGGCGGTCGTCGAAGGGAAGCACCGCGCCCGCCACGTACTGGCCGGTCTCGTGGCCCTTGCCTGCCACCACGATGACGTCGCCGGAAGCGGCCCGGGAGACCGCCTGCGCGATCGCGGCGGCCCGGTCCGGCTCGATGCTGACCTGGCCCCGGTCATGGCGCGGCACGCTCAGGACGCCGTCGAACATCGCCGCCAGGATCGCCAGCGGGTCCTCAGTGCGCGGGTTGTCACTGGTCAAGATAGCCACATCGGCCAGCGAGGCGGCCGCGGCCCCCATCATCGGGCGCTTGGCCTTGTCCCGGTCACCGCCGCAGCCGAGCACGATGATCAAGTTCCCGCGGGTGACCGGCCGCAGCGACCGCAGCACCGCCTCGACCGCACCCGGCTTGTGCGAGTAGTCGACGAAGGCGGTCACGTCGAGGCCGCCCGCGGGCACCCGCTCCAGCCGGCCGGGCACGCCGGGGCAGGCGGCCACGCCCGCCACCGCGTCCTCCAGCCCGATGCCCGCCTCGACCAGCGCGACCAGGGCGCCGACCGCATTGGCCACGTTAAACACCCCGGCCAGCCCGACCGACACGTCGGCCTCGACTCCGCCCGGCCCGATCAGCCGGAACGTGCTGCCGTCCGCACCGGAACGAACGTCGGTCGCCCGCCAGTCCGCCTCCGGGGCGCCTGCGGCCGAGAACGTCGTCACCGGGACCGGAGCGGTGGACGCGAGCCTGCGCCCGTGCTTGTCGTCGATGTTCACCACCCCGGTAACCGGCGGGACGAACAGCGAGGCCTTGGCCCGGAAGTAGTCCTCGAGGTCGGCGTGGAAGTCCAGGTGATCCTGGGACAGGTTGGTAAAGACCGCCACGTCGAAGCGGGTGCCCGCGACCCGGCCCAGGCTGAGCGAATGGCTGGAGACCTCCATCGCGACAGCGCTCACCCCGCGCTCCACCATGACCGCGAACAGCGCCTGCAGGTCGGGGGCCTCCGGGGTGGTCAGCGAGCTGGTCACCGCGTCCGATCCGATCTTGATCTCGACTCCGCCGATCAGGCCGGTCCGGTGCCCGGCCGCACGCAGCCCGGCCTCCAGCAGGTACGTACTCGTGGTCTTGCCGCTGGTCCCGGTCACGCCGATAAGCCCCAGCTGGCCCGACGGGTTCCCGTACACCCAGCAGGCGATCTCGCCCAGCTTGGCCCGCGGGTCGGCCACCACGAACACCGGCACCCCGCTGGCCGCGGCCTTGGCCCGCCCGTCCGGGTCGGTCAGCACCGCGACGGCCCCGGCGGCGACCGCGTCATCGCAGTACGCCGCCCCATGCGCCCTGGCACCAGGCAGCGCCGCGTACAGGTCACCGGGCCGCACGGCCCGGGAGTCGAGCGTGACCCCGGACACCGAGCCCAGGTCGTTCGGCGAAAGGGAGCTTGCTACCGAGGTCAGCCGGACACCCAGTAGCGAGCTGAGCGCGGACAGCGGGCGCTGCGGTTGATGCGCGGGACGGATCGCCACGGGGTGAGGGTACCTCCAATCATGGCGCGGTCAGGCGTACCTTCGCGGGTACGGCTCCGTCCGGCGGGATATCCAGGGTAGCGAGCGCGTCTTTCATCACCTGGTAGAAGACCGGGCCGGCGACGACATCCCCGTAGGGGCCGCCCTTGCGCGGGTTCTGCACGTTGACCGCGACGACGAGCTGCGGGTTGTCGCCCGGCGCGATGCCAATGTAGCTCGATCCGTAGACGCACAGGGCGCACTTTCCGTTGGACTCCTGCGAGGTCCCGGTCTTGGCGGCGATCGCGTACCCCGGGATGATCCCCCACGGCTGGGCGCCTGCCTCGTCGATCGCGGGCACCTGCTCCAGGATTTGCAGCAGCTCGTGCGCGGTCTTGGCCTGGATGACCCGGCGGGAGGGGGACGTCGCGGCCGGGGTGTACTTACCCGCGGAGTTGGTGGTGCCCTGGATCAAGGTCGGCTGGACCCGCACGCCGCCGTTCGCGATCGTCGCGTACACCTCAGCCATCTGGATCGCGGTCGCGGCCACGCCCTGCCCGAACGCCAGCGTGTACCGCGTGTCCCGGTACCACTGCGACACCGGGGGCAGGTCGCCCGGATCCTCCCCCGGCAGCCCGATGCCGCTCGGCTGGCCGAGGCCGAACGCCCTTAGGTAGGCGTACTGCGTCTGCTCACTGATGTGGTTGGCGACCTGCGACATGCCGATGTTGGAGGAATGCGCGATGATGCCCGCGATCGTGTACCGCTCCCCCGGCGTCCACTCCGCGTCGTGGATGACCTGACCGCCCTCGACGATCTGGGCCGGGATGGTGTAGGCGCTCATGGGCGTCTGGCCGCCGTGCTCGAACGCGGCCGAGGCGGTGATCACCTTAGCGGTGGAGCCCGGCTGGAACTGGGCCTGGACCGCCAGGTTGGTGGCCTGGGCCGCATTGGTGATGGTCGCCGGGTCGAACGTCGGCCACTGCGCCATGGCCAGCACGTCTCCGGTGTGCGGCTGGATGATCACCACGGTGCAGTTGCTCGCCTTGACCTTGGCGACCTGCTTGGCGCAGGCCTGCCCGGCGGCGTACTGCAGTGCCGGGACGATGGTGAGCCGCAGGTCGCTGCCGTTGACCACCGGCTGGTCGCTGCTGCCCGCGAGCGGGATCTGCTGGCCGTCCGTGCCAATCTGCACCTGCTCGCGGCCCCGCTGGCCGGACAGCAGCGCGTTGTCCTCCAGCTCCAGGCCCGACCCGCCGACGAGCACGTGAGTGTTGACGTTGGTACCGGTGTAACCGATGATATTGGCCGCGAGGTCGCCGTCAGGGTAGGACCTCGCGTAGCTGGGGGTCTGGTAGATGCCTGGCAGGTCCAGACCCGAGATCTGGCTGCTGACCTGCGCGGATACCTCTGTCGCCAGCAGCACGTACTGCGGCCCGGGCGGGTGCTGGATCAGGTGCAGGAGCACGGCCGGCGTCTTACCGAGCGGACCCGCCAGCTGGTTCGCCACCTGCTGCTGCATCGCCGCGGTGCTCATCTTGGTGCTGGTGATCTGCGGCGGATCGGCTGACACCGTGTAGGTGGCCACCGTCATCGCCAGCACCTGCCCGTCCGCGCCCGTGATGCTACCGCGCAAGGCGGGCAGCCACTTCGTCTTCTCCTGCTCGACCAGGGCCGCCCTACGGTAACCGCCGGACTCCATGCCCTGCAGCTGGACCAGGCGCCCGGCGAACAGCGTCAGCACGAAGATGATCGCGAGCAGGGTCACCCCGAGCCGCCGGCCCGGGTCGCCGCGAGGAATCAGGCGGCGGGGGGCCCGGGGCGGCCGTGGCGGAGCCCCGCGCCGGTCAGCCCCGCGCAGGTCAGCGGATCGGCCCGGGGACCGTTCACCGGTTCTCGGAGCCGAACGGGCCGGGGCGGGCGCGCCAGGAC
>JALYVS010000226.1 GCA_030853115.1 Actinomycetota bacterium
GGCCTGGCCCTGCTGGTCGCGGGCCGGACCGAAGGCCCCCTGGTGGCCGCCCAGCGGCGGCCGTCCCCGCCGTACGACGCGGGCCCGGAGGCGGCTGACCTCGGCGCCACGGCCATGATTGACATCAGCGACGGCCTGCTGGCCGACCTGGGCCACATCGCGGACGCCAGCGGCGTGCTCATCGACCTGTCCCGCGCCGCGCTCGGTCCCGCTGATGAGCTGATCGCCGCGGCCACTTTCCTATCTTCCGGCCGAACGAACCGTGGCTCGCCATCACCACCGGACGTCATCGCGCTGAACTGGGTACTGTCCGGCGGCGAGGATCATTCCCTGGCCGCGACGTTCCCGCCGGGAGTGGCGCTGCCCCCCCGGTGGACGCCGATAGGCAAGGTCCGTCCCGGTCAGGTCAGTCCCGGCCAGGCCCAGCCGAGCCAGGCCCAGCCGGACAGGGGGCGGTCGGGTCCGGGCGTGGTCGTTGATGCCCAGCCATGGCAGCATGGCGCCGGCTGGGATCACTTCGCCTAGGGCTGCCTTGACGCCGCCCCGGCTCGCCGCGCTAGCGGGGGACCTTGCCTGCCTTGATGCAGGAGGTGCATACGTTGAGCCGCTTGGGCGTGCCGCCGACTACGGCGTGCCTGGTCTGGATGTTGGGGTTCCAGCGGCGGCGGGTACGGCGATGCGAGAACGAGATGTTATTGCCGAAGCCCGGTCCCTTGCCGCACAGATCGCAGACGGAAGCCACAGTTCGCTCCATTAATAGGGTGACGGGTCTTATGGATGGCGCCATGTCCGCCGCAGGGCGGATCAGGCAGCCGTCGTAGCCTACCCGATGCCCCGGGCCACGCGCGAACCCAAGCCCGGGACAGCCGCGCGTAATGTCGTCAGGCCCTTCTATGCTGCCAGGTGTGACCACGCTCCGCGAGCCGCTTACCCGGGTGCTGGGTCCGAAGACCGGCAAGGGACTGCAGGACAGCTTTGGCCTGGAGACGGTCGGCGACCTGGTCCGGCATTACCCGCGGCGCTTCTACAGCCGCGGCGAGCTTACCGACCTGTCCTCGCTGCGCGAAGGCGACCACGTCACCGTGCTGGCCCGGATCGTCTCGGTGGGCGAGTTCCCGCTGCCCTCGCTGCCGGGCAAGGGACGCCGCAGCCGACTCGAGGTGGTCGTCACCGACGACCGCGCCAAGCTGGTGCTGACCTTCTTCTCCGGCATCCACCAGTACCGCCGCGTGCTCCGCCCCGACGTGGTCGGCATGTTCGCGGGCACGGTCTCCAGCTTCCGTAACCGCCGCCAGCTTGTCCACCCGGAGTGCGAGATGCTGCCCGGGGCGGCGCCGAACGCCGATCTGACCCCTGAGCTGGCCGCCGAATTCGCTACCGAGATGATCCCGGTGTACCCGGCTAGCGCCAAGGTCCCGTCCTGGCGGATCGCCAAGGCGGTCAAGACCGTGCTGGACACGCTGGATGTCGGGGAGGACCCGTTGCCTGCCGCGGTCAGGGAACGGTACGAGCTGGCCGGGCGGGCCGAGGCGATCCGGGCCATCCACCGGCCGCTGGATTCGGCGGACCGGAACCGGGCCAGGGACAGGCTCAAATGGGACGAGGCCTTCTTGCTGCAGGCCGCGCTGGCGCAGCGGCGGATGGCGGCCGCCGCCATGCCCGCCATGCCGCGCCCGCGCGTCCAGGACGGCATCGCGGCGGCGTTCGACGCCCGGCTGCCGTTTACCCTGACGGCTGGTCAGGTCGCGGTGGGGCAGACCATCGCGGGCGAGCTCGGGTGCGCCTACCCGATGCACCGGCTGCTGCAAGGCGAGGTCGGCTCGGGTAAGACGGTGATCGCGATCCGGGCCATGCTCCAGGTGGTGGACGCCGGCGGCCAGGCGGCGCTGCTGGCCCCGACCGAGGTGCTCGCCCAGCAGCACTACCGGTCGATCAGCGACATGCTCGGCCCGCTGGCCCGGCGCGGCCAGCTCGGCGGCGCTGAGTACGCCACCGGCGTGACCCTGCTCACCGGTTCGGTGGGCGCGGCGGCCCGTCGTTCGGCGCTGTCCGACGTGTTCACCGGCGACGCCGGGATCGTGATCGGCACCCACGCGCTGCTCGAGGAGCAGGTCCAGTTTGCCGACCTCGGCCTGGTCGTCATCGACGAGCAGCACCGGTTCGGGGTGGAGCAGCGGGACGCGCTGCGCGCCAAGGCGGCCGGCAACCGCCCGCACGTCCTGGTCATGACGGCGACGCCGATCCCCAGGACGGTCGCGATGACCGTCTACGGCGACCTGGAGACCTCCACGCTGACCGAGCTGCCCGCCGGCCGGTCGCCGATCGCCTCGTTCGTGGTGCCCGCGGCGGACAAGCCGCGGTACGTGGAGCGGGCCTGGGAGCGCGTCCGGGAGGAAGTCAGCCGCGGCCAGCAGGCGTACGTGGTCTGCCCGCGCATCGGCGACGGCCCGGATTCCGAGCCGGAGGACCCGGGCGAGGACGACTTCGCCGGCGTGGACATGGCGGGCGCCATTCCGCGCGGGGTGGTGCTGGGCCGCCGGCAGCCGCTGGCGGTGCTCGACGTGGCCGGGACGCTGGCGGCTGGTCCGCTGGCCGGGCTGCGGCTGGGCATCCTGCACGGCCGGCTGCACCCGGAGGAGAAGGACCGGGTGATGCGGGAGTTCTCCGCGGCCGAGATCGACGTCCTGATCGCGACCACGGTGATCGAGGTCGGCGTCGACGTGCCGAATGCGACCGTGATGGTCGTCATGGATGCCGAGCGGTTCGGCGTGTCCCAGCTGCACCAGCTCCGCGGCCGGGTCGGCCGCGGCTCCGCGCCGGGGCTGTGCCTGCTGGTCAGCGAGGCGCCGGACGCCAGCCCGGCCGCCGAACGGCTCGAGGCGGTCGCGGCCACCCTGGACGGGTTCAAGCTGTCCCGGCTCGACCTGGAGCAGCGCCGGGAAGGCGACGTGCTCGGCGCCGCCCAGGCCGGCCGTCAGTCCAGCCTGCGGCTGCTCCGGCTGCTCGCCGACGAGGACCTGATCGGGCGCGCCCGGGAGGAGGCCAGCGCGGTGGTCTCGGCCGACCCGCACCTGACCGGGCACCCGGCGCTGCACGAGGCCATCGAGGAACTGCTCGGCGTCCAAGCCGAATACCTCGACAAGACCTGACCCGCACCGCGCGCTCGCTGGATCCCCCGGACCGGTCCGCCGCCTCCGGTCCTCGGCCCGGTTCCTCATCGAAATGGCGCTTAGCTGAGGCGAGGTGCCGCGGGGCCGGGTCGAGCGTGCACACTTAGGGGGTGGCACGCGTGATTGCCGGCGAGGCGGGCGGGCGTCGGCTGGCGGTCCCGGACGGACGGGATACCCGGCCGACGAGCGACCGTGCCAGGGAGGGCCTGTTCGCCACCGTAACCTCGATCGTGGGCCCGCTGACCGGGACGCGGTGGCTTGACCTGTACGCGGGATCAGGCGCGGTGGGCCTGGAGGCCCTGTCCCGGGGCGCGCAGCATGTGCTGCTGGTGGAATACGGGGCCCGCGCGGCGCGTGTCATCCGGGAGAACATCGAGGCGATCGGGCTGCCGGGCGCTGAGGTGATCGCGGACCGGGTGGAACGCGTGCTGACCCGCGGCCCCGACCAGGCGCCCGGCAGCGGCCGCTACGACGTCGTGTTCGCCGATCCGCCGTACGCGATGGCGGACGCCGAGGTATCCCGGATGCTCTCGCTGCTGGCCGGCCAGCGGTGGCTGGCACCGGGGGCCCTGGTGATCGCGGAGCGCGCCACCCGATCCGGGCCGGCCCGCTGGCCGGACGGGTTCGTGCCCGACCGGGCGCGCAAGTACGGGGAAGCCACCCTCTGGTACGGTCTGGTCCCGGAACCCCCGGAATCCGGCGAAAAACCCGCAGGTCCGGGGGTACGAGCACGATGACCGGCCCTGCGCCTTCGAGCTACTCACGTCAGAGCAGAGAGGATGGGACCGCGTGCAACGCGTAGTCTGCCCGGGTTCTTTCGATCCTGTCACCAACGGCCACCTCGACATCATCGGCCGCGCCGCCGGGATCTACGACGAGGTGATCGTCGCGGTGCTGATCAACGTGACCAAGCACAGCCTGTTCACCGTCGATGAGCGGGTCGAGATGCTCGGCCACGTCACCAGCCGCTACGCCAACGTCAGGATCGATCGCTTCCACGGCCTGCTGGTGGATTTCTGCGCGGCTAACGGCATCACCGCGGTGGTCAAGGGGTTGCGGGCCGTCAGCGACTTCGAGTTCGAGATGCAGATGGCGCAGATGAACTACCGGATGGCCAAGGTCGAGACGTTGTTCATGACCACCAATCCGCTGTACTCGTTCCTGCGGTCGAGCCTGGTCAAGGAGATCGCCAGGTACGGCGGAGACGTCAGCGGGCTGGTTCCCGAACTGGTCATTACCCGGCTGCGCGAGCGCCTCGCCGAGGAGTAGGGCCGGCGTAGGGCCGGCCCGGCCGGAATACCGGCGGCGGCGGCCAAGTTGGGATTACCGCGCGTCCCCGGTAGGCTGGGGCGCTCGGTCCTGTCAACCACGTAAGTCATATATGAGCACATTGTCATGCCCAATACACGCAAACATGCACCCCGCAGCGCGCTCGTCTTCGACACGCGCTCACTTAGCCGTCAGGCGGGGTCCGCGCTGACGCAGTCGCGGACCGTGCCGGCTCCCGACGATCTACGTCTGGAACTCGTCTACGTCCCGGTCGGCGCGGACGTGGAGATTGACGTCAGGTTCGAGGCGGTCACTGAGGGCGTTCTGGCCACCGGGTCCGGAACCGCGCCGCTGGCTGGCGAGTGCGCGCGTTGCCTCGCCCCGCTGAACACGACGCTGACGGCCGGTTTCCAGGAGCTTTACCTATACGACGACGGTCCGCCGCGCGGATCCCGGGGAAACCAGGACAAACGGCGGCCGCACGACCCGCACGACCGGCGGGAAAAGTCCGACCGGTACGACCAGGACACCGAACTTGACGACGAGGAACGCCATCTCGACGGCGACCTGCTCGACCTGGAACCAGCCTTTCGTGACGCGGTGGTGCTCGCGCTGCCGATATCACCGCTCTGCCGGGACGATTGTCCCGGGTTGTGCGCCGAGTGTGGCGCGCCGCTGGCGGAGGCGGGCCCGGATCACGGGCACCAGGACGCTATCGACCCCAGGTGGGCTGGCCTGAAGCAGCTCAACGGCCAGCAGGACCAAGCAGGTAACCAACCGGACCGGCGCGCCCGCGCCATCGACCTACAGGAGGGCTGACGTGGCGGTTCCTAAGCGGAGAATGTCCCGCAGCAACACCCGATCCCGACGCTCGCAGTGGAAGACCACCGCGCCCACGCTGGTGAGCTGCCCCCAGTGTCACGAGCCCAAGCTCCCTCACGTGGCCTGCCCGACGTGCGGCACCTACCGGCGGCGCCAGGTCATCACGCCGTCGTCCTGAGAAAGCTGGTCACCCGGGCGCGAGGGCAGGCTTAACGGCCGCGCCTGGCCGGGCATGATCAGCGCATGCTAGGAGGAGGACGCGGTGGGCGTCGTGAGCCGGTCATGGGATGGTGGTGTGAACGCCGGAAAAGACCCCGCTGAGCTCCGGCGCGCCCTAGGCGTGCCGATCACGCCCCCGTCACTGGAGCGTGCGCTGACGCACCGCTCGTATGCGTACGAGAACGCCAACCCGCCCACCAATGAGCGTCTGGAGTTCCTCGGCGATTCGGTCCTCGGCCTGGTCGTGACCGACGCGCTGTTCCGCGGTTACCCGACCTTGCCCGAGGGGCAGCTGGCGAAGTTGCGCGCCGCGGTCGTCCAGATGGGCGCGCTCGCTGAGGTGGCACGGGAGCTGAGCCTGGGCTCCTACGTCCGGCTCGGCCGGGGCGAGCAGGTAACCGGCGGCAGGAACAAGTCCTCGATCCTGGCCGACACCCTGGAGGCGGTCATCGGCGCGGTCTACATCGACTGCGGCCTGTCCGAGGCCAGCGACCTGGTGCACCGGCTGTTCGATCCGGTCATCGCCCGGTCGGCCCGGCTGGGTGCCGGCCTCGACTGGAAGACCTCGCTTCAGGAACTCACCGCTGCCCACCTGCTCGGGGTGCCCGAGTACCAGGTCGACGAGAGCGGCCCGGATCATCAGAAGTCGTTCCACGCCGTGGTGCGGGTGGGTGGCCGGGGGCTTGGTTCTGGTCAGGGCCGCTCCAAGAAGGCCGCCGAGCAGCAGGCGGCCGAGGCGGCCTGGAACGCGATCACCGACGAGGCGGCCGGCCCGTCCGCCCGCAAAGACGACAGCAAAGACGACAGCGAGGCCGGCCAGGACGACGGGGGAGAGGCACCCGGTCCCGCGCTGGAGCCGTGAGCCGTGCCTGAACTGCCCGAGGTCGAAACGGTCCGCCGCGGCCTGGAACGTCACGTCGTAGGCCGTCCCATCGAGACCGCCCGCGTGCTGCACCCGCGCGCCGTCCGCAGGCAGCCGGGAGGGGCGGCGGAGTTCGAGTCAGCCCTGCCCGGGCGCACCCTGGATACCGCCAGGCGGCGGGGCAAGTACCTGTGGCTGTCGGTCGGCGAGGACGCCCTGCTGGCGCATCTGGGGATGAGCGGGCAGCTGCTGGTCGGCGAACCGGACCGGCCGGTCTCCCCCCACGTCAGGATCTGGTTCACCTTTCAGGACCAGGGCCCCGACCTGCGCTTCACTGATCAGCGGACGTTCGGCCATATGTGCGTCGCGCGAGATGGCGCCGAGCTGCCCGGCCCGATCGCGCACATCGCCCCCGATCCGTTCGAGGCGGCCTTCGACCCGGACCTGCTGGTGCGGCGGCTGCGTACCCGCCGCACCGGGATCAAGCGCGCGCTGCTCGATCAGTCGCTGGTCAGCGGCATCGGCAACATCTACGCGGACGAGGCGCTCTGGCGGGCCCGGCTGCACTGGGCCCGGCCCACCGAGACCCTGAACGGCCCGGAGATCGCCCGGCTGCTCACCGCGGTCCGCGAGGTGCTGGG
Organism: Actinomycetota bacterium; assembly: GCA_030853115.1. Lineage (GTDB taxonomy): Bacteria > Actinomycetota > Actinomycetes > Streptosporangiales > Streptosporangiaceae > Palsa-504. The sequence continues at coordinate 6,984 of JALYVS010000226.1, forward strand.
CGAGGCCCTGGCCGCCGGCGGCACCTCGTTCGACGAGATGTACGTCAACGTCAACGGGGAGAGCGGGTACTTCGGGCGGTCGCTCGCGGTGTACGGCCGGGAAGGTTTCCCCTGTCTACGGTGCGGCACGCCGGTCCGGCGGGACGCGTTCATGAACCGTTCGGCTTATAGTTGCCCTCGCTGTCAGCCCAGGCCGCGCCGGGCGCACTGGTAGCCGAAGACGGCAGCGGTCAGCCCGCGAAGCCGGTAGAATGAGCGGGCTTGTTAAAGAGAAGATGACGTGAAACAGGCATCGGTTGGACCGGTAAAGGCGCTCGACTTGACCAGCAAACGCCAAGGTGAGAAACTAGTTGCTGTTGGTTGCACGTGCGGGTTTCGTGCGTGCTAGGGTAAGTGCCCACTCTGGTCACTCAGCGTGGAGGACCTTTTACAATGGCGAAGGCTCTATTCGGCCACGTCGGCGGTTCCGATCCCCGCATCGTTTCCGAGATGCGCCGCCTCCAGCAGCGAGTACGCGACCTGGAAGCCGAGCTCGTTCGGCTGCAGGAAGAGAACGACTCGCTCACGGTTGAGGCTGCCCACGAGGACATGCTGGTCGCGGAACGCGAGCCCGCGCTCGTCTGACGAGCGCAGGTAGACGAGGCAAACGACACAGACGAATCAGGGGCGTCCTTTATTGGCGCCCCTCTTCGTTATATATCTGCCCGTTATATGTCATTAGTCACACGGGCATCAAAGGTGCGGTATTAACACCCGAAGACCCCATGACGGCCTTCGGGTTATAGCTCTTTGCCCACTCCAGGTTCCGGCGCGGCCCGATTATCGTGGTCCTGCCCTCTCGGGTCCTGGCTTCCCGGCGTGCCCAGACGACGGTCGGCGATCCGCCCGCAGTTCCCCGCTTCGCGGGCCCCGGGACGGTAAGGTTCGTGGAGCACAGGCCAGCTAGCACAGGCCAGCTAGCAGGGAGGAGGGGCCTGCCCGTGTACCTGAAAAGCCTCACCCTGCGCGGATTCAAGTCCTTCGCCTCGGCGACCTCGCTGCGCCTCGAGACCGGCATCACCTGCGTCGTGGGGCCGAACGGCTCGGGCAAGTCCAACATCGTCGACGCCCTGTCCTGGGTGATGGGTGAGCAGGGCGCCAAGTCCCTGCGCGGCGGGAAGATGGAAGACGTCGTCTTCGCGGGCACCACCTCGCGGCCGCCGCTGGGCCGGGCCGAGGTCACGCTCACCATCGACAACAGCGACGGCGCGCTGCCCATCGAGTACGCCGAGGTCACGATCAGCCGCCTGATGTTCAGGTCCGGGCAGAGCGAGTATGCCATCAACGGCGATCAGTGCCGTCTGCTCGACGTGCAGGACCTACTGTCTGACTCCGGCCTGGGCCGGGAGATGCACGTGATTGTCGGGCAGGGTCAGCTCGACGAGATCCTGCACGCCGGACCCGAGGCCAGGCGGGCCCTGATCGAGGAGGCGGCCGGCGTCCTGAAGCACCGCAAGCGCAAGGAGAAGGCGCTGCGCAAGCTCGAGGCGATGCAGGCCAACCTGACCCGGCTGGTCGACCTCACCGCCGAGCTCGGCCGCAGGCTCAAGCCGCTAGGCCGGCAGGCTGAGGTGGCCAGGAAGGCCGCCGTCATCCAGGCCGAGCTGCGGGACGCCCGGCTCAGGCTGCTCGCCGACGACTACGTGACGCTGGCCGCGGACCTGGCCAGGGACGAGGCGGACGAGGCGGCCGTGCTGGCCATGCGCGCCGCGCTGGACCAGCAGCTGGCCCAGGCCCGGGCCACGGAAGCCGAGCTCGATCACGCCGCCCAGCAGGCTTCGGCCGTCGCCTCCGGCGCCCAGGAGACCTGGTTCGCCCTGTCCTCACTGGCCGAACGGCTGCGTGGCACGCAGAACCTGGCCGCGCAGCGGCACCGGCTGCTGACCGAGGTGACTGAACCCGAGCGTCCCGGCCGCGACCCCGACGAGCTCGACCGCCAGGCCGCTGAGCTCCGGGACGAAGAAGAAGCGCTGACCACCCGGCTGGAAGCAGGCCGCGAGGTGCTCGTCGTCGCGGTCGCCCAGCGCACCGCGGCCGAGGCAGAGCTCTCGGCGACCGAACGCCGGCTCGCCGAGGGGGCCAGGACTTCCGCCGCCCGGGCCCAGCGGGTCGCCCGGCTCCGCGAGCAGGTCGGCGCCGCCGACAGCCGCAGCGTCGCCGCGGCCGAGGAAATGGACCGCCTGGAGGTCTCCGCCGACCAGGCCGGGCAGCGGGCGGCCCGGGCGCAAGAAGAATACGAGCAGTTCCAAGACCTGGCCGGCGGCCGGGACGAGGACCGTAGCGGGCTCGCCGCCGCCCACGCCGAAGCCGTCGGGATGCTATCCGGATATACCGAACGGACCTCGGTGCTGCGCTCCACCGAACGCGAATCCGCCCGCGCGCTGGCGGCGCTGCGGGCCCGGGCCGACGCCCTGGCCGAAGC
>JALYVS010000227.1 GCA_030853115.1 Actinomycetota bacterium
GCCCGATCGTGGCCCCGCCGCAGTCGGCCGCCCCGGCCCCGGCGGCCAGCCCGGTGTCGCTGACCATCCCGCTGATTGGTGTCAAGACCAGTCTGATCAGGCTCGGCCTGCAGTCGAACGGCGCATTGCAGGTGCCGCGTACGACGTCCGTCGCGGGCTGGTACACGGGCAGCCCGCGGCCGGGTGCCGTCGGCTCGGCCATCATCGTGGGGCACGTCGACTCCAAGACCAGTATCGGGGTGTTCTTCCGGCTGAATACCTTGTCGCGGGGGGACAAGGTCTATGTCCGGCGCGCCGACGGGACCCTGGTCATGTTCCAGGTGACCTCGGTCAGGACCTACCTGAAGGGTCAGTTCCCGACGCAGTCGGTGTACGGGCCCACGCCCGACGCTGAGCTGCGCCTGATCACCTGCGGCGGGACTTTTGATTCCACCACCGGCCACTACCTGAGCAATATCGTCGTCTACGCTACCGAAGCGAGCTGACCTAGCCCGCCGGATGGGCGCCTTTTCCGGGCCCGCCCTGGCTGGCAAGCTAGGGGCATGATGCCGCAGGAACGTTACGAGGATCTGGTCGATGAGTTCGCCGGGGCTGACGGGGGGGAGGGCGTGACGCCGCCGGCCCGCGGCAGCGGCTTCGGCCGGGGTGCGCTGCGCTACCGCGGGAAGATCTTCGCTATGTTCGTCCGCGGTCAGCTGGTGCTCAAGCTACCCAGGGGCCGGATTGACGAGCTGATCGCGGACGGCCATGGAACGCGGTTCGACGCCAACAAGGGAACTGCGATGAAGGAGTGGTTCAGCCTGGACCCGGAGTCCGACCTGGCCTGGTCGCCGCTGGCGCGCGAAGCCCTGGCCTTCTCCCGTTCGGCGCCGGGCCGGGCGGATAGCCTACGACCATGAACCTGCAGGTCGCCGACAATCCGGGCCAGGCGAGGTTTGAGATTCGCGCGGACGGCGAACTGGCCGGCTTTGTGCAGTATCACCTGCGCGATAACGAGATCGCTCTCACGCACACCGAAACCGACGATCGGTTTCGCGGTCATGGCGTGGGCGGCTACCTGGTCCAGTCGGCTCTGGACGCGATCCGGACGCGGAACCTGACGGTCCTGCCCTACTGCCCGTTCGTAAACCGCTGGATTATCGAGCACCACGAATACGCTGACCTGGTCCCGGCCGGCCGGCAGTCGCAGTTCGGGCTGTGATCGTGCCGCGACGGCCGTCTTGGGCGGGCGCAGGCGCGCCACCCGGCCGGGGTGGGCCGCACTGGGGTCAGCAGGGTGCACCAGCGGCTGACGATCACCGCCCGCAGGTTACCTGGAGCTGAGCTCGGCATTCCTCCTCGGCTAATACTTCGGCGAGCCGGGTGTGCAGCAGGTCACGGACGGGGACGCCGGCCGGAATGTACCTAAGGCTGTGCTCCAGCGCGCGCCGGTAGCGGCGCAGCTCGTCCGTGGTCAGCGCCTGCACGGGATAACCAGGCTTTTCGGTGTGCATCGGCGTACCGTCCTCACCGGTCGGGGGCAGCAATCTGCTCGTCATCTTGCAGTTAACTTCCGCTTCGGAGCCGAGGAGAGACCGGATGGGCCTTAATTTTGTATACATCGCGGGCGGGCGGGTGTTTAACCGTGATCCTCCGGCGGGGGCCAGGAAACCCATCGCGTGCGGATCGTGACGCCGCCCTGCGGGCGGCCGCCGGCCAGCGCCGCGGCCCGGACGCAGAAATGCGACCACATGTTCAGCTGGATCTCCTTGGCCAGCCGCAGCTTGTTATAAAGCACGTCGGCGAGCCGGTCCCCGGCCCGGGCCCAGGACTCGATCTCGAAGCCGAGGGCGTCCGGCTCGGCGGTTGCCCGGAACTCGATTTCCCCTGCTTCTAGGTGACCAGTCAGGGTGGCCAGCCGGAACAAGGTGGCGTCCCGCCGGATCACCCGGACCGGTCCATCCCACGGTCCCGGCATCCGGACCAGGAACTCGTCACCGCGGCGTAGCTCGTCGCTCGCGCCGCGGGTCTTGCGGAATACCGCCATCTCCGGCGAGGTGCGGTCCAGGTTGGCCGCTATGAGGTCGATCAGCGCGGCCGGGCTCAGCGCGCTGTGCACGATCCGCACCGCATACCGGCGGTGCAGCAGCGGGCCGACACCCGCCTCAACCGGCTGGCGGCCTTCTTCGGTGTCGTGGCCTAGGTCGCCGGGCAGGTCCCCGGCGTCGCCGGCTTCCTCGGAACGGTGCAGGGGCGTCGTCCGCCACATGTACCGCCAGCTGACCAGGGTGAGACCGATCGGCCAGCGGAGCACGATCCCCAGCCGAGTCAGCCCGCTCGTCGTCGCCATGGCAGGATCGTCCCATGCCGCGGCCATCTCGTGCCACGGGTATCGGCTAGGGAGGCTTGACATGACTACGGGGCAGGCATTGCGGCGAGTTGGCCTGCGCAGTACGTATCTGCACGCCGCGTCGATGGCGTCAGTCGCACTGTGCATCAGCTTGTGGATCCGGGCGAAGACCGTCGATCAGGACGAACGCGGCAACGCCGAGCGGCGCGCGCTGTTCGTCGGACTGTGGCCTCCGACGCTGTGGCTGATCGGTGACTCTGTCCAGAAGGCCGAGTAATTGCTGGGTTTCAGGTCGGTTGATGAAAGCGCCACGCTCTCGGGGCTGCGTCATCGCCAGGTCAACTACGACCCGGCGCGAGCGCCGCAGGACGGCCGGCCCGACGGGCACTGGCACGTTGACTCCGGCGACGCGGTCATCGGCCGGGAGCCCCCCGGGGACCCGGTGTCCGGTGGCCCCTGGGAGACGGGATGCGTCCTGGTCCGGCAGTACGAGTTCGCCGAGCCCTCGATCCTGCGCGCCGCTTACCGTGGCGACAGCGAGCTCGCGGGCCGCGACATGCTGCTGGAAGGCCGGTTCTTTGGCCTGCGTTTCTATCTCGGCGTCCGGGTCACCGGGGTCATCGATGAGACCCGGGACGCTGGCGATGGTCCCGAGCGGGTCTGGGGCTGGAGTTACCAGACGCTCGAGGGTCACCTGGAACAGGGACGCCTCAACTATGAGGTGATAAAGAACCTGGGCACCGGGCGGGTCACGTTCCGCGTGTCCGGCTATTCGCGGGCCGCGCCCATCCCGAGCGTCGTGGTCCGCTGGGGGTTCCTTCTGTTCGGCCGCTGGACTCAGCGCCGCTTCTACCTGGCGATCCAGCGCCGGATGCGGAGGCTGGTGCAGGCCGCGCAACGCGGTGCGGAGCTGCCGGCGCCCGCCATCCGGGCCGACGGCGTGGTCCTGGCACCGTCCGGAGCGGCCACCGAGCATCCGCTGGAACGCCTCGCCCGGGCCTGGCTGCATCCTGGGAGGTAGGCCTGGTCGCCGCATCGCCGCATCGCCGCATCGCGGCAGCGATGAGTTTCCGGGCGGACCATCGTTACAAGGGTGAGAATCGGCGACCGGCCGATGGTTATACGGAGACTGACATGGACTACAAACTGGAACTGGTGCTGATCCCCGTCTCGGACGTGGACCGGGCGAAGAAGTTCTACCTTGACAATGCGGGCTTCGCCCTGATTGTCGACACCCCGATCGGCGACGGCATGCGGGTGGTGCAGGTCACGCCGCCGGGCTCGCAGTGCGCGATCGGATTTGGCACCGGGATCACCTCCGCCGCGCCTGGTTCGGCTCAGGGCCTGCACCTAGTGGTGTCCGACATTGTCGCGGCGCGGGCCGAGCTGACCGAACGCGGCGTCGCCGTCGGCGAGGTGCGCCACCTGGAGTCCGGTACCTGGGTCGATGGACCCCATCCGCAGCGCGGCAACTACGAGTCGTTCGCTGACTTCACCGACCCGGACGGCAACATCTGGATCCTGCAAGAGGTCGACCGCGACAAGGGCTGACGATGCCACGCCCGGAGAACACGGACCAGACGGTGAGGGCGGCGATCGCGGGTGACGAGCCCGCGTTCGCCGCCCTCACCGAACGGCACCGGCGCGAGCTGCACGTCCACTGCTACCGGATGCTGGCTTCGTTCGACGAAGCCGAGGACGCGGTCCAGGAGACGTTCCTGAACGCGTGGCGCGGCCGGTCCGGCTTTGCCGGCGGTCCGCATTTCCGGGCCTGGCTGTACCGGATCGCGACGAACGTCTGCCTGGACATGCTGCGGCGCGGCTCGCGGCGGGTGGTCAGCGGCTCATGCGCCGAGGTGCCGTGGCTGCAGCCTTACCCGGACCTGCTGCTCGAGGCGGCCGCGCCGAGCGACGAGCAGCCCGAGTCGGTGGCCATCGCGCGAGAGACGATCTCGCTGGCCTTCCTGGCCGCCTTGCAGGTGCTGCCGCCGCGGCAGCGGGCGGCGCTGATCGCCCGCGACGTGCTCGGCTGGCCGGCCAGCGAAACTGCGGCGACGCTCGGCACGAGCGTGGCGGCAGCCAACAGCGCCCTGCAGCGGGCTCGGGTCACGATGCAGGCGCATCTGCCCGTGCGGCGGGCGGAGTGGTCTGCCCGGGAGCCGAGCGCGGCCGAACGCGAGCTGCTCGAGCGGTTCATCGAGGCCCACGAACGGTGCGACACCGAGGCCGCCGTCGCGATCGCGGCCCAGGACCTCAGGGTCACGATGCCGCCTTACCCGTGGCGCTTCGACGGAGCGGAGGCCATCAGGCCGCTGCTGGCCGAAGCGGCTTCGATGGGTGCCTGGCGGCTGATTGCGGTCGGAGCCAACCGGATGCCGGCCGCCGCGAGCTACCTGCGGCGTCCCGGCGACAGCGAGTTCCGCGCGTTCAAGCTCGATGTCATGCGGATCGAAGGCGGCTTCATCGCGGAGATCACCACGTTCAGCCCGGAGCTATTCCCCGCCTTCGGCCTAACGCCGACCCTGCCGGAAAGTGAGCGATAGCCTGGCCCGCGTGCTTGAAAACGTCACGGTCGTTGTCCACGTAGGTCGCCCGGGCGACTGGGCGACCTGCCCGGCGACCTCGTGGACGTTGCCGGCTGAGGGGATACCAGTCGGCGACGGCCTCGGCGTTTACGTCGCCGGCGGCACGCGTGATCACAAGTAACTGCCGGACGGGCCCGCGTCCATAACGCCTTAGTCATCGGCGGCCGCAACGAGCAAGATGCGGTCTTCCGGGCAATAACGAGAAACAGGCTTGCAGTGCCCGGGAGGCCCGACTTGAACAGAACGCGCGACCCGCTGGCGCCTCCGGCCGGCGAAACGCCAGGCACGTATGACGATTCCCTGATCGTAAGCCGATCCGTCGGCGAGCCGGAAGCGTTCGCGGTGTTGTTTGACCGGCATTCGGCGACCATCTACCGGTACCTGGTCAAGCGGGTCGGGCCTGACCTCGCCGACGACCTGGTAGCGGAGACATTCCTGGTCGCCTTCGCCGCGCGGGAGCGTTACGACACCTCGCGGCCGGACGCACGTCCGTGGCTGCTCGGTATCGCGACCAACCTGCTCGGCCGGCACCGCCGGCGCGAGGCCCGGTTCTTCCGGGCGATCAGGCGGACCGGCGCCGATCCGTCCGCCGCTCCGTCGGTGGCCGGTTCAGCCGGGGACGCACTCGCTGACGACGTGGCGGACCGGGTGGCCGCCCAGGGTGCCCGTAAGCAACTGGCGGCCGGACTCGCCTCGCTCAGCAGGGGCGAGCGAGACGTGGTCCTGCTGATCGCCGCCGCCGGGCTCGGTTACGCCGAGGTCGCGGTAACGCTCGGAGTACCGGTCGGCACCGTCTCCTCGCGACTTGTCCGGGCCAGGCACAAACTACGGCAGGCCCTCGGCAACGTGGACCCGCGAAAGGAGCACCAGCCATGACTGAGCTCGATCTGCTCAAGGAATTCTGCGCCGAGGCCGCTCCACAGCGCGAGCAGGCCCGCGCCGCTGCCCGGAGCCGGCTGCTGGCGGTCATCGCTTCCGGCGGTGGGACGGGGGCGGCCCGTCCGCGCTCGCGGTCCTATGCGCGGCTGGCGCTGGCCGGGGCCGTGGTGACCACCGGTGTGGCCGTAGCGGTGGCGGCCGGCGGCCTGACGACCACGAGCGACGGTCCGCTCGGCCAGCCCGCCAGCGCGGCTGAGCTGCTGCTCCGCGCGGCGGCAGTGCCAGCGGCGGTCGCACCTCACCCGGATCAGTTCATTTACGTCGAATCGACGGGCTTGCAGTTCATCTACCCGGACCAGCCGCCAGCGGTCCCGGCCGGGTCGCACAGGCCGGTCTACGTGGCCGAGGGGGGAACGCAAAAGCGAGTCACCATCCAGGCCTGGACATCGGTCAACGGCACCCGGGACGGCCTGGTACGCGAGCGGCCCTGCGCCCTCCCTGCCCCTGGCACGACCGGCGGCTGCGAGTACAGCGTGAGCTGGGGGGTCTCGCCCGGCCACGCGTCACCCACGCCGAACCCGCCGGGCAGCTACGGCTGGGAGGCGACGCTGCCCACCTCCCGCGCTGGCCTGACTCATTACCTGGAGGGGTTGAAGGCAGATCCGGGAACGCCGCCCGAAGCGCGGATCTGGGGCGGGATCTACAACCTGTTCCAGGACAGCTCGCTGCTGCCCGCCCCGCTGCGCACTGCCACCTACGAGCTGGCAGCCTCGCTGTCCGGGGTGACCTTGATCCACCATGTAACGGACGCCGCCGGGCGTAGCGGGGACGCGATCGCCTTGGATTCCGGCGGCATGCGGCAGGAGCTGATCCTCCAGCCCAAGACCTACCAGGTGCTCGGCATCCAGGAAGTCATCCTCACCCCGGCGTCGGCGGCCGCGTGCGCCAGCGAGAATCCGCCCGCCGGCAAGTGCAACGGCACGACGCCCTTCCGCCGCGGAGCGGTGGCTGAGTCGGAGGCCTACCTCCAGGTCAGGGTCACTGACTCCGCTGGTGCCGCACGGTGAGGTGCCGCTGGGAGGCTGACCGCCGGCGCGGACGTGGAAGTCGCTGCCGGTGAGCGGCTCAGCGTGCGTGGCACAACCCGACTTGCAATGGTCGCCGCACGTTTGCACAAGCCCGCTACGGGCAAGGCAACGACTGCCTATTCGCCCGCTCCGGCTGGGCCGCCGGGCTGAGGCGAACGAAACTCACGGTTACGACAGCGAACTACAGCCAGAAGTAATACCTGAGCACGGCACGTGTGACCTGACTGACCGGAAAATAACTCATCTCAGCTGGGCGTGCGGCAGCGGACCCGGGCTTGGTGCGGTGATCGGGCCTGGTCAGGAGCAGTATGGGTTATCCGGCCTTGGTGATGGTGACGTCGAAGCCGAGGGCCTGGATCTGGCGGATGTGGTTGCGGATCTTCCGGTCGGTGTCGAGGTGGGCCTGGTAGTAGCCGGCGCCGAGGTCGCGGTAGCGGGCGGCGGGGTCGTTCAGCAGGTGCCAGTTGCCCTGTGTGCACCTCGTGGTTTCAGAAGGCTGTTTCGTGTTCTCGGGTAATAGCGGCTGAGGCCCCCGCCGGGGGGCGGGGGCCTCAGCCGGTGTGCGGAGCAGGGTTAGCGCGGCCGGTGCCCTGCTGCATGGCGGATGGCGGTGAGCAGGAGTTCGAGGTTAGCGCTGTCGAGGCTGGTGATCGTGTCGCGGAGGGCGACGGGAGTGCCAGCGGCGATGCTGGCAGCAAGCTGGAGGACGCTGCGCTCGCCGCTGCTGGCGGGAAGGTTTCCCGCGTTCAGGGCGGCGATCGCGGTCTCCCAGTCGATGCTGGCCATCGGGGTCGCACCGTCGGTGATGCTGGTTCCTTCGCAGATGAAGGTGCTGAAGTCATGACGGCGGAGGAAGGCCCCGTGCCCGATGAGGAGCTCGGTGCCGGCTTCGCCGCAGTAGAGGCCGGCCGCGCAGGCGCGCAGCGCGGCGGCGAGGGCGGCGGTCACTGGCCGCTCCCGGTTTCGCCGCCGGCGTCCTGCCGGCCTGGGACCTCTTGCAGTGCCCGGTGCTTGCCCGGGTCGTAGGCGGTGCCGTCCTGCCAGCATCGCCAGATGACGTAGAGCCAGGCGCGGGCGGTGATGCGGACGGCGTGGGGGTGGTCCTTGCCGCGGTCGCGGGCGGCAGCGTAGATGCCCGCGGCCCAGGGGCTGGCGAGGCGGGAGTCGCCGGCGAAGTCGCAGACGGCGTCGCGGAGCTGCTTGCTGGCGGCCCAGCGGAACCCGGTGGAGGAGTGCTTGCCGGACTGGCGGGTGACCGGGGCGACGCCGGCCAGGCCCTGCAGCGACTCAGGGTCGGGGAACCGGGACCGGCAGTCGCCGATCTCGGCCAGCAGCCGGGCCGCGCGCAGCGTGCCCGAGCGGGGCAGGCTAGTGAAAACGTGCGCGTCGGGGTGGGCGTCCAGCTGGGCGGCGATCTCGGCTTCCAGGGTCCTGATCTGCGCGGTGATGGTGACCAGGGTGGTCACCAGGGCGCTGGTGACCGCGGCGCGGGCGGCCCCCTCGGCCCCGGTCGCTCCTGCGGGGGCGGCCCGCAGCCTGGCCAGCAGCTGTTCCGGGCCGGCGGCCTTCCCCCGGTGCGGGAGGGTCTTCAGCCACGCGGCGAGGTCGTCCTCGCCCAGGGCCCCGGCCGCGTCCTGCGATCCGAACCGGGTCAGGAACGCCAGGCTGATCCGGCTGTCCAGCTCCGCGAACAGCCTGGTCCCGGCCGGGAACGAGGCGTCCAGGTGAGCGCGCAGCTGGTTGCAGGCCGCGACCCGGTGCCCGGCCAGGTCGCGGCGGGCGCGGACCGCCGAGCGCAGCGCGAGGGTCGCGGGCGAGTCCGGGACCAGCGGCCGCAGCCGGGCCCGGTCGGTGCGCAGCACGTCGGCCAGGACGAACGCGTCGAACCGGTCGTCCTTGGCTCCGGCCGACCCGTAACGCGACCGCAGGTTCTTCACCTGCCGGGACGTGATCACCACCACGGTCAGCCCCGCGGCCAGCAGCGCGTCGGCCAGCACCCCGTCGCCGCGCTCGATCGCGACCTCGGCCGCGCCGGCCGCCCGCAGGGCACTGGCCAGCTTGCGGATGCCGGCCCGGTCATGGGCGACGCTGATCCTGCCGAGGACCCGCCCGGCCGAATCGGCCACGCACGCGACATGGTCCGCGGTGGCCCAGTCGATGCCGGCGGTCACCCCGCCGGGCGGAGTTGGGGGAAGAACCTGGATTCGGGCATACTGCATGACAGCCTCCTCGCTGCTAAGCCCAGTGGGGAGGCACCCTTGTAAAAGGAACCGGGACGCGTGCCGTCAGCTCACTGTCCGGCGCTCGCAGCGCATGGCCCTGTCGACGGTGAACACGTCCCGGGAAGCCGCCGGCCCCGCAGAACTGGCACTGGACCTCGCTGAGGGGTCACGATAATGAGGGCGGTGACCGGCGGCACCTCGGGTGCACCAGCAACACCAGTCGCTGGCGTCCCAAATACTGTCCCGCCCTCATCCGCACCGCAACAGGTTTATAAGCCGGCATATCCAGGGGTGACCGTTAGGTCGCTATCGGCAAGGTAGTCCAGTGAGACGATGA
>JALYVS010000228.1 GCA_030853115.1 Actinomycetota bacterium
GCCGGGAGACGGTCCTGGCCATCGGGGCGCACCCCGATGACGTCGAGATCGGCGCGGCCGGCACGCTGCTCGCCCACCGGGCGGCGGGCGACACGGTGTCGATCTTGACCCTCTCGCGCGGAGCGCGCGGCGGCGACCAGCTTCAGCGCGCCCGCGAGTCGGCCGAAGCCGCCGGTGTCATCGGCGCACGGCTGTTCCTCGACGACCTTGAGGACACCCACATCGCGGAGGGCAGCCCGACGATCGGCGTCATCGACCAGGTCATCGCGGTAACGCAGCCGACAATCGTCTATACCCACTCCATTCACGACGTCCACCAGGATCATCGCAATACCCACCGCGCCGCCATGGTCGCGGCCCGGCGCGTCGGCCGTGTCTACTGCTTCCAGTCTCCGTCGGCCACCGTTGACTACCGTCCCACCCACTTCGTGACCATCGACGATCACATCAGCCGCAAGCTGAAGGCCATCGACACGTTCGGTTCCCAGGTCGGCGTGCGCGACTACCTCGAACCTGAGCTGATCGCCTCGACGGCCCGCTACTGGTCCCGTTATTGCGGGGGCAGCCACGCCGAGCCGTTCGAGGTCATCCGCGATCGCGCGGACAGCTTGCCGCTCCGGCCCGCCAGCGGGCCCTCCCTGGTGACACCGTGACGGCGCCGGACCGCTCGGGGCGGGCGCTGCGCGTCCTGGTCACCGGCGCGGGTGGCCCCGCCGCGATCGCCGCGATGAAGTCGCTGCGCGCTGAGGACTCGATTGAGCTGCTCGCCGCCGACATGGACCCCTGGGCGGCCGGGCTGTACCTGGTTCCCGCGGCGGCGCGGACTTTGATCCCGGCGGGAGCGGCTCCGGGTTTCGCGGATGCCCTGCTGGCCCGGTCCCGCACGCTCGGGGTGGACGTCATCTTGCCGACCGTCGACGCCGAGCTGCGCCCGCTGGCCTACGCGCGGGAGAGGTTCCAGGCGGCCGGCATCGACCTGCTGCTGGCTCCGGCCGCCGCGCTCGACGTCATCTTGGACAAGCTGCGGCTGGCCGAGCACTGCGCCGGCGTCGTCCGGGTCCCCAGGACCGAGCTCTGCGGGCCTCGCGTCGACCCGGCCAGCTGGACCTATCCGGTGGTGGTCAAGCCCAGGGAGGGGAGCGGATCTCGCGGCGTCATCATCGTGGGCTCAGCCGCGGAACTAGCCGAACGATCCGGGCTTGACCGCTCAGCCAGCCTGATCGTCCAGGAGTTCCTGCCGGGTGAGGAGTATTCCGTCGACGTGCTCGCCGACGCGGAAGGCCGGGTCATCGCCTCGGTCCCGCGGCTGCGGGCCCGGGTCGACTCCGGTGTCTCAGTGGGTGGCCGGACGGTTCACGACCCCGAGGTCGAATGGTTCGGCCGGGCCGTGGCGGAGGCCACCGGGATCACTTTCGTGGCTAACGTGCAGTGCAAGCGCGACCAGGGCGGGTCGCCTGCGCTGCTCGAGGTGAACCCGCGGATGCCGGGCACGCTCGGGCTCACCATCGCCAGCGGTGTCGACATGCCCCGGCTCGCGCTCGCGGCGCTGCTCGGCCGGCCGGTACCCGAGAAGATGGGTTTCTGCGAGCGGGCCGTGGTCCGCTTCCTCGATGAGCGCTTCGTCGATCCGGCCGACATCTCCAGCGTCGGGCTGACCCTCCAGAGCGCCCCGGCATGAACACGCGCGTGGCCCTGGACGAGGATTTCCACGTCCACTCGACATTTTCCGACGGCGCGAGCACCCTCGCCGAGAACGTCAGGGCCGCCCGGGAGCGCGGGCTCCGCACGCTGTGCCTGGTCGATCATGTACGGCGGGACACGTCCTGGGTGCCCGACTTCACCGACGCGGTGGACCAGCACCGCTATCAGCCGGGGCTGCGGGTGCTGGCGGGCGTGGAGGCCAAGATTCTCGACACCTCCGGCCAGCTCGACGTGCCACCCGACCTGGCCGGCATCGACCTGCTGCTGATCGCCGACCACCAGTTCCCGGCCGAGGGCGGCCCGGTGCGCCCGGACGAGGTGCGGGCGGCCCTTGGCCGCGGCGCGATGACGGCGGCCGAGGCGATCGAGCGGCTCTGCGAGGCGACGGCGAATTCGCTGAGTTCCGGTTTCCGGCCGCTGCTGGCTCACCTGTTCAGCGTGCTGCCCAAGATCGGGCTGACCGAGGCCATGGTCCCCGACTCGCTCCTGACGCACCTGGCGAAGCGAGTAGCCCACGCGGGCGCGATGATCGAGGTGAACGAGAAATGGTCGTGCCCGTCGACCCGCACGGTCACGGTCATGGCGGGCGCCGGCGTCTGGCTGGTAGCCGGCAGTGACAGCCATCACTGCCGGGACATCGGCGTCTACGATTCGGTCCGGCGCACCGTGAGCGCCGGGGCCTGACCAGAATGGGCCGTGATCTTCTCCAGGGCGGCGACTGGGTCCTCATCGTCCTGGTGGTCCTCGGCGCTTTCCCCGAGCTGGCCGCGAGCTGGCAGTTCTTGCTGGTAGCCGGTCATTTCTGGCGTAATCACTACCGCGCCTGCGCCCCGGTTTTCCCGCGCACCGCGATCTTGATTCCCGCGTGGAACGAGGCGGCGGTCATCGGGACTTCGATCGACCGGCTGATGGCTCTGCAATACCCGCGGGAGGCTCTGCGGATCTTCCTGGTCGATGACGCGAGCACGGACGAGACCCCCGCGGTGGCCGTGGCCAAGGCCGCGCAGTATCCGGGCCACGTGGTCCACCTGCGCCGGAGCAAGGGCGGCCAGGGAAAGGCACACACGCTCAACTACGGCCTGGACGTCATCCTCGCTGATGAATGGATGGAAGCGCTCCTGATCACCGATGCGGACGTCATCTTCGAAGCCGACTCGCTGCGCAAGATGACCAGGCACCTCGCCGATCCGCAGGTGGGGGCCGTAACCGCCTACATCAAGGAGGGCAGCCGTCCCGGCAACTACATGACCCGCTTCATCGGCTATGAGTACGTCACGGCCCAGGCGGCCGCCCGGCGCGGGCAGAACGTGCTCGGCGTGATGGCCTGCCTGGCCGGCGGAGCGCAGCTGCACACGCGGGCGAACCTGCTCGCGCTGGGCGGCCGGATCGATACCACGTCCCTCGCCGAGGACACCTTCACCACCTTCCAGACCCAGCTCAACGGGCGCCGCGTGGTGTTCGAGCCGCACGCCCGGGTCTGGGCGGAGGAACCTGGCTCCGTCATCGGCCTGTGGAAACAGCGGCTCCGCTGGGCGCGGGGCAACGTCCAGGTCACCCGGCGGTACCGCAAACTGTGGTTCCGGCCGAGCCGGGCTCACCGCCTGGGCGGCGTCAGTTTCGGGGTCTTCTGGTTCTGCCTCTTCCTGCAGCCGGTCTTCATGATCACGTCGTCCGCCTCGCTGCTCACCCTGTACTTCGCTCATTTCCCGCGCGCCTGGCTGGCCTTCCACCTGCTGTGGATTATCAATGCCGTTACCTACATCTTCATCACCGGCTTCGCGCTGCTGATCGACCCGCAGACGGCGCGGCATACCTGGCTGCAGGCCGCGGTGTTCCCGGGCGCGGTGAACCTGGCTATCGTCTTGTACACATGTTTCCCCCGGCTGTTTCGTGACGCCATCCACCGGGTCCTTACCGCGGGCCACATGGCGCCAGCCCACGGCTACCGGGCCGGGGTCATCTTGGTCATCTACGCCTGGCCGGCCGCGTCGATGGCCCTGGCTTACCTGGCCAAGGTCGCTGAGCCGCACCGATTCGGCCGGTTCATCAGCCCGCTTGTCGTCTACACCGTGGGCTACGGATCTCTGCTCTGCGCTTGCACGTTTGCCTCCTACGTCAAGGAACTGCGGGGAGCGGAGATGACATGGGACAAGACGGAAAAGACGGGGAAGATGGTGGTCCCGACGTGACCGCAGGTCGCGCTCCGGTGCGGGGTCCGGCCTTCCGGTCGGAGATCCGGCACGCGCTTCAGTACGAAAAGGGACTGGTCACGAAGGCACTTGTGGTCCTCGCGGTGGTGGTCGTCATCGTCATCGTGCGGACGCTGTATTTCGCGTGACCGGCTGCGGCCGCGGTCGAGCTGCTCGACCTCTTCCAGGCCCAGCAGACGTGGCCTCGTGACTACGTCACGACCGGGCGGAGCGGCCCGCAAGCCCCGTTCGACGCGCAAAACGCGTCGATCCGGGAGGTAGAGAACCGGATCGCGCGGCTGGCGCGAGGCTATGGGCTGGTCATCGAGGACGTCGACGGGACCGTCGCGTCTGAGCAGGTGTGGCTCGCCAGCGTGGCCGGCCCCCAGCTGGCGGCCATGAGCCGAGGCGATTTCGCCGCCGCCCAGGGTTTGCAGGCCGATACCGCGCGTACCAGGCCGTCCGTACTGGCCATCCGTTCCGCGGCGATCGGCCTGCAAGGCCAGATCACCCGCGTGCAGCAGCTGATCACGAACCAGCTCGTCAGCTCACAAGGCGAGCTTCTGGTGGCGTTGATCGGAATGTGCGTCGTGGTCGCGGCCATCGTCACCTTTGGCCTGGCGTCGGTCTGGCTCAGATTGCTCAAGCCGTTCCGGTCGCTGCGTCAGGCCATCGCGGCGGTGTCGGCCGGCACTACGACACCCGGATCCCCGCGGGCGGCCATGGTGGCCGGGCGCGCGGAGTACTTCGCCGACCCCCGGTCCCAGCTGCTGGACACTGAGCTGAAACTGTCCGGGCTGCGCCAGGACGGCCGCCGGTTCCCGGCCGAGATTACCCTGAGCGGGCTGGCGACCGACGGCGGGATGCTGGTGACAGCCGCGATCCGCGATGTCACCGAGCGGCTGGCCCTGCAGGCCGAGCGGGAACGCCTGCGGGCCATCGCCGAGCAGGAGAAGGTCGAGCGGCGGCTGCAGCAATCCCAGCGGCTGGAAAGCCTCGGGCAGCTCGTCGGCGGGGTGGCGCACGACTTCAACAACCTGCTGAACATTATCCAGGGGTATGCCGACTTCAGTTCCGACCAGGTCCAGGCTCTCGCCCAGTCGGACGCCAGGCTCGAGCCGGTGCTCGATGACATCGAGCAGGTCCGGGTGGCAGCGCAGCAGGCGACGCGGCTGACCCGCCAGCTCCTGACCTTCGCCCGTCATGAGGTGAACCGGCCGGAGGTCCTCGACCTCAACGAGGCGGTCAAGGGGGCGGGCCAGTTGCTGTGCCGCACCTTGGGTGAGCACATCGACCTGACCATCGACACCGGCAATGCCGAGGTCGACGCGGCCTACGCGACCCGGCGGCCTGAACTCAAACCCGGCCGGTACGCCCGGCTCCGGGTCTCCGATACCGGGATGGGTATGGACCGGGCCACCGCGGAGCGGGTCTTCGAGCCGTTCTTCTCGACCAAGCCCAAGGGCCGCGGCACCGGGCTCGGGCTGGCCACCGTCTACGGAGTCGTGACCCAGGCGGGCGGCAGCATCGAGATTTACTCGGAAAAGGGCCTGGGTACCACGGTCAGCGTGCTCCTGCCGGCCACCGACGAAGACGCCGGGCCGTATCTGCCTCCCGCCGCCGGTCATGACGATCACCGCGGGCACGGCGAGACGGTCCTGGTCGTCGAGGATGAGGACAGCCTGCGCGAGCTGACCACCCGCGTCCTGACGCGCAGCGGCTACCAGGTCTGCGCGGTCGGCAGCGGCTCCGAGGCCGTGCGGCGGGCCAGCGATCCGGCTCAGCCGATCGATCTGCTCCTCACCGACGTCGTCATGCCCGAGATGCTCGGCCACGAGGTCGCGCCCGGGTCGGTGCCATCCGTCCCGGCGTACCGCACCTTTTCATGTCCGGATACGCCCACCCGGTCCTAGATTCCCACGGCGCTACCGCCCCGGCTTTCGACACTGTGGAAAAGCCTTTCACCGAAGCCGCTCTGCTAAGCCGGGTCCGGGCAGCCATCAGCCGCGCTGCCGCTGCGCGCTGAGGCGGACGACGAACACGGAGCCGTTAAGCCAAACGGCTGTATATAAGTCTGGAGAAAGAATGTATATAGGCCGCATGAGAGAATGTATATAGGCCAGGTGAAAGGACCATCCCGGCCCTTGGGTAACACCGCTAGGAATGTGCGGAAAACACCGGAGAAGACCGTGCAACGCATTGCTGACACGCTGTGCGACCTGGACATCTGTGTTATGAAGTCGACAAAGAGGGAGCATTAGCGTGGAAAGACGATCCTGGACAGGAAGGTCACGCCCATGCGCCCGGAGCCGACCCTGCCAAAGCCGGCCGCCGCACCTCCCCGGTCGCAGCCGGAGGTTATGACCCCGTTGTTTGCCCTGCCGGGCGGTGCTGAGGCTGACGTCATCCCGGGCACCGGCCGCCGGGTACGTCCGGCCGGCCGCACCCGGCGGCCCAGCTCGCGTCTTCCCGCGGGCCGCTCCGACCGCGAAGGCGAAGCCCGTGGCGGTGCGGCCCGCGGTGCCGGGACCGGAAAATCCGGTCCGCTGAAAGAGCCGGCCGACCTGCTGGCCGTCACCGCTGAGCGGCTGCGCCGGGCGCTGGCGCGCAGTTTCCTGCGCTATGGCATCGCCGGAGATCTCGAGGCCGTCGTGCACGCCGCCATGAACGTCGTCGAGCCGGTGCTCGAGGCGCGGGATACCGAAATCCTGCGGCTGCGCAGGCTGAGGGCCGCCCAGGTCCCAGCCAGGGTCTCAGCCCAGGGCACCGCCAGAGTCCCGGCCCGAGCCGCCGCCAAGGGGCCGGCCAAAGTCCCAGCCAAAGCTCCGGCCGGAGTCTCCGCTAAAGTCTCCGGGAAGGTCTCCGGCTGACGCCTCCGGGCGGTAGCGCGCTGGGCGTCGGCGGCGCGAGGATATCGGTGCAGGACAGCGGCGTCCCTAAGGAGCAGTACGTGCCGGAGCTGGGTCCCGCGGTCGAGCATGAGGCCAGATCGCGGCTGGGCTTCACCGAAGCCGACGCGTTCCTGGCGCGGCTTGACCAGCTGTCCTTTGACATAATCGGGCCGCTCAGCCAGGTGTACGGCGGTGTCGTGGACGTCGGGGAATTCGCTACCGAGCTGGTGCGCGACGCGCTGCGGGCCGCGGCCGGGCGTCCGGCGGGGCTGCGGCTTCTCGATCGGCGGCGTGAGATCGACCCAGGCTGGTTCCAGCGGTCCCGCATGGTCGGCTACGTCTGCTACGCCGACCGGTTCGCCGGCTCACTGCGGGGGGTCAGGGAGCACCTGGACTACCTGGTGGAGCTGGGCGTCACCTATCTGCACCTGATGCCGCTGCTCCGGCCGCGCGAGGGGGAAAACGACGGCGGTTACGCGGTGGCGGACTACGACACGGTGGACCCGCGGATCGGGACGATGGCCGAGCTGCAGGCGCTGGCCGCCGACCTGCACGAGCGCGGTATCACGCTGTGCATCGACCTGGTGCTCAACCATACGGCGCGGGAGCACGCCTGGGCTCGCAAGGCCCAGGCCGGGGAGCCCGGTTACCGCGAGATGTACCTGGTCTACCCTGACCGGACCGAGCCCGATGCCTACGAGCGCACTTTGCCCGAGGTGTTCCCCGACCTGGCGCCGGGTTCCTTCACTGAGGTCAAGGACCTGGGCTGGGTATGGACGAGTTTTCACGACTACCAGTGGGACCTCAATTACGCCAACCCGGCGGTGTTCCGGGCCATGCTGGGGACGATGCTCGCACTGGCCAACCAGGGCATCGACGTGCTGCGGCTGGACGCGGCGCCGTTCTTGTGGAAGCGGATGGGCACCGACTGCCAGAACCAGCCCGAGGCTCACCTGCTCGTCCAGGCGTTCCGCGCGCTCACCCGGCTCGCCGCGCCTGGCCTGGCGCTGAAGGCCGAGGCGATCGTCAGCCCGGAGATGCTCGTCCAGTACCTCGGCGGCCACGACCGGTTCCGCCCGGAGTGCGACCTGGCCTACGACAACCAGCTCATGGTGATGCTCTGGTCCAGCCTGGCGACCCGCGATGTCGAGCTGGCCGTCTCCGCGCTGTCCCGCCGGCGGCCCGCTCCCGTGCCCACCTCGTGGGTCACCTACGTCCGCTGCCACGACGATATCGGCTGGGCGGTGTCCGACGCCGACGCCGCCACCGTGGGACTGGACGGATTCTCGCACCGGCGCTTTTTGTCCGACTTCTACGCCGGCAGCTTTCCCGGCTCGTTCGCCCGGGGGGCACGATTCCAGGACAACCCGGCGACCGGTGATGCCCGCATCTCCGGCAGCGCCGCGTCGCTGTGCGGCATCGAGGCCGCGCTTGCCGCCAGGGACACCGCCGCGCTCACCGCCGCGGTCAGGCGGCTCGAGTCGATGTACGCCGTCGCCTTTTCCTTCGGTGGCATCCCGCTGATCTACATGGGTGACGAGCTAGCGCTGCGCAACGATCCCGGGTGGGCGCAGGACCCGGTGCACGAGCACGACAACCGGTGGATGCACCGGCCGGTGATGGATTGGGCGCTGGCCGCCCGGCGCCGCGATCCTGATTCGCTCGAAGGCCAGGTGTTCGCCGCGATGCGCGCGCTGGCCGGAGCGCGGCGCTCGCTGCTGGCCTTGCGTTCTGGCGGCCGCACCGAGATCCTGCCTGCCGAGAGCCGCAGCGTGCTGGCCTACCGCCGGGTGCACCCGCGCAGCGCCCCGTTCCTGGCGCTCACCAACTTCAGCGACGTCACCCAGCGGCCCGACGCCGGGATCATCGCCCGCGCGGGCCTGTACGAGCCCGCCCACGTGCATTCCACCACCGGCAAGCTCACGCTCGAGGCCGGCCGGATCGAGCTGCCGCCGTGGAGCTTTCTCTGGCTCACCGGCAGCTGATCCGACGGCCCCGACCCGCCCCGGCTGACTCCAGGCCCCCCTTTTCCCGGTCAGTGACGCTCAGCTCTGCGCGGTGGGACGGATCACAATGTCATTCACGTCGACGTCGGCGGGCTGCTCGATCGCGAACGCGATGGCGCGGGCGATCGCGTCGGGCGCGATCGCGATCTGGGCCCGGCGCGCGACGATCTCGGCTCGCGTCCCCGGGTTGACGGCGGCCTCGGCGAAGTCGGTCCAGACGAACCCGGGAGAGATCGTCGTCACCCGCAGCTTGTCGCCGGCCTCCTGCCGCAGGCCCTCGGATATCGTGCGTGCGGCGTTCTTCGTGGCGGCGTACACCGCCTGGTCCGGCACGATACGCAGTCCCGCCGTCGACAGCGTGTTGACGAAATGCCCGGTGCCCTGCGCGCGGAATACCGGCAGGGCCGCGGCGATGCCGTACAGCAGCCCCTTGACGTGGGTGTCGATCATTTCTTCCCAGTCCTGCACGCGCAGGTCGTCCAACGGGGAGATGGGCCCGACGCCGGCGTTGCTGATGAGCACGTCGAGCCGGCCGTACCGTTCACCGGCCAGCCCGACCAGGGCGGCCAGATCGCTGCGCCGCCGCACGTCGGTACGCGTGTAAACCGCTTCACCGCCCGCGCCGGCGATGCGAGCGGCCAGGGCCCGCAGT
>JALYVS010000229.1 GCA_030853115.1 Actinomycetota bacterium
ATCGTGATCGGCATCGGCCTGAACGTGTCCACCGAGCCCGCCGAGCTGCCGCCGCCCGGCCCGGACCCGGGAGCCCCCGGCAGCGCCCTGGCCGCCACCTCCCTGCGCGTCCTGGCCGGTGCCGCCCTAGCCGAGGGGTCCACGGCCGATGGGGCCACGGCCGGCCTGAGCCTGGACCGGGAGACGCTGCTCACCGGGATCCTGGACGGCTTCGAGCACCGCTACCAGGCCTGGATCCAAGCCGGCGGTGACCCGGAACGCTCCGGGCTGCGCGCTGAGTACACCGGGCTGTGCGCCACGATCGGCCGCCGCGTCCGAGCCGAGCTACCCGGCGGTCAGTCGCTGTCCGGGCTGGCGGTGGGCGTCGACCCGGACGGCAGGCTGCTCGTCCGGGTGTCACCGGACTCGGAGGTCCCGGTAGCGGCCGGCGACGTGGTGCATCTGCGCTGACCGGCCGGACCCGGCCGCGGCGCGAACGCCAGGGCCGCCGCCAGGCACCCGGCGGGCACGGCCGGCACCAGGTACCGCAGGTCGAAGTCCGCGATCATCGGCGGCACGACCAGGATCGTCATCGCGAACGCCCACGGCAGCCCGGCTGGCCCCCGGCGCCGCAGGATCATCGCGACCAGGCCGCCGAGCAAGATCGCCCCGAGTAGCGTCCCGCGCAGGTAGACGTACCGCTGGTAGCTCACCAGCCAGGAGGCGAACGGCGCCATCGCCCGGGTCGGCGCCGGCCGCCCGGCGTGGTAGGCGGCTTGGTCCCCGGCCACCGTGCCGCCGCCGAGGGTGCGCATGCCGGCCGGGACCCAGGCGGTGCCGGCGTCGGAGAACTGGTACCGGTCGACGATGCCGGCGTCCGGATGGACCGGCCGGTCCCAGGAGAAGCTCAGCGCCACGTCGTGCCCGGCCGCGGTCAGGTACCCGCCCGGCTGGGCCGCGATGGCGCGCAGCGCGAAGTTCCGGGCCAGCGCGTTGGTCCGCGCCGAGAACCGGCCGCCGGGCATCCGCAGCAGCGGCGAGTTGCCGTCCCAGATGTACAGCGAGGCGGCGATCCGCGTCCCGCCCGGCGGGCACAGCTCACGCTCGTCGGCGGGCGGCTTGATCACCGCGCAGTTCGCGAACGACATCGTCCGCGACCACAGGTACACGCCCTCGCTGCGGGTCAGGGCGAACTGGTGCTCGTGCAGGTCGAACCAGGCGGCGTAACCCGCGACGGGGACGGCTCCGGCCAGGATCGCGGCGGCGACGGCCAGCCCGCCCGCCCGCCGGATCACCAGCGCGACCAGCAGCACGGCGAGCAGCACCAGCCCGACCGGCCAGATAATCGCGGTCACGCCGATCACGAAGGCGGCGGGCACCGTGGCGGCCGGGCGCCGTTCGCCGGGCGTGCGCAGCAGCAGGTACAAGGCGACAAACACCAGCAGGCCGAACGGGATATCCGGTACCGCGTCCGATTCCAGTTGAAGCTCGTAAGCGTCGAAGAACACCGGGACGGCGGCGAGCGTCGCGACCCAGGCCGGCAGCCCGTAACGGCGGGCCAGCAGGTAGATCAGCACGCCGATGGCCAGGCCGGCCAGATGCTGGAGGGCGGCCACCGCGGCGAAGCTGTGCAGCGGCCGCAGCAGCCACAGCACGAACCCGTAACCGCCGACCCGGCTGGAGTCCGGGATCAGGCGCAGCCCCGTCGCCAAGTAGGACGCCGAGTCCCCGCCGAACCACATGATCGGCCGGAAGGCCAGCATGACCAGCACCCGCACCACGATGGCGGCCGCGAGGACGAGGCCGAACAGCGCGTGCCGCCGCGCCACGGCACCCGCCCCCACCCAGTCCACCCGCCGAATTGTGTCAGTGCTAGCTGGCTCCCTCGCCTCCGGGGCGCTCTAGGCCGGTGCCTTCCCTCCTCGCTCCTTCGTCGCTCGTCAGTCCAGGCGCCGGCGCGCCCCTGCGGCTCGCTCGGTGTTCGCCGGTCCCTCGCGGGGCGTGCCAGGATGGGCGGTATGGCGTATGACTCCCCGCTGGCCGGCGATGAGCAGCTGGTGCTGCGGCTGCACCCGCACTGGAAGACGCTGCTTGCGCCGCTGCTGCTCGCGGTGCTGGTGGTCGCGGCCGCGCTGGTGGCGGAGGTGCTGATCCCGTCGGGTGCGGCGGCCGCGGTGGAACGGCTGGTGGTGGCCGGGATCGCGATTCTGGCGCTGATGCTGTGGCTGATGGTGCCGGTACTGCGCTGGCGGACCACGACCTACGAGCTGACCACCCGGCGGCTGAAGGTGCGCGGCGGCGTCGTGACCAGGCACGGCCGGGACATCCCGCTGGCCAGGATCAACGACGTGTCGTTCGAGAAGGGACTGCTCGACCGGGTGCTCGGCAGCGGGCAGCTGGTGGTGGAGTCGGCGGGCGAGCATGGCCAGATTGTGCTGGCGGATATCCCGCGGGTGGAATTCGCGCAGGCCACGCTGTTCCGCCTGGTCGAGGACGAACAGCGCAGGCTCGAGCGGAACGACCGGAACCAACCCTAAGGCTCGCGTTCCGGGGGACTAGCCTGATGGCGTGAATCCATCATGACGGACGTGCCCGAGCTGCGGGCGACCATCGAGCGGGGCGGCGCGGCCCGTTACCACGAGGCCGCGGCGGCGCGCGGCAAGCTGTTCGCCCGGGACCGGATCGCCGGGCTGGCCGACGCCGGCAGCTTCACTGAGGACGGCCGGTTCGCGAACGCCCTGGCCGACGGACTGCCCGCGGACGGGGTCATCACCGGGACCGCGACCATCGACGGCCGGGCGATCGCGCTGATGGCGAACGACTCCACCGTTAAGGCCGGGTCGTGGGGCGCACGCACCGTGGAGAAGATCATCCGGATCATCGAGAAGGCTTATGACACGGCTATCCCGATGGTCTACCTCGTCGACTCCGCGGGGGCCCGGATCACCGACCAGGTGGACATGTTCCCCGGCCGCCGCGGGGCGGGCCGGATCTTCCGCACCCAGATTCAAGCCTCCGGCTCGATTCCGCAGGTCTGCGCGCTGTTCGGCCCGTCGGCGGCAGGCGGCGCGTACATCCCGGCGTTCTGCGATTTCACCGCGATGGTGGACGGCAATGCCTCGATGTACCTGGGCAGCCCGCGGATGGTGGAGATGGTGGTCAGCGAGAAGACCACGCTGGAGGAGATGGGCGGGGCCCGGCTGCACTGCACGGTCTCCGGCAGCGGTCATTTCCTGGCGTCGACCGAGCAGGACGCGCTCGGCGCGGTCCGAAGCTACCTGTCCTACCTTCCGCAGAACTGGGCGCAGCCGCCACCGGCCGCGGCCCCGAGGCCGCCCAAGCCGACCGACCTGCGGGCGCTGGTCCCGGTCAGCGAGCGGCAGGCGTTCGACATGCGCCGCTACGTCCGCGGCCTGGTCGACGAGGAGTCGTTTTTCGAGATCGGTGCGCTGTGGGCCAGGGAGATAGTCACCGGATTCGCCCGGCTAGCCGGGCAGGTGATCGGCATCATCGCGAACAACCCCATGGTCAAGGGCGGGGTGCTGTTCGTCGACTCGGCGGACAAGGCGGCCCGGTTCATCCAGATCTGTGACGCGTTCGGGATCCCGCTGCTGTTCCTGGCGGACGTGCCCGGCTTCATGGTCGGCACCGCGGTGGAGCGGCAAGGGATCATCAGGCACGGCGCGAAGATGATCGCCGCGATGTCCGACGCCACCGTGCCGAAGATCTGCGTGGTGGTCCGTAAGGCCTACGGCGCGGGCCTGTACGCGATGGCGGGTCCGGGTTTCGAGCCCGACGCGACGCTGGCGCTGCCGACCGCCAAGATCGCGGTGATGGGCGCCGAGGCCGCGGTGAACGCGGTCTACGCGGGCAAGCTCGAGCAGATGACGGACGAGCAGGCGCGGGCCGCGGAGACCGCCCGGCTGCGGCGGGACTACGAGCAGGACATCGACATCGTCCGCCTCGCCGCCGAACTGGTCGTGGACGACATCGTCGAGCCCGAAGACCTGCGGGGGGAACTGGAGCGCCGGTTCGCCGCCGCGCGGGGCAAGGACCGGTCCGCGCCGCGCCGCAGGCACGGCATCAGCCCCGCCTGAGACAGTCGGCCTGGGCCAGCCAGAGCTTTACCGTGGCTTTACTATCTAGGTATGACCCGCGTGCTGCTCGCCGAGGATGACACGTCGATCTCCGAGCCCCTGTCCCGGGCGCTGCGCCGGGAGGGATACGACGTGGACGTTACCGCGGACGGCCTGACGACGCTCGACCGCGCTCTGGGCGAAGGCATCGACCTGATCTTGCTGGACATCGGCCTGCCGGAGCTCGACGGGCTCGAGGTGTGCCGCCGGGTCAGGGCCGGTGGGTACGCGGTGCCGGTGCTTATCCTGACCGCCCGGGCCGACGAGGTGGACACCGTGGTCGGCCTCGACGCCGGCGCCGACGACTACGTCACCAAGCCGTTCCGGCTGGCCGAGCTGCTGGCCCGGGTCCGGGCCCTGCTGCGCCGCGGGACGGCGGAAGGCTCGGCCGCGCTCGGCGTGCGGATTGACGCCGACGCTCGCCGAGCCTGGCACGGCGACGCCGAGCTCGAGCTCACCACCAAGGAGTTCGACCTGCTCTGGATCTTGCTCCGGGACGCGGGCAAGGTAGTCACCCGCGAGCAGATCATGCGCGAGGTCTGGGACGCGAAATGGTGGACCTCCACCAAGACGCTCGACATGCATATCTCCTGGCTGCGCCGCAAGCTTGGGGACGACGCGCACAGCCCCAGGTACATCACCACGGTGCGCGGCGTGGGGTTCCGCTTCGAACGCGGCGACTGACTGGTGCGCAAGAAGCTCTGGCTTTCCAGCTTTGCCGTGGCGGCGGGCGCGGTCCTGCTCGTCGGGGTACCCGCGCTGGTGATCGGGGCCGGCCGCGGGGCGGCTGCGGTGACCGTACTCGCCGTCCTGCTCGCCGTGACGGTCGCACTGGCCGCCTGGCTGACCGGCCTGCTCGCGGCTCGGCTGGCCCGGCCGGTGGAAGAACTCGCCGAGGCGGCCACCCGCCTCGGGGCCGGCGATCCGCGCCCGCTCGGCCGCCGGTACGGGATCGCCGATCTCGATCAGGCCGCCGACGGACTGGACAGCTCGGCACGCAGGCTCAGCAGCCTGCTGGCGGCTGACCGGGAGCTCGCAGTGGACGCCTCGCATCAGCTGCGGACACCGCTGACCGCGTTGTCGATGCGGCTGGAAGAGATGATCGCGGCGGCGGATGATCCCGCCGTGGTCCGCGAGGAGGGCCACGCGGCCCTGACCCAGGCCGAGCGGCTAGCAGACGTGGTGACTCAGCTGCTCAGCCCGGCCCGCCGGGCGGGCGCGGCCTCGGCCGCGCTGACCGGCATCGACGAGATCGTCCGGCAGCAGGTCATCGAGTGGGAACCGGCGTTCCGCCGGGTCCGGCGTAAGCTGGTGGTGATCGGCGTGCGCGACCTGCAAGCGCACGTCACGGCCGGCGGCCTGGCCCAGGTGCTGGCGACGCTGCTGGACAACGCACTGATGCACGGCGGGGGGACAGTAACCCTGCAGACGTCCCAGAGCGCCCGTTCGGTCGTGATCGAGGTGCGGGACGAAGGCAAGGGCGTCCCGCCCGAGCTGGTGTCCCGGATCTTCGAGCGGAGCGTGAGCGGCCGCCCCGAAGGCACCGGGCTGGGACTGGCGCTGGCCCGGACGATGGCCGCCGCCGACGGTGGCCGCGTCGTCCTGGTCAAGGCCAAGCCCGCCACCTTCGCGGTCTTCCTCCCCCGGCACCCCTTGCGCCCGGACCTTGCGCCCGTCCGCGGCCCCGCTTAGCCATTTCCAGTGATCACGAAGACTTATACCCCCGAAAAAGGGCCGGCTAAAAGTCTTCGTGATCATGGCGGCCCCACCAGCCCAGGCACACTGCCGCCGGGCGCTGCCGCCTCCGGGCGTGTTACCCGCCGCCGGGCGTGTTACCGGCGCCGGGCGTGCGAGTGGTGCTGGACGTGCTGCCGCCGGGCGTCGGCGTTGGAGTCGGCCGGGTCGAGGTGCTCCCAGAGGGCCTGGGTGGCGTCCGACGGCGGGTCGAGCCGATCCCACGGCGCCCCGTGCCGGTCCCTGGAGCCGGCGGACCCGCGCACCGCGGGACCCCCGGACGGCCCGGTCTCGGTCCCGGCCAGGATGGCTCCCGTCTCGCTGGTCTCGGCCGGATCGACGATGCCGGATACCGCGGCTTCCCCGGCGGCCACGGCGGCTCCGGGCGCCCCGGCCAGGAAGACCCACTTCTTGTAGGAGAAGTACCGGAAGATCGTACCGAGGCCGGTACCGACGAGGCTGGCCGCGTTGTACGCCAGCGCCCCCTTCATGCCGATCCCGTAGGTGGTGATCGCGATGACGATCTCGGCGATGGCCAGCCCGACCACGTTCAGCGCCACGAACAGCAGTCCTTCGCGCAGCAGGGCCTGGTTGACCCGGTGCCGGAAGGTCCAGAACCTGCTGCCGAGGTAGGTGACCACGGTAGCGGCCAGGATCGAGATTCCCTTGGCCACCAGCGGTCCGATGCCTAGCGCACCGTGCAGGTAGGCAGCACCGCCCAGGTCGACGACCGATCCGATCAGCCCGACGGCGCCGAACTTCGCCAGCTCAGGAATCAGTTCAACGCAACGCTGGCGAATGCTCACCATTCGAGACGGCCCCTTCGGAACGGCAGAATTGAGGTTCAGCCCACAGACAAGCCACCAGCGCAATCTCGTACCGGCGCCTGACGACCCGCATACTTTACCGGGCGCAACTAAGTGCCGCCTCAACCTTCCCTTACGCCACGCTCTGAAACGACCTAGAATTCACTCGCCGTTTACCGTCCACCGCCGTGCGCCGACCCGCCGCCCCCCGCCAACCCGGCCGACCCCGGCCGGGCATACGTCGTCCGTGACCAGGTCAGGTGCTCAGCGTGGCCTCCCGCCCGGTCTTGGCGATGGCGTGCCAGCCCAGGTAGATCACGGCCGTGATCAGGAAGCCGGCCTCGAAGGTCAGGTCCCCGGCGGACCCGATGTGCTTGGGCACCACTCCGACGTACTTGGTCTGGTTGGAGAACAGCCAGATCGAGATACCCATCCCGATCAGCATGGCGACCGGCCCGGCCCAGTTCTTATGCCGCTGGTTGAACAGCAGTGCCTCCTCCGGGTTGCGCCGCAGCAGCAGGTCGCAGAAGTAGACGGCCAGCCACGGGGCGATCCAGTACGCGATGATCAGCAGGAAGTTCTGGTAGTCGGAGCCCGCGTTGTGCAGTCCGCTCCAGGCCAGGAAGAACCCGATGGTGCCAAACCCGAGCGCCACTATCGCCCGCCGAAGCGACAGCGGCAGCTTGATGCCGATGGCGGTGAACGATAGCGCGCCGGAGTAGATGTTGAGCACGTTCGCCGAGACGGCGCCGAGCGCGATGGCCAGCAGCGTGAGGTCGGCCAGCACCTTGGGCAGCAGCCCGGTGAAGGCGCCGGTCGGGTTGCTGCCCAGCGCATTCCCCGCGCTGA
The DNA here is from genome assembly GCA_030853115.1 of Actinomycetota bacterium. Lineage (GTDB taxonomy): Bacteria > Actinomycetota > Actinomycetes > Streptosporangiales > Streptosporangiaceae > Palsa-504. Next base: position 7,505 of record JALYVS010000229.1, read on the forward strand.
CCACGGTGGCGGCCGCCGCGCCGACGGTCTCGAGCAGCGCGCAGGACAGGAACAGCCCGAGCCCGGACCACCAGGCGATGGCGGCCCTGCTCGTCTCCGGCTTGAGATAGCGGGTGTAGTCCGACGCGTACGGGTTCCAGCCGACCGCGTAGCCGAACGAGGCGCCGAACGTCAGCAGGAACGCGCCCGGGAACGTGTGGTGGGAGGCGCCGGGGTGGGTCTTGCTCAAGATGACCCCGCCCGCGATCAGGAAGATGACGGCGAGGACGGGGAAGGCGTAACGCTCGAAGACGTGTATCAGGTTGTGGCCGAAGAACGCCACCACGACCTGCACCGCCACGATGATCAGCAGGCAGAGCACCTGCGGCAGGTGAGTGAGCACGTTCAGCGCGAAGGCCCCGCTGACGCTGTTGACCGCGAACCAGCCGATGCCGGCCGTGACCGAGTTCAGGCCGGCGGGCAGCGCGTTGCCCCAGTAGCCGAACCCCAGCCGGCTCAGCACCATCTGCGGCACCCCGTACTTTGGCCCGCGCAGCGACAACAAGCCCTGCGTGACGCCGCCGATCGCGCTGCCCAGGATCAGAGCCAGCGCCGCTTCCCAGAAGCCGAGGCCGAATCCCGCCACCGCGAGCACGCCGACGAAGATCGTGGCGAACTCCATGTTCGGCGAGGTCCAGGTCCAGAACAGCTGGAGCGGATGGCCGTGCCGTTCGTTCAGCGGGATGAATTCCGCGCCGCCCGGCTCGACTTCGAGCACCCGGCTGCCGTACGTGCCCTCCCGGACGAGGACGCCGGTGCCTGCCCCCCCGCTGCTTACGGGGGCGTCCTGGTCGCGTGTCGCCATGCGTACTCCCTCGGCGGTATCGCCTGATATCACCTGCTAGATGGCGTGATCATAGAGGTTATTACCCACCTGGATGTATCCCGAAAGTTAACTTTCGAGTCGGCCGTGTTGCGTCCCGCGGTCCGACCCTCGTCATCACCGCAAAAATCAGGTCATGACGCCGAACGCACCGGCTGCGTGCGGCCTGTCCACCTGCGTGCCCGCCGGTCACGTAGGGTACGGTGCGTGATCCATTCCGCGGGCGCCCCGGCCAGTCAGAACGTGCGGGCCGCGGGACATTCTCTGCTGCCGGGAGCTCCTGTGGTGGGTATGGTGGGCGGCGGCCAGCTAGCCCGGATGACCGCCCAGGCCGCGATCGGCCTCGGCGTCGGCTTCCGCGTGCTGGCCGACTCGCCGGACGACAGCGCCGCCCAGGTCTGCGCCGGGACCCAGGTCGGCGACTATCGCTTCGTGGGTGACCTGAGCGCCTTCGCGGCCGGCTGTGACGTGCTCACCTTCGATCATGAGCACGTGCCGGGGGAGCACCTGGCCGCGCTCGAGCGTGACGGGGTGGCCGTCCGGCCCGGGCTGGACGCGCTGCTGCTGACCCAGGACAAGCTGGTCATGCGCGAGCGGCTCACCGGCCTCGGCGTCGCCTGCCCGCGCTTCGCGCCGGTCACCACCCTGGCGGACGTGCAGGAGTTCGCCGCGGGCTCCTGGCCGGTGGTGCTGAAGTCGATCCGGGGCGGTTACGACGGCAAGGGCGTCTGGGTGTGCGAGTCGGCCGCCCAGGCCGCCACTGTGCTGGCTTACCCGCTGCCGGCTCACTCGCCGCCGGATCGGCAGGCGCTGGCTGACCCGCCGCCGGCTGACCCGGGGCTCGCGCTGGGCGCGGCGCCAGGGCCGGGCGGCAGGCCGCTGTTCATGGCTGAGGAATACGTCCCGTTCGGCCGTGAGCTCGCGGTGCTCGCGGCCTGCTCGCCGCACCGGCAGGGCGCGGTCTACCCGGTGGTGCAGACGGTCCAGCGCGACGGCATCTGCCGCGAGGTGATCGCGCCCGCGCCGGGGTTGCCGCCGGGCCGCGCGGCGCAGGCG
>JALYVS010000230.1 GCA_030853115.1 Actinomycetota bacterium
GGCGGGGGCTGATCCGGGTTCGCCGGCCGGGCCCTGCAGGGCCGCCAGCGCCCCGAGACCCAAGGCGAGGTCACGTGCCCCCAGGGCCCGCCCGAGCACCCGGGCGGCCACGTCGTCCGCCGCCGCACCGACCCAGGGCCGGGCCGGTACCGAAGGCCAGGCCAGGGCGGTCAGGCCGAGGGCCACCCGCCCGGCCGCCACGGCCCGGGCTCCGTGCCGCAGCAGCACCGGGATAGTCATCGAGGTCACCTGAGTTCGTCCCTTCAGCCCGCTCCGGGCGGGTCGCCCAGGCACGACGATCATAGCCACGAGCCCGCCGTCCGTCCGGTCCGGTCGAGCCGGCCGCGCCTTCCCCGGCGCCTTCCTCGCGGTTTGCTCCGGCGGTCCGGAAGGCTCCGGGAGCGGCGTAACCTGGCCTCTGGCGTTAACGGCCGCTCCCGGGGTGAGGCAATAATGGCCCACCCGGATCAAGCGGCCTTCCTGCGCGGCCCGGCGCGCGTCGCGACACCTACCGAAAGAGGCAACGATGAGCATCACCAGGCCCGAGATCGATTTTCCCGGCGGCAAGCCGCCGGCCGAACTGCAGGTCACCGATATCTGGGAAGGCGACGGGGCCGCGGCGAGCGCAGGCGACCTGGTTAAGGTCCACTACGTCGGGGTCGCGTACTCGACCGGTGAGGAATTCGACGCCAGCTGGAACCGGGGTGACCCGCTGGAGTTCCAGCTCGGTGTCGGCCAGGTCATCGCGGGCTGGGATCAGGGCGTGCAAGGCATGAAGGTCGGCGGCCGCCGGAAGCTGATCATTCCGCCGGATCTGGCTTACGGCGACCGGGGCGCGGGGAACGCCATCGCACCGGGTGAGACCCTCATCTTCGTCTGCGATCTGGTGTCGACCTGACCAAGGTCCCGGCCCGGTCACGGTGACCTAACAGGTGAGGCCGAATCGTCTAGCCGGGTGGGCCGGCCAGTGGGAGGATGCCGCTGTGGACGACGTGCGGATCGGCGGCCGGAACAATGTGCGGATCACCGGCCGAGCCGACAAGCCGGTAATGATGCTGGCCAACGGGTTCGGCTGTGACCAGAACATGTGGCGGCTGGTCGCGCCGGCGCTGGCCGCGGATTTCCGGCTCGTGCTCTTCGATCACGTGGGTTCGGGTCAGGCCGATCCGTCGGCCTGGCAGCCGGAGCGCTACGCCACGCTGGACGGCTACGCCGACGACATCCTGCGCATCTGCGATGAGCTCGCCCTGCGGCAGGTGGTGTTCGTCGGGCACTCGGTCAGCGCGATGATGGGCGTCCTGGCCGCCAACCGGGAGCCGGAGCGGTTCAGCCAGCTGATCCTGATCGGGCCCTCCCCGCGTTATATCGACAACGCCGGCTACCGGGGCGGCTTCAGCTCCTCCGACATCGACGAGCTGCTCGAATCGCTGGACAGCAACTATCTCGGCTGGTCCGCGGCGATAACCCCGGCGATCATGGGCAACCCGGAACGCCCGGAGCTGGCGCAGGAGCTGACCAATAGTTTCTGCCGGACCGACCCGCAGGCTGCGCGGGTGTTCGCCCGGGCCACGTTCCTGTCGGATAACCGGTCAGATCTGGCCCGGGTCACCGTACCCACGCTGATCCTGCAGTGCTCCAGCGACGTGATCGCGCCCCCGGAGGTCGGAGCATACGTGCACGCCCAGATCGCGGACAGCGTCTTGGTGACGTTGGCGGCGACCGGTCACTGCCCGCACCTGAGTGCCCCGGCCGAGACGGTCGCGGCGATCAAGATGTTCACCGCTAGCTACCGGCCATGAGCAGCGCCGACCTCGACCCGGGCGAGACTGCTCCAGGGGAGACGGGCGCAGGGGAGACGGGCGGCGCTGTCTTCTCTGAGCTACTCGAGGACAGCATCGAGGATCTGTACGAGAACGCACCCTGCGGCTACCTGTCGACGCGGCTGGACGGACGGATCGCGAAAATCAACGGCACGCTGCTGAGCTGGCTCGGATACAGTGCCGGCCAGCTCGTCGGCCTCCGTTCCTTCTCCGATCTGCTTAACGTCGGCGGCCGGCTGTACTACGAGACGCACCTCGCGCCGTTGCTGCTTATGCAGGGCGAGGTCGGGGGCGTGGCTCTGGAGCTGCGGACGGCCGACGGCAGGCAACTGCCCGTGCTGGTCACCTCCGTGGTCAAGACCGATAGCGGCGGGAAACCCAAGCTCATCCGCACCACGGTCTTCGACGCCCGTGACCGCCGGGCCTACGAACGTGAGCTGCTGCGGGCCCGTCAGGAAGGCGAGCGTGAGCGCGAGCGCCTCCAGGACCTGGTCGCTACCCTGCAGCAGAGCCTGCTGCCCACGGTCCTGCCCGCCGTGCCGGGCCTGGACGCGGTCGCCCATTACCACGCCGCGTCGCCGGACGAGCTCGGCGGGGATTTCTATGACCTGTTCCCGCTCACCGGGAACCGGTGGGGCCTGTTCCTCGGCGACGTCTGCGGCAAGGGCGCCCGGGCCGCGGCCTTGACGTCCCTGATCCGCTACACCCTGCGCACCGCCGCGGTCTACGACGCCGACCCGGCGACCGTGCTCCGCACCCTGAATGAGGCGCTGCATCAGCAGTACCTCCGCGACGACAGGAGCTTCTGCACGGTGATCTTCGGCGTGCTCGCCCCGGCCGCCGATGGCTTCACCCTGGCGCTCACCCGGGGCGGGCACAGCGCTCCGCTGCTGATGCGCGCCGACGGCACCGCCCGCTACCTGCCCATGCCGGTGGGCCCGCTCATCGGCGCCTGGGCCGACGTGGCTTTCACCGTCACCACGATCAGCCTGTTCCCCGGTGACACCCTGCTCTTGTTCACCGACGGGCTGACCGAGGCCCGGGTGCCCACTGCGGACCTTTCTGGCCGCTACGGAGACGAGACCTTCCGCGCCTTCGCCGCCGATCTCGCCCCCAGCACCGCCGCCGCCGCCGTGGCCGCCATCGGCACTTTGCTGGCGGGCTTCGGCGAAGGCAGCCAGGACGATACCGCCGTCCTGGCCCTCGGTGTCCGGGACGCTACCGGTCTGCCTCACTTGCGGTGAGGTCCGGAGGTCCACCACGGTTGGCGCGGATCCAGATTCTCCCGAGTGCGGGTGTCGAATGCTCGGTGGCCGTTCGTGGACATGGTGAGCGGCGCAGCTGGTCCCACCTTCGCGCGGCGGCGATCATTGTTCCCGTGCTCACACGACACGCTGACTGACCCACCCGACCCGATCCGGTCCGATACCACCCCGATCCGACACCACCCCTTATCCGATACCGCGAGGAGCAGCTACGATGCCGCAATACCTGATCTCCGTCTGGCACGACGATACCTACGAGGCCGACTTCTCGACGCCTGACGCGCAGCGCCGTGTCGCCCAGGTGGGAGCGTTCAACGAGGAACTCATCAAGGCAGGCGCCTGGGTGTTCGCCGCCGGCCTGCATCCCGCGTCATCGGCCACAATCGTGCGGTCCTCTGGAGGACAGGTGTCGATGACCGACGGTCCGTATGCCGAAACCAAGGAGCAAATGGGTGGCTTCTGGGTCATCGAAGCGTCCGACCTCGACGCCGCCTTGCAATGGGCCGGCCAAGCGGCCGCGGCCAGCGAGGAGACTATCGAAGTTCGCCCCGCCCAAGGATGACCGGCCCGCTCACTGAGGTCTTCAGGCGCGAAGCCGGCCGCTGCACCGCCACTTTGATCCGGGTCCTCGGCGACATCGGTCTCGCCGAGGACGCGGTGGCGGAGGCCTTCGCTATCGCGGCCGAACAGTGGCCTCAGACGGGGATACCGCCCAACCCGGGTGGCTGGATCACCACGACCGCCCGTAACCGCGCCATCGACTGGCTGCGACGCGAATCAACCCGCGGCGAGAGGCATCTCGCGGCCCACCGACTCCACATCGACAACATGGAACCTGACCACCATCCGGACCTTGACCGGCTCGACGATTTCGTCGATGTCGTGGCCGACGACCAGCTGCGGCTGATGTTCCTCTGCGCTCACCCCGCCCTAGCCGCTGACGCCCGGGTCGGTCTTATCCTGCGGCTGCTCGCCGGTCTCTCAATGGGCGAGATCGCCAGGGCGTTCCTGGTACCTGAAGCGACGATGGCGCAACGGATCGTACGGGCCAAACGCAAACTGCACGACAACCACGCCGCCTACCGCGTACCCGGGGCTGCGGAGCTCCCGGACCGGCTGCACGCCGTCCTCACGGCGATCTACCTCGTCTTCACCGAGGGTCACACTGCCACCTCAGGGCAGACGCTGACGAGAACCGACCTGTCGAGCGAAGCTATCCGGCTCGGGCGGACCCTCCTCGAGCTGATGCCCGACGAGCCCGAAGCCATCGGGCTGCTCGCCTTGATGCTGCTCTCGGAGTCCCGTCGTGCCGCTCGTATCGCCGCCGACGGGACGATGGTTCGTCTCACTGGCCAAGATCGCAACCGATGGGACCGGACGCTGATCAGTGCAGGTCACGAGCTGGTGCGCGCGTGCCTGCGCCGCAACCAGCCCGGCCCGTTCCAGATCCAGGCGGCGATAGCCGCGGTCCACGCCGATGCGCCCACCGCCGAGTCCACCGACTGGTCGCAGATTATCGCCTTGTACGACCAGCTCTACGCCCTACGTCCCAACCCCGTCGCGGCCCTGAACCGGTCCGTGGCCGTCGCCGAACTCCACGGGCCGATCGAGGGCCTCACCGCTCTCGCCGAGATCGACCCAGCCTCGCTCGAGAACTACCAGCCGTATCACGCCGCCCGCGCCGACCTGCTCGCCCGGGCGGGCCGCTCCCACGAGGCGATAGCCGCCTACGGCCGGGCCATCGAACTCGCCACGAACACCGTCGAACGCGACTTCCTTATCCGGCAGCGCGCTGCCCTCTGAACGGACCGCCCATTCGAAGGTCCGCCAGCGATTCGGTGTCTCATGAACGAGTCGGCCAAGTACGTCGTTTCGTCCACTCTGCACAAAGCAACCTGGCAGAACTCCAAGATCGTCGGTCTGTACCGCGCCGACGCCGCACGGTTATGGCTGGTGCTCGCCGCCGGCCCTAACGCCTGGCAGGCCGGCCGCCGGGGCCGGGGCCGGCTCGGCGGGGACATTGGCGGTCCAGCGGGTTTCGACGTTGCCCCAGCGCCAGTAGGCCAGGGCGGCGGCCCAGACTCCGATGAACAGGGCGGCGATGCAGAACCCGGCGATGTTGATGTTGAAGTTGGCCATCACCGACCAGAAGCCGCCGCTGAGGTGGGCTTCGGTAGTCAAGATGCCGAGGATTTCGATGGTGCCGATGATGAACGCGGCGCCGATCGACAGGCCGGTGATGACCAGGTTGTAGTAGACCTTGCGGACCGGCTTGGCGAACGCCCAGCCGTAGGCGAAGTTCATGAAGCAGCCGTCCAGGGTGTCGAACAGCATCATGCCGCCGGAGAACAGGAACGGCAGCGCGAGGACGGCGTAGTACGGTAGGCCCTGGATCGCGGCGTAGGCGGTGGCGGCGAGCAGCACGACCTCGGTGGCGGTGTCGAAGCCGATGCCGAAGACCAGGCCGACGAAGTACAGCTGCCAGGTGTGGTTGATCGAGGGCTGATGAACCGGCCGAAGAACCGGTACATCAGCCCGCGGGCCTGCAGCTGCGCCTCGAGCTCGGCCTCGTCGTAGGTGCCGCGGCGCATCTCGCGGAAGACCTTGAAGATGCCGGCCAGCACGATCAGGTTCAGCACCGCGATCAGGTACAGGAACCCGGCGGAGATCAGCGTCCCGGCCGCCCCGCCGGCCGTTTCGTAGGTGGAATTCGGGTTGACCACGGCGCCGAACACGGCCCGGGCCGCGAAGGTAATGCCGACGCCGACCGCCACCACGACGGTGGAGTGGCCGAGGGAGAAGGAGAACCCGCTGCCCAGCGGCCGCTTACCGTCGGCCATCAGCTTGCGGGTGGTGTTATCGATGCACGAGATGTGGTCGGCGTCGAAGGCGTGCCGGAACCCCAGGAACCACGCGGTGAACGCGACCCCGAGTCCGACGCCGAGCCCGCGGCTGCCGCCCTCACCCTGGTAGTGGAAGTGGTGCGGCATCACGGCAAGGACGTAAATGCCCCAGCCCAGCGCGTTGATGGCCAGGATCACGCCGAACATCGCGACGATCCGGCCCCACTCACGGCCCGACAGATCCGCGCCCATCCGTCGCAGGCGACCTGTTCTTTCCGGCATGCGTTCCGCCCTTCTTCCGAGGACTCGTGTTCGCACGGCAGGCCAGGCCAGGCGACCGGACTCGTCCCCGTGAGGGGCTTCACCGTTGCGGGACAGTGCCGGATTCTCAGCGCGGGATCGCTGACCGGACTTCGCTGGAATGGCTGCCACCCCCGGACGTACTCCGCCGAGAGCATGGCCAAGTTACAAGCCAGCCCGTTCGTCGTCAAGACTGATCAGATGATCAGCTTTTAATTCACTGGCTTCCCGGTGGTGTTGGCTGCTCCCGGGACCGGCGGATGTGAAATCCTGGTCCGGTGCACCTGCTCCCCGCGGAACGGTCCGATCATCGCGTCATCGATGGTGAGCGGATCTGCCAGGCCATCGCCGCCCTTGAGCCCCCTGAGGTGATCCAGGCCCGGGCCCGGCAGTTCGCCGTGCTGGCCGACCCGACCCGCCTCACGTTGCTGACCGCCATCAAGGCGGCGGGGCCGATCAGCGTCTCGGATCTGGCCGCGGCGACCGGGATCAACGACGCCACCGTGTCCCAGACGCTGCGTTACCTGCGGGCCAGCGAAACGGTCATCGCCGAGCGCGACGGCCGGGTGGTCTGTTACCGGCTCGCCAGCACCCCGATCGCGGCTCTGCTTTCCGGCCAGTGACCGCGTCGCTTTCCGGCCAGTAACCGCGTCCGGCCTAGCCTACCTAGCACGGGTCGACGGACGACTGAGGCAGAGGAGCAGTCATGTTCGAGGGTTTCGCGCTCGAGCCACGCCCCGTATTCCAAGCGGGCGATGGCCGCTGACTGCGTGGCCCTGATGCGCATCCTCGGGCACGACCGGTTCTGCCTGGCCGGGCACGATCGCGGCCTGTACGTCGCGCAGCGGCTATCCATGGATTACCCGGCCGAGGTGCGACGGCTGTGCCTGATGGACGGGATCCCGATCGGCGAGGCGCTGGCCCGCTGCGACGCCAGGTTCGCGGCCCGCTGGTATCACTGGTTTTTCTTCGGCCAGACGGACCGGGCCGCCGAGCGGGTTATCAACGCCGACCCGGACGCCTGGTACACCGCGACCGCCGATCAGATGGGCGAGGAGGCCTACCAGGACTACCGCCGCGCGATCCACGACCCGGACACGGTGCACGCCATGATGGAGGACTACCGCGCCGGGCTAGGCCTGGATCGCCAGCACGACGACGCCGACCGCGCGGCTGGCCGCCGGATCGGCTGCCCGCTGCTGTTCCTGTGGGCGGCCGAAGACGACCTCGAAGACCTGTACGGCGATCCGCTGGCCATCTGGCGCGACTGGGCTGAGGACGTCCGCGGGCAGTCACTGGACTGCGGCCACCACATCGCCGAGGAGGCGCCGCAGGAACTGGCCGCCCTGCTGGCCGCCTTCTTCGCGCCCGCCTGACCCCCCGCTTCGACCCGCTCAGCCGCTCCCGATGGAGCGAAGAACCCCGCAGCGCCCCAGTGCGAAACTGGGGGAGTGCACGACGCGTTGCTTACCCGGCTCGCCGCGGTGACCGAAGCGGCCGGGGGCAGCAGTGCCTCGCTGGCCGCCGCGGCGGCGCACGCGCGGACCGCCGGCCCGGCCGCGACCACGATCGTCCTCGTGGAGGGCATGAGTGACCAGTCGGCGCTGGCGACGCTGGCCGTGCGCCGTGGCCGGGACCTGGCCGCCGAGGGCGTTTTCATCGTGCCGATGGGTGGCGCGACGAACATCGGGCCCTTCCTCGAGGCGTTCGGCCCGCGCGGGTTCGGCGTCAGGCTGGCCGGCCTGTGCGATCAGGGGGAGGAGCATGAAGTCCGCCGCGCTCTGGCCCGGGCCGGCCTGCCTCCCGGCCCCGATCGACCCGGCCCTGATCGACCCGGCCCTGATCGACCCGGCCCTGATCGACCCGGCCTGGAGCGGTCCGGCTTCTTCGTGTGCGTGGCGGACCTGGAGGACGAGCTGATCCGCGCTCTCGGGGTCACCGTGACCGAGCGGTATCGAAGTCCAAGGCGAGCTCGGGTCGTTCCGCACTTTCGCCAAGCAGCCCGCGCAGCGGACCAGGACCCGCGAGCAGCAGCTCAGGCGCTTCATGGGCACCCGCTCGGGCCGCAAGATCCATTACGGCCACGTGCTGGCCGGGGCGCTGGATCTAACCCGGGTACCCCGCCCCCTCGATGCCGTCCTCGCCCACGTCTGAGCCAGCCGCCCCGCCCCTCAGCATCGCCATCTGGCATGAGGGGATGTTCGCCCCGCTCTCCAGGAAACTGGCGGCCAGGGATCCGGAATGTCCCTTCCCCGGGAAGCAGGATGCACGATCGAGAAGGCGGAGCAGCCGCGGGCTTCAGCTCATCGCCGACTGCGGTGATCGCCCCTACCCGTCCGCGTCCGCGCCTCGGGCGAAGAAACAACTCAAGCCGCAGGCCCCGTAGCGGCGACATCAGGAATTCAAGCCCCTCCCGTCGCGACGGCCACATGAATGTACCCTCACGCCCCCCGCACGCCTGTAATTATGGGTGTGGATGCGCCATCCTGCACATTCTTTTGTGCACGGTGGCGCATCCATTCCATTGGACTGAAAGACCCTGATCCCCGGCTTTCACAATAGCCACAGCAAGCCTCAATTGAGGTCCGCGGGCCGGCCTGCCGGCGCTGACCGGAATTGCAGCACCACGAAACCACTGGCCACGTCGACGATCAGGAGGGACCCAGGAGCTTGAGGTGGTCCTCCCGCGGCCGGTCGTACTCGACCGCGGCGAGCGGCGGTAACAACTGCCACCTCAGCGGGCAGAATAGACGGACACCGGCGATGAGGGCCGGAGCTCGGCGAGCCGCGAACACGGTGGATGCCGCTCCTGCAAGCACCGCCCGTTCAGCTCGAACCTGCTGAGCATGGCGCAACAAAAGGCGAAAGGGAAAATTCCCGAACCGTAATTTCCGGTCGGCCCGGCAACTTAAACGCCTTCTTCACGTGTCCCGGGCTAGCCTCGGCCGCCGTCAGCAGAAAAGCAATGACGTCCGAACGGATAGGCGTATTTGCGCCCAGTGCCCTGATCTGCCGCGGGTGGCGGACGCGGTGCCGCGACGATCTCCAGAGCCGGGATCACCGCAGGGCGCCTGCAAAGTCCGTTATTGCCTGAGATGCTGAATAGTTTCCGCTGGTCAGCAGCGAGTGGCGGGCGTGCCGGTGCCTGCCGGGCAGGCTCGGTGTCGCGTTGCGGTCACGGCGTTAGC
>JALYVS010000231.1 GCA_030853115.1 Actinomycetota bacterium
GGCTGGTCGTCATCGCGGCCGGCTCGCTGCTCGCCCTGAGCGGCGGGCGCAGGCTGCGCCGCCCCGCCGGCATCGGCTCCGCTAGTCGGTTATCACCCCTGGGGCTCGGCTGGCCGGTTGCTACCCTTCGGGCTCGGCTGGCCGGTTACCACCCTTGAGGCCCGGCTGCTCGGTTACCACCCTTGGATGGACTCACCCGGGGCCCAGCAGCTGTGCGTGCCACTGGCGATCCGCTCGGGCAGCTGAGCTCGCGCGATCGGGCCGCGACGCACGTCGTTGGCCCGGAACACGACGCACTCGGACGCGTCACGGTTCATGTCGACGGTGAGCGTGACGAGATACGCGTCGTCTTCGTCGGTCCCGCCCACCCTGGGAGCGACGCCGACCTCGCTGCAGAATACGCCCGGCTCGAACTGGTACCGCTCCTCTCGGCCGGTCAGGCTGTCGTGCTTGACCAGCCCGTTGAACAGGAACCAGCCTGGCTCGTTGGTGGCGGCGTAATTGTAGCGATACGGGCGTCCGCCGAAGCCGCTGTTGATCGTGCCGAACTCGGTGCAGCTCTCGGACAGGTCTTCCTCGCGGGTCTGGCCGGTAACCAGGTTCATCCGCCAGCGGTGCAGCCGGGTCTGCATGATGTCGGCGGCCAGGAACCGGAACATCTTTTCCTTCGGGCCGTTCGGCCCGGCGGTGGCCGGCTCCGGGCAGCCCTGGAAGAAGCCCTCGACGACGATCTCGTCACCCAACTCGTACGCGTTGGTCCAGTGCAGCACGTAGGTGGGCTCGAACTCGAACCAGCGGATGTCGCCGGTGCCGCCGCGGCGCGGGATGACACCGAGCCGGGACGGCAGCTCCGGGTGGAACCGGGACACGTACCGGCCGCGGGCCAGCAGTTCAGGTTCCCAGAACAGCGGCATGTCGTTGAGGATCGCGTAGTGCTCGGTGTAGGCCATGTCGTGCGGCAGCCGCGGTCCTGGCAGGTCGATCGGCACGTAGTGGACGAGCCGGTTACTGGCGTCGACGACTCCGTAGTGCAGATAAGGCGGGGCCGTTCGGTAATTGAAGAAAAGCAGCTCGCCGGTGTGGGCGTCGACCTTGGTGTGGGCGGACACGCCCGCCTCAGCCGGGAAGGAACCGCCCCAGCTGCATTTGCCCAGGTCATCGAGGGTCAGCGGGTCGAGTAGGTACAGGTCGCCGCACTGCCAGAAGCTGGCCACCGCGACTCCGGCGTGCACCACGATGTCGGTCGAGGCGGCGTCCTTCATCCGGCCGCGGGCGCCCCACCCGTCCGGCCGGGTGGAGGTCTCCGGGTTCTCCGCGATCCCCGCCCACAGCGACCTCCCGGCCTGCTGCTCGGCGAGCAAGCCGTCGGTCCGGACGAACCGGTTCCGGTAGGACACCTTGCCACCGGAGAACGAGACCTTGTGGATCATCGCGTCGCCGTCGAACGGGTGATACCTGACGATGGCCGGGTGCAGCGGGTTCTCGGTGTTGCGCAGGTACACGCCAAAAAGGTCGTCCGGGAGCTCGCCTTGGACTTGCAGCTCGGTGGCGTCGTACTCGACGCTCTGCGGCCGCCACGGACCCGACCGGTACGGGTGATCGTCGTCCGCGGGCAGGGTCGAGAGCATCTTGCCGTAGACCTCGACGTCGACCATGATCAGTCCTCCCGGGTGACGACGAAGCTGACGGCGGTGGTGAGGCTACCGCCGGTGGCGCCGGCCGGATGCCCCGTCATACCCGCATGGCTGCCGTCCGTTACACGCTACAACAGATAGAGTTACCCGGCGCTAGCCGAGGCCGGGGTGGCCCTTGCCGATCCAGTAGCGAGCGTACGCGCCGTAGATGGCCAGGATCGCGAGCACGACCAGTACGGTGCGAATCGCCCACTTGATGTCAAAGGTCCGATCCGGCACCGGCTGGTCGCTAGCCATGATCCAGGCGGCCCGCTCCCGGATCACCGGCGGCCAGGGCCAGCGCGGCAAGTGCCGCTGCGGGTTCGCCTCCCCGGCCGCCATCGCGTCCCGGGTCAGGTCCACCGACCGGCCGATGAAGTAAAGCTGCACGGTGTTCCCGGCCGGGGCGTAGACGCGGTGCACGATCAGGCCCGCCAGGATGCCGATGATCGCCGGCTGCCACGGGTAGCTGGACAGGTAGATGCCCAGCCAGCCGAGCCGGGACGGCAGGTGCACCGGGTTGCGCAGCCGATGGTGCGAATAGGCCAGGTGCCACAGGTACGGCAGGGCATGGTCGATCAGCCAGACACCCGCGGCCACAGCGGGGAACGCCACCGCCATGATGATGACCGGCGAGAGAAACACGTACCAGCTGGGGGCCCGCCGGTCGCGCTTGCGCCAGTTCGCCAGCAGCGACCGGACGAACAACGTGGCCAGCACGGCCTCGTACACGTCGCGGACGGCGTGCCGGTCGGCGGGCCAGCCGCGATAGCTGAACAGGTGATCCCAGCTGGGCTTGAGGTACAGGTAGGTGTGGCTGCCAAGGTGCCATCGCACCTGGATGACGGCGTAGTACAGCCCGGCGATGATCAGGGCGCCCGCGTTGGCGACCACGAACGACCAGATGAGCTGCTGCAGCCAGCGCAGCCTGATCGGCCGGCCGTTGACCGAGATGCGTCTGGGCGGCACCTTGGCTTCGGTGACGGCGGTCATGGTCCAGGCCTCCGGCTACTCGACTTCAGGCCCGGTCAGCTGGTCGAGCAGTGCCGGGACGGTGGGGGGACATCCAGGGTGGGGTTGCGGTCGAAGAACCCGGTCGGCTTGAGCACGAAGCCGCAGCGGGCCACGGGCATCACCGGCCAGTCCTCCGGGCGCGGGAAGTGCGTGGGCCCGAACGTGTGCCACAGTACGATGTCGGTGCCGTCGATGTCCCTGTCATTCGCGATATATTCCGGCAGCCCGGCACCCCCCGGATGCTGGTTCACGAAGTCGCCGGCCGGAAAACGCTGGTTCGTTTCGTATTTGGTCACCCAGAGATGATGGGTGGCGAAGCCGGCCCGGGCGGCCAGCGGGGAGGCGGGATCGGCTAGCAGCACCGGGGCGGACTCCGGGTGCAGGGTGTAGCCGGCCGGCCGGCCGAACCGGTTCGCGTGCTCGGTGCTGATGACCCGCCAGGTCCGCCCCCGGGCGCCGTCCGCGCGCCGGGCCGCCTGCGACTCGCGAGTCAGCCGGGTCACCTTCTGCACCATGGCGTTGCCGTAGGGGTTGTCCGGTCCGATGGGGAGGCCGGCCACGTCGACCTCTTCAACCGCGTTGGCCAGCCCGTCCACGGTCATGTCCAGCCGTGCGCTGAACAGGTGCTGGTGCGCGGGCGCGGCGAGGCCGGGTGCGACCTCGGTGGAGTACGGGTGCTCACCGCCCGGATGGGCCGAGGTGAAGAGCACCCCGGTCAGCTTGACTTCGCACTCGATGGTGCCGTCCAGGTAGAAGTACCAGTAGAAGCCGTAGTCGTAGTTGCCGACCGTGGTGAAGTAGGAGACCACGAGCCGGCGCTGGCGCCGGGACTGGGCCGAGCCGTTGAAGATGTCCGTGTGCTTCCACAAGATGCCCGAGTCTTCCTCGTGGATGCAGATCGCGTGGGGAACGACCTTCGGCTGGCCAGTGTCGTCGGTCACGGTCGCGTCCAGGTAGGCGATCTCGCCCACGCAGTCGCAGCCGAGCTCGAGCGAATTGACGAACTTGCCGACCAGGTACTCACCGGTGTCGAAGTACGCCTGCCAGTAGCGGAACTTCGGGTCGCCATAGGGGACGACCATCTCCGGGATCGACGCCCGGTAGATCACCGGGCGCTCGCGTCCGCTGTCGTCGTCATGCCAGGCGATCTGATGCAGGGTCAGGCCCTCGCGGGCGTCGAAGCCGATCCGCATCGACCAGTTCTGCCAGCGCAGCGCGTGCCCGTCCAGGGTGAAGCTCGGACCCTGCGGCTGGGTGATCTCGATGGGCTTCAGCGTGCTGCGGTAGGGGCCGCGCACGGTTTCGTCGTCGTAGTCGCCGGACTCAGCCGGGACCGGGAGCTCGAATTCGTCGGTGACCTTGAAGACCTTCTTCTCCACCAGGTCGACGTAGGCGGCGACGCCGTCGACCGGGTGCGCCCAGGCCAGGTCGTGCTCGCGGGCCTGGAGGAAGGCGAGCACCCGTACCATCCGCCGCCGGTCATCGTCGGGCACGCCGAACGCGCCCGCGGTGATCGGCGCGGTCCGGATCCGGCTGAGGTCGTGGTAACCGCGCCTGGCCATGGCCGCGCGCCAGTCCGGGTCGGCCTTGACGATCTCGTCCACGGCCAGGAAGTCGCTGTCCAGGATCGGCATCTGGCCGTCGGTCCGCGGGTCCAGCGTGCGGGCGCTGACGACGTCCCGGCGGGTGAGCGAGACCACCACGTCGGTCGAGTCGCCGGTGCGGGTGTTGACCAGGAACGCCCGCAGCCGCCGGTCGGGGGGCTGGTGGCCGGGTCCGGCCAGCACCGATCCGGCCAGGACCTCGTTCTTGGGTGCTTCCTCGAGCCCGTAGTAGGCGAACCGGACCGGGTCACCCGGGCCGGCCAGCAGGCCGGCCCCGGCCATGATGTCCCGGCCCGCCAGGTACTCGGCCGCGGTGGCCGGGTCAAGCGGATGCGCGGGTTGCGGGCTCGACGCCTCGTCCGCGCGGAGGGCGGTGTCGGTCATGGCGGATCTCCCAGCTGTGGATACCGACGCCCCCGGTCAAGGCGGCCGGGGGACCAGATGGCCCGGCAGCCCGGTGGCAGGATGTGCGCCTGCCACCGGGCCCGCGGATGGGTGCGCGTGATGGTGCGCAGCAGGCGGCGGTTACTCGTCGGCGATGATCGAGCCGACCCTGTCCGCGATGCCAGGGTCGCGCCTGACCAGCCAGACGGAGTAGAGGACGGACACCACGATGACGCCCAGGGCCGCGTACGGGAACCAGTCGTAGGGCTGGGGCTGCGGCGGCTTGCACAGGTAGTAGATGGGCACGGCAATGGCGATCATGCCGAGCACCGGCAGCACGAGGTGCTTGATGATGCTGAACTCCTGCGGCCGGTACTTGCGGTAGTAGAACGGCAGGGCCAGGTTGGCCAGGAAGTACACGACCAGGATCAGGATCGTGCCCATCGTACTGGACTCGAAGAAGTAGTTCAGCGCGCTCAGGCTGTTGGTGTGCCCGCCGATCAGGTGGCCCAGGGCCCAGACCGCGGTGATCCCGCTGGCCACGGCGACGAACGTGATGATGGCGTTGACCGGGGTACGGCGCACCGGATGCACATAGCCGATCCAGCGCGGCAGCAGGCCCTCGCGCCCGGCATTGAAGATCAGCCGGCACTGCGAGTTCACCGCGGCGATGAGCACGCCCAGGGTCGAGGTCAGCCCGGCCAGGTAGGCGACGAAGGTCAGCCAGGTCCCCACGCTGTGGGCGACATTGACGAACGGGATGCCGGCGCCGGTCAGGGCCGCGATGTTGTAGTGGAAGGCAGAGACGGTGGAGTAGGCCAGGAGCAGGTACGTGGCGGCCATGAGGGCGATGGACACGAACACAGCCCGGGGTACGTTGCGCCGCGGGTTGTTGGTCTCCTCGGCCAGCGCGGCCGAGTTCTCCCAGCCGATGAACAGGTAGACGCCCAGCGGGAAGGCCAGGGCCAGGCCGCTGAAGTGGTTGGTGATGTGGCTGGGCTCGAACGGCACGGCGGACAGATGGCCACCGTTCTTGATCAGCGCGGCGATCGACACGACCAGAAGGACCAGCAGTTCGAAGCCGAAGAAGAAGCCGGCCAGCTTGGTCGACACGGCCACGCCGCGGAACATCATGAACATGGCGGCGGCGGTGAAGATGGCGGAGAAGATGACCCACGGGATGTTCGTCCCGGTGTAGTACTGGATCATGATCGACAGGAAGCCGCCGGAGATGACCAGCACGGACGAGATCGCGATGATGTAGCCGGCCCCGCACAGCAGCGCGGTGGTCACGGCGCTGGTGCCGCCGAACGTCTTGCCCACGAACGTGATGAAGCCGCCCGTGCTCGGATGGGCCCGGGAGAACTGCGCCAGCGTGTTGCCGAGCAGCGCGATCGCGACGATGGCGACGACGATGACCAGCGGCGAAGCGATGCCGGCCGCAAGCACGATCCCGGCGAAGCCGAAGTAGAAGCTGTAGGCCGGGCCGATGTTGGCCATCGTCGACGCGGAGATATCGATCAGGCCGAGGGCCCCTTTATGCAGCCGCTCGGGGGACTCAGGTGCCTTCGTTTCCGTAAACGGAACGCGTGCCTTATCACTCATATGCACACTCCCTCAAGGGGCTGACTGGGCTGATAGTTCGTACTGATTTAGTAGGGATAATGCGCGGGACCAGGGGTGATGGTCAACTAGCGACGTTCGGTAAATTCCTCGATGCTGGAATCAGCGCCTGACCTACCGCTCGAACCGGACTGTCCGATACCGCCGAACGGGGCAGCGCCTCATCCTGCGGCGTCGCGTCGTTCACGTGCACCTCGCGTTCATGGAGCGACGCCGGCCGGGTACAGTCCGGCTGGGTACGGTCCGGCCGCCTTTTGGCAAGCGCTTTCCAATTTCTGGGAAACGTACCTGATGTGCGCCTTGGTGCGCAAGGGTCAGCCGAGCGGCGGGCGCGGGACGGTACTGTCCCTCAGGATGACCTCGCCGGAGACGGGGATGACCCGCGGCTGTTCCCGGCCGACTTCTCCGGCCTCGGAAAGGACCAGGCCCGCGGCCATCTCCCCCATCTGCTTGAGCGGCAGCCGCACCGTGGTCAGCGGCGGGTAGACATCGCGGAGGGTTGCGATGTCATCAAAGCCGGCCAGCGCGATGTCCGCGGGGACCTGCAGACCGCCGGCCCGCAGCCGGGCCAGCGCGCCCAGGGCCATCACATCGGTGACCGCGAACACGCAGTCAGGCCGGGGCCCGGTCGCGGCCAGGATCGTGCTCATCGCCTCGTAGCCGCCGTCCCTGGTGAACGGGCCGTAGACGACCCGGGCCGGTTCGAGCGGCACCGGCCAGGCGGCGAGCCCGGCCCGGAATCCGTCCAGCCGGTCCCGCGCGGTCAGCAGGCCACGCGGACCGGCTAGCACCGCGAAGCGGCGATGGCCGAGCGCCACCATGGCCCGGGCCAGGGCCTGCGCGCCCGCAGCATTCTCCGGCAGGACCGTATCCACCCCGAGCAGGTCCTGGCCGACGCAGACGGCCCGGCCGCCCGAGCGGGTGAAGGCGGCGATCTCCGCACGCAGCGCGTCCCGGGCCGGCACGTCGTCGGACCGGCTGCCGATCAGGATCACCGCGCGGGCCCGCTGGGCGCGCATCAGCGCGACGTACGCGCGCTCGGCGGCCTCAGTAGCCGACGCGGGCGACATGCAGACCAGCAGCTGCCGCGCGTCGGCGACCTCGATGAGGCCGGATGCGATCGAGGCGAAATACGGGTCGGCAATGTCGTGCACGACGATGCCTACCATCGTGCTCTGCCCGGTGGCGACGGCCCGGGCCTGCAGGTTGGCCATATAGCCAAGTTCGGTGACCGCCTGGTTGACCCGGCCGGCCAGAAGCGGCCCGACGCGCCGAGATCCTTCGTTCACCACCCGGGAGGCGGTGGTCAGCGAGACGCCCGCCCGGTCGGCCACGTCCTGCAGTGTCACCCTCGACCGCGTCCTGGCCGGCTCGGGACGGGTCTGGCTCACGAACCCTCCTCACCGGCGCTGGCAGCGCACTCGACCCGAAAACCAGGGCCAGCCTGATCTGGAAAGCACTTTCCCGCGGTAGTACATTAGCATCGCACCCGTCGTCCATCGAAGGCTTGATCCATGACGCGCAAGGTCATCCACATCGCCCTGAACGGTGTCACCGGCCGGATGGGATACCGGCAGCACCTCGTCCGGTCGCTGCTCAGCATCCGCGAACAGGGCGGCGTTCAGCTCGAAGACGGCACCACCTTGTATCCCGAGCCGATCCTGGTCGGGCGCAACGAGGCGCGGCTGCGAGCCATCGCCGAACGGCACGGGCTGGAGCACTGGACCACCAGCGTGGACGAGGTGCTGGCCGACCCCGCGGTCGACGTGTACTTCGATACGCAGGTCACCAGCGCCCGCGAGGCCAGCCTGCTGAAGGCGATCGAGGCGGGCAAGCATGTCTACACCGAGAAGCCGGTCGCCACCTCGCTGGCAGGCGCGGTCCGGCTGGCCCGGGCCGCGAAGGCCGCGGGCATCACCCACGGCGTAGTGCACGACAAGCTATTCCTGCCCGGCGTGATCAAGTTGCACCGGCTGATGAACGAGAACTTCTTCGGCCAGGTGCTTTCCGTCCGGCTGGAGTTCGGCTACTGGGTGTTCGAGGGCGACGAGATCGCGGCCCAGCGGCCCTCGTGGAACTACCGTGCGGAGGCGGGCGGCGGGATCGTGCTCGACATGTTCCCGCACTGGCAGTACCTGCTCACCGACCTGTTCGGCCCGATTACCGCGCTGTACGCCAGGAACACCACGCACATTCCGCGACGATGGGACGAGATGGGCCAGCCGTACCAGGCGACCGCCGACGACGCCTGCTACGCCGTGCTCGAGTTCGCCAGCGGGGCGTTCGCTTCGGTGAACTCCTCCTGGGCGGTCCGGGTCAACCGGCGCGAGCTGCTCGAGCTCCAGGTGGACGGCACGGTAGCCAGCGCGGTGGCCGGCCTGCGGGACTGCGCCGTGCAGCACCGGGTGTCCACGCCGATGCCGGTATGGAACCCGGACCTGCCCGATCCCATCGAATACCAGGCCCTATGGTCGGACGTGCCGGACTACATGGCGTTCGACAACGGGTTCAAGGTGGAATGGGAACTGTTCCTGAAGTGCGCTGCCGACGGCCGGCCGTTCGCCTGGGACCTAGCCGAGGGCGCCAGGGGCGTGCAGCTGGCCAACCTCGCCATGCAATCCTCAGCCGAAGGCCGACGACTCGACGTGCCGGATCTGGCCATCTGAGGTGACCGCCGAGGTCAGGCTGCCCGGCCGGGACGAGCTACTGGTCATCCCCGAGCCGGGCTGGGCCGCTACTTACCCGCCGCCTGCTTGTCGCCGGGTCTTCGCGGCGGCCCATGCGGCCGCGCGGCCGCGAACCTTCGGGCCGGCGGAAGCCGGCGGGCGGGGGGACAGCGAGGCGGACATCGACTGGGAGGCCACGATCGGCTTCCGGGATCATCTGTGGGCGCACGGGTTCGGCGTGGCCGAGGCGATGGACACGTCACAGCGGGGAATGGGGCTGTCCTGGGCGCAGGCCAGGGAGCTGATCGCCAGGTCGGCGGCCCGGGCGGCCGAGCGCCGCGCCGCCGGGTCGGCGGCAGCGCTGGCCTGCGG
>JALYVS010000232.1 GCA_030853115.1 Actinomycetota bacterium
GGTCACGTTCGTTCCGGCCCGCCCGGGCACTAGCTGCCTGCAGTAGCGGTCAGCCTTGGAGCTTCCATAGACCGCGGCCGTGGGTCGCCACGAGCAGGTAGCCCTGGTCGGGCGATACGGCCAGGTCGACCGCCGGAGCGGCCGGCAGGTCCCGTCCCAGTCGATCCCAGTCGCCGGGGGCAGCCGCGCTGGTCGAGAAGACCCCGATGTCGGTGCTAACCACCAGCTTGTGGTGCCACAGGATCGAGCTGTCAGTGGGCACGTCGGGCAGGTCGCCGCTGATATCGGTCCAGGTGGCGCCGCCGTTCACGGAGGAAAAGACGTGACCGACCCCGCCGCCCGGGATCCACTTGCGCGAGAAGGCGCCGTAGGTTACGACCACGTGCGCCGCGTTGGCCGGGTCGATGGTGAAGGACGTCGGGATACGGTTCGGCAGCACCGCCGACGTCACGGTGTGCCATGTCCCGCCGTAATTGGTGTCGATGCCCGAGGTGAAGGGCGTCGCCCCGGCCGGGTTGCAGCCACTGCTGCACCAGCCCGCGTAGGTAACCGCCCCGCTGTCCGCGATGGCGTTAATCGCATTGCCTGCACCGGTGTCGTGCACGGGCTTCCAGTCGCAAGCCGTCGCCGAGCAGGCCGTCGCCCAGCCCTTCGACTGGTTGTCCCAGACGAACTCGCCGCCGGCCACCCAGTGATTGATGTTGTGGATGTCCGCGCTGAACGGAGCGATGAAGCGCGGACTCGGGTCGCACGGCGTCGACACGTAGATCGGGTTCAGGCAGGATGGCGAGATCGTCGAGTACGCGGACGTGGTCCCGTCGGACTTGCCGCCGTTGACCGTGGACGCCATGGAGAGATAGACGTACTCGTTTACCGCCTCATTGCCGTTGGCGGGATTGACGATCACGTCGCCGCCGTCACCGCCGAACGGCGAGACCATGGCGCTGGCCCCGGGCTTTAGCAGCCCGACGCCGTTGTCCTGCATGCCACCCCAGATGTCGTCGCCGCCGCCCGGCGCCCGGCCGATACCGGCGAAGTAGTACTGCAGGGTGTGCAGGGTGGCGTTCAGGTCGCGCCACTTCACCACGCCGACCGCGGCGAGCGGATGGGCGTAGACACCACCGTCGTTGGCCGTGTACAGCGTGCCCCCGCTGATCGCCAGCGCGTGCTGGTCGGAGTGCGTGGTGTTCGGGCAGGTGTCCTTAGCCGGAATAACGCTCCAGCAGGCATAGGGGAAGTTCCAGTACGGGCCGATGGTCGCCCAGGTGGTGCCGGCGTCTGTGCTCTCGTAAACCTCTTCGAGGTCCACGATGACGTGAGCGCTGTTGGCCGGATCGACGATGATCGCCTGGTTGTACCACGACTGCGCGCCGGGTGTTCCGCCCGAAAGCGCGAAAGCCGAATTCGACTTGGCGAACGTGCTGCTGGTGGCCACCAGCTTCCATGGGCCAGCCGGATTGCCGCTGGCGGACTCGTACACGCCCTTGAGCGCGACCGTGGCCGAGGATTCCACCACGGCGTAGAGCACGTGGCCGTCGGCTGAGTAAGCAAACGTCGTCCGGCCGAGGTCGGTCGCGCCGGCCAGGTCACCGGTGAGCGTAAGCAGCGTAAAGGTAAGACCACCGTCGGTAGACTCATAGAAGCCGTTGTACGTGGTGTCCGCGGGCGAAGTTCCGCCCCGCCAGCCGTCTGCCGCGATGACGACCTTACCGCCCGTGCCGGGCTGAACCTTGACGTCGGTGATGAACGAGGTACGGTACGGCGAATTGGCCGGATTCGGATCCGGCTTCAGGACCGTCGTCCAGGCGGACCACAGGTTGGATGCGGAGCGCCTCAGCAGCCCATGGCTGGTAGCCGCGTATACATGCCCGCGGCCGTCGAAGGTGATCTGGTAGGTCAGGTAGTTAGGCAGCGAGTTGCCGACCAGCTGCCACGACCGGCCGTAGTCACGGGAACGGTAGACACCGGTGCCCTTATACGCGTCCTGGTTGGTATTCGCCTCGCCAGTGCCTACCCAGACCGAGTGGTCGACCGGGTTGACGGCCAGGGCCCCGACGCTAAGTCCCTTCTGCTCGTCGAAGACGGGAGTCCAGTTCGTGCCGCCATCGTTCGAACGCCAGACGCCGCCGCCTGCCGCTCCGGCGAAAATGGTATGGCCATCGATAGCCAGGGCGGTCATCCGGCCGGCCACCAGGCCCGAGCCGCCGCTCGAGTTCGACCAGGTCGGATCGCGGTAACCGACGGCGTCTGAGTTATAAGGCTGGTCGGTGATCTCGTGCCAGCGGCCTCCGGTGAACGCCAGGCCGTTGGCCTGGGTGACCGCGGCCGCAAAAGCGTCCGCGCTCACCGAGACCGCGGGTGCCGTCCGGACCGCGGCAAACTGCGCCGCCCCGGTCAGGATCTCGTCCGATTCACCGCCGCTGCCGTTGCTGCTGGCGGCCTTGAACTTGGGTTGAGCCGCGGGAAGCAGCCCCGCCGGTCCGCGGTAGGACGAGGAGGCCGAGGCCGACGGCACGAGCGCCATCGTGGCCAGGGCGAGCACGGAACCTGCGGTAACGACGAGCCGGCCCGGCTTTCGGTAAAAGCGCATGGGTCTTCCTATCTACATGGAGCACACGACGGCCGTTCAGCATGGATCTGCCCGACGACCATAGCCAACGGGGCCATACATTACGGCACAATTTCCTGCCATACCAGCCTTTAGAAGCGTTTACTCCCGACCGTTACCAAGACGGCTTGACATAATTTCAGACGATATGTTAGCTATGAAGGTTTTCCTGGCACTGTCGTTTATTTCTGCGAAGACGCCAGAGTGGCGGTAGTGACCAGACCAGACAGCCGGCATACCTTAGCCGAGTCCGGCACGCCCGATCGTGGCCCACCCCGGCCGAAGTCGCGCTGGCGTGGCTCGGCAGGCGCCATTACGGTTCAGGGCGCCCGCTGCCCCGATACTGTCGGGGTCATGAGGCTCCACGTCGGATGCGCGATGTGGACCTACGCACCCTGGCAAGGCCGCTACCTGCCGCACGCACTGCCACCGCGTGACCGACTCCGCGCCTACGCGACCTGGTGCAACGCCGTAGAGGGCAATACGACCTTCTATGCGACACCCGCCCTCGACGCGGTGAGATCGTGGGCCGGGCAGACCAGCCCTGACTTCCGGTTCATCCTCAAGCTGCCGAAAACGATCACCCATGAGCGTCGCCTCGCCGATGCCAACGAGCCTCTCCGCGCCTTCCTGGCCGCAATCGAACCGCTCGGGCGGCGTGCTCGCACCCTCTGGATACAGCTGCCGCCGTCTTTCGGCCCCGCCGACCTCGGCGCCCTCATCGGTTTCCTACGTCGTCTCCGCAGGAGCACCGGTACTGCGTCGAGGTGCGGCACCGCGCGTTCTTCGAGGACCCGCGATCGGCACAACAGCTCGAGAGAGCTCTCGGCGACGCCGACGCCGAATGGATGACCTTCGACACCACCGTCCTGTTCCAGAGTCCACCGCTGAGCGACGCCGAACGGGAAGCGTGGACGAAGAAGCCACGCCTGCCCCGCCAGTCTCGGGCCCTGACGTCCCATCCCGTCGTCCGCTACATCGGCCGGGACGACGCGGCACGTACCGTCGCAGGATGGCAGCACTGGCTCGACACAGTTACCGGCTGGCTGGGTGAGGGGCGCTCCCCGACCGTCTTCATCCATACCCCCGACAACGTCAACGCGCTCGAGCTCGCACGCCGATTCCACGACGAGGTCCGAGCCCGGGTACCCGAGGTCGAGCCGCTCCCGGAGCCGATCCCCGCCGGACCGCCGACTCTCTTCTGAGCCGGGACCCGGTCTGGGTCAGCAGGGGCGGGACAGGCCTGCAATACCGGGTGGTTCACGGTGCTCGGATCGGCTTTCACCCGGCAATTCCGGTACCGGCCAGACGGTCGCGGGCAGCCGCCTGGCACCTAGGATCTGACGGGTGCCGCACGATCACATCCTCATCCTGACGCCCGCCAAGGACGTCGGCCCGGTCCTGACGGGCTATTTCTCGGCGCTGGCTAGACTCAGCTACCCGCGCGAGCTTATCTCCCTTGGATTTCTGGAGAGCGACTCCCGTGATGACACGTATGAGCTCCTGACGCGGCAGACCGCAAGGCTGGCCGGGCTCTACCGGAGAGTGGGGGTCTGGAAGCGGGATTTCGGGTACCGGATTCCCCCGCACCTGCCGCGGTGGACCCCGGAGTTGCAGGTCGAACGGCGGGCGACCATCGCCAGGAGCCGGAACCACCTGCTGTCCCGGGCCCTGAACGACGAGGACTGGGTGCTGTGGATCGACGCGGACGTCATCGACTACCCGGCCGACATTATCGAAAGGCTGCTGGCGGCCGGCAAGGACATCGTTCATCCGCACTGCCTTATCCAGCTGGGCCATGAGTCCCGGAGGACGTTCGACCTCAATGCCTGGCGTGACCACGGCCGGATCCACATGGACGACCTCCGTGCCGAGGGCGACCTGGTGCCGCTCGACACGGTCGGAGGCACCATGCTTCTGGTCCGGGCGGACGTCCATCGCGACGGGCTGATCTTCCCGCCCTTCCCGTACGGGAACCGGAATCCGCTTATCCGGGAGGACCAGCCGTTCTTCCCAGCGGGCGGAGGCGAGATCGAGACCGAGGGTCTGGGCCTGATGGCAGGCGACATGGGCTACCAGTGCTGGGGCATGCCGAACCTGGAGATTCTCCACTACCCGGCCTGAATACGGTGCGGCGGAGCCTGCACGCCGTCAATCGCCACCGGCTCTCCGGCAGCTTCCGCCAGACGAAGAGATCGGCCGGCGCGGGTGGGCGTTGACCCCTATGCTCGTCTTATGGCCAGGTACTTCGACGTCCATCCGGCCAACCCGCAGCGCCGTGCCATCGCCGGTGTCGCCGAGATCGTGCGGGCAGGCGGTGTGATCGCCTACCCGACGGACTCCTGTTACGCGCTCGGCTGCGGGCTCGGCAGCAAAGACGGCATCGCCAGGATCAGGTCGATCCGGCACCTCGATGACCGGCACCACCTCACGCTGGTGTGCCAGGACTTCGCCCAGCTCGGCCAGTTCGTCAGCGTCGCCAACCCGGTTTTCCGGACGATCAAGGCGGCGACCCCGGGCAGCTATACGTTCATCCTGCCCGCGACCAAAGAGGTGCCGCGCCGGTTGCAGCACCCGGGCAAGAAGACCGTCGGGGTACGGATCCCGCGCCACGTGGTGACCCAGGCGCTGCTCGCCGAACTTGGTGAGCCGCTGGTCTCGAGCACCCTGCTGCTGCCCGGCCAGGACGAGCCCATGACCGAGGGGTGGCAGATCGCCGAGCAGCTCGGCCAAGCGGTGGACGCGGTAATCGACTCGGGCGACTGCGGCACCGAGCCGACCACGGTGATCGACTTCTCCCAGCCAGAGCCCGAGATCGTGCGCCGCGGGGCCGGCGACACCTCCGCATTCGAGTGAGCGACTCGATGTCGTTCAGGCGTCACCCCGGCTAGGCCTCAGGGGTGACCGGGGGTGGGGCATTCGGGAGTCGCGGCGTCCCAATCCCGCCCTACCTAAGCTGCCGAGGATCCGCCATGATCGGAGGCGAGGTAACGATGCCACTTGACCAGCCGCGGGTAGATTGTCCGCAGGCGAGCGCGGATCTCGGGCCGGCGCCCTTCCGGCGTCAGCTGCCAGATCCGCTGCAGCGCCAGGGCATGCACCGGCGGCTGGCTGCTCCTGTCCCAACGCAAGGACGGCGGTCTCAGCTGCGGCGAAACAAAAAACAGAGGACCCCTCGAGACTTGGAGGGGTCCTCTGTTTGTGCGGGGCGCTACAGCATTTCGCTGGTGCGGTCACGCCCTGCCGAAGCTATCGAATTCTCCGTTTCGTGCGCCTCCGAGAAATGCATGCCATTCGTCCGATGTAAATCGGAGCACCGGCCCTTCGGAGTCTCTGCTGTTGCGGACGCCGATCCCGCCGTCGGGCAGGCTCGCCACCTCGACGCAGTTGCCGTTGGAGAAGCTCAGAGAGCTCTTAACCCAGCCAAAACCTGAATCCGGCCCTTCGGGTGAACTTCCCAGCGTAGGTCTTCCCACGTTACTAACCTCACCGATTGTTGGATCTTATCCCGACCGTATAGCTACTTTGAGTAATCGTATCGCTACCTAAAGTAGCGACTTTACTCTTAGAATAGCAGACTCGCTCGCACCTAAGGGTTGCTCTCGCCTCAAGTAACACTACGACCCGGTGAATCGCCGCCGTACTCACGGCGTACCGCGCGTCTCAAGCGTGCGCGGACTTGCTGCACCTTCCGGCCCAGCGAGGTGGCGGTCAGATCCGGCCGGAGAGCCGGGGCTCCCGACAGTACCGGAACGGCCGTGCCAGGAGGCAAGACCACGACGGGAGGCAAGCGCCTGGGTCATTTAAGCATGAGCGCGCCGCTGCCTACCGGACCAATGCGACTCCGCTGTTTCAAGTATGAGCGACCGGGACGCCGCCGGGTCGAGAGACACGTCGGCGAGCATCTGGAACGCGATTCTGTGCAGGTACGTCTCCCGCTCCCCCTCCAGGGAGAAACCGCTGCGCAAATGCTCGGTGCTCACCACGTCTTGCAGCGTCTCGTCACTATCTGCCCCAAAGCCAAATATGACAAAAGACTCCCCGAAGACGGTGTGCTGTGCCTCAAGGGGGAGGATCTGCAGTTTTAGATTTGGCCGTTCGGCCTCTCGCGCCAGACGCTGAAGCTGGTCATACATCACCGGATCGTCACCAATCCGTCGGTGCAGCACCGACTCGTCGAGGACGACCGACAGGGCAAGCTCCTCGCGTTCCAGCACCTGCTGACGCTTCATGCGGACCCGGACCAATCGCCCGATCATGCCCGGCGCGATTGGCTCGACGCGGCTGTAGCTGCTGATGATGTGCCTGGCGTACGCTTCCGTTTGCAGGAGGCCAGTAACTACATCGACGTGCCATATAGCCATGGACGTTGCCTCGTGCTCGAGGCCGATGAACTGCTGGTAGTCCTCCGAAAGAGTGTCGGCGAATTCTTCCCACCAGCCCTTCTGGGCCGCATCCTCGGCGAGCGCGAGGAGGAGCGCGCGGCGGGGCCCGGTGATCTCGTAGTAGTCAAGCAGCCGCTCGACTTCCCGTGGCCGCAACCCGGTCCTGGCCCGCTCATACCTGCTGATCTTGGACGGCGACCATTTCAGGGCGGCGGCGACCGTGTCTCCGTTCTTGCCCTTGCTTTCCCTGATCCCGCGCAGCTCAGCAGCCAGCCGACGCCGCCGCACCGTGGGACTTCCTGGCGCGATCATCGGCGTCGCTCCTCCTCGGTGCCGCGCGGTGGGCTTAGGGCAGTTACGCAGTTTTCACGGAACTATCTGTGAAATCCTTAGTACACCGTACAGTCGCCCCTCGCAACCAAGGGCGTCAGCTCTCATCAGTCCGAACGAACCTCGCTATCCCGCGCCCAATACCTGGTGAACGCATACCGCCTGGTAGCCCTGGTCTTGCGCACGACGAAGGTCGTCCGACACGCCTGGGCAGGTCTCAGGCTCTGTTGGCGCGCTGCGACTACTGGCTAGTCATATGGCCAGGGAGGCAGCGGAGAAGAATGCGCCTGGAGGGACTGGACCATCTGGAGGCGGCGGCGGCCGCTAACCGCCAGTCGGGCTTGATGCCGCAACGTGCTGCCTAGCGGCAATTACCCGGCCGGGCCGCCGCGAATGCGGCGCATTAGCAAAATGCCGGTGGTGGTACGTCGATTTGTTTTTACGCGTGCAGGTGAGTGTATGGGCTCGCTGCCACCACGTGGACGCTGGACGCCTGCGCCGCTGAAGCCGATACTGCGGAGCCGGTTAGAATTGACCCGGCCGCACTGAGTGCTAGGATAGCGGGAATGATTATTGATCGCTTGACGGACATGACCCCTCCTGGGTGTCGACAGAGGTCAGCGGCCTGATGCATGACTCTTACGGCACGCACGGCACATCTGAGCTCTCTGAGGTAATAGCCGGTTTTCGGCTGTTTCATGACCTAGCGTAAATCCTTGACTACACATTTTCAAATGCTAAATATTTCAATACGGTTCCACGCAATATCTAATGCCCGCACATGAAAAAATGTTAGTTATTCTTGCCATGCAAGGTGCTATGCAAATTTCAGTGCACGCCGCAAAAATTAGTTAACATCAGCCCCTGAAAAGCCTCCCGGGTGCGAATAAATGTCCGGAATTGGGCAGCTTGTTCCGTAAATACTCTGGTAGTAGGATTTATCTCATGGCCCCGGTTAGCCCGGCTGGTGCGCTGGTCGGCCGCGATAGCGAGATGACGCTCCTGGCCGGGCTGATAAGAGAGCTGGCCAGGGGACGCGGCGGTGCGGTGCTCATCGAGGGCGAGCCGGGCATCGGCAAATCCGCCTTGGTGCGGGCAGCGGCGGCGAAGGCACCCGACGCCGGTTGCCAGGTGTTCTGGGGGGCCGGGGACGAGCTGGGCCAGGAGCTGCCGCTGTTGCCGTTCCTGGACGGGCTGCAGGTTCGGGAGCCCTCCGCCAATCCGCGGCGGACCACGATCGTCCAGCTGTTGCGCGGCGAGGTGGCGGCCGACCGGGGCGCGGACGTGCCGGCCGTGCTAGCCGAGCAGCTGCTGGCGCTGGTCACCGAGCAGTGCGCGGTCCGGCCGGCCATCTTGGTTATCGATGACCTGCAGTGGGCCGACCAGGCCAGCGTCACCTTGTGGGGACGGCTGGCCAGATCGGCGGGGCAGGTGCCGCTGCTGCTGATCGGGATGATGCGCCCGGCACCCCAGCGGGATGACCTGCTGGCGCTGCGGCGCGCGGCGGGCGACGCCGCGCGACTTCAGCTCACCCGGCTGACCGGGCCAGCGGTGGCCGACCTGGTGGCCGACCTGGCCGGCGGCAAGCCCGACGGTAACCTGCTACGGCTGGCCGGCGGCGCGGCAGGCAACCCGCTCTACCTCACCGAGCTCGTGGCCGCGCTGACCCGCAGTTCCAGCCTGGCCGTCACCGAGGCGGGCACCGTGGAGCTGGCGGGGGGGTCCGCGCCCGGCTCGCTGTCAGCAGCCATCGCGGACCGACTGGGGTTCGTGACCGGGCCGGTGCGCGAGGTGCTGCGGGCGGCGGCCCTGCTCGGCATGGATTTCGCGGTCCCTGACCTGGCGACCGTGCTGGGCCGCAGCGTACCGGACTTGCTCCCGGCGGTGGACGAGGCTTGTGCCGTCGGCGTGCTGGCCGAGTCCGGCCACGGGCTGGGGTTCCGGCATCCGCTGATCCGGGCGGCGCTATACGACGAGATGGCGGCGCCGGTCCGCGCCGCCTGGCAC
>JALYVS010000233.1 GCA_030853115.1 Actinomycetota bacterium
GCCCACAGCAGGGCCGGGCGCAGGGCGGCGCCGTCAGCGGACGCCAGCACCAGGCCGTGCATCTGCCCGGACAGCCCGATCGCGGCCGGCCGTGCCGCCGCGGCGTACAGGGCCTCGCGAGCACAGGCGGTCACCGCGCTCCACCAGTGGGCCGGCTCGCTCTCCGCGTAGCCGGCCCTGGCGGAGATCACGGCGTACTCAGCTGAGGCCTGAGCCAGGACCTTGCCCCCGACCTCGACCACCACCGCTTTGGCCGAGCTGGTCCCCAGGTCCAGGCCCAGGGTGCAGACCGGTCCCTCCCGGCGGCCGGCGGCCCGCACCGGGACCTGAGCTTCGGCGTCCACTGGTCAGCACTCGATAATGATCTTGTGGACCGTCCGGTCGCCGCGCAGCGCGTCCAGGGCGCGGGCGTAGTCATCGAGGGCGAACCGATGGGTGATGAGGCCGTCGGTACGCGCCCGGCCGGTCCGCAGCGCCGCGATCGCGGCCGGGAAGGCGTTGATCTCGGCGAAAGACCCCTTGATGGTGATCTCACGCCGGAACACGTCGTACGGGCTGACTCGCACGAGGTCTTCCGGCTCGGTCACGCCGTAGAACATTACCGTCCCGCCGCTGCGGGTCAGCGGCACGCACTGCTCTGATACCGCCGCCGACCCGGTGGCATCGACCACGACGTCGAAACCGCCGCCCGACGCCGCCTTCAGCCTGGCGGCACCGCCGGCCAGGTCCGCGCGGTCCATCAGGAACGTGGTGTCGATCCCGAGGTCCTCAGCTCGCTTGAGCTTGAACGCCGACGAAGCCGCCACGGTCACGCTGGCCGCGCCGCCGCGCGCCATGAGCTGGGCCAGCAGCAGGCCGGTCGGGCCCGCGCCGAAGACCAGGGCCGAGCTCCCCGGCCGGGGGCTCAGCGTCTGCAGGCCGTGCATGGCGCACGCGGTGGGCTCGGTGAACACCGAGATGTCGGGGTCGATGCCGGTCACGGAGTAGACCAGGTTGGCCGGGACGGCGACATACTCGGCGAAGGACCCCGGCCAGTTGGTGCCGAGCCCCTTGAGGTTGGCGCACATCAAGGTGTTCCCGGTCCGGCAGTACTCGCAGTGCCCGCAGGCCATGTTGGGGTTGACCGAGACGTATTCGCCGACCCGGAATCCCTGCGTGCCCTCGCCCAGCGCGTCCACCGGCCCGACCAGCTCATGGCCGGGGGTCAGCGGGAACTCAGCGAAGAACTTGCCGTTGTGGATATGCAGGTCAGTCCCGCAGATACCCGTCTGCTGGACCCGGACGCGTACCTCTCCCGGTCGGGGGTCGGGGGTCGGGATCTGCGTGATGGTGAAGCTACCCGGGGCGTCGTAGACAACGGCTTTCATGTGCGCTCCTTAGCGGTGAGCCGATCGGTCTGGCAATGGTCTGGCAGGCTCACGACGGGACGGCCGGGGGCGCCCCGCGGTCATTCCCGGGCGCGCGCCGCCTGCCTGCTGCTGGTCAGATGAGTCAGCAGGCTGCCCATGGTCGGCCTGCCGGTGCTGCCGCGCAGGGCGGCGGTGCGCCGCCGCTGGTCGACGTAGACGGCGGCGATGAGCACGGCCCCCACGACCACCTGCTGCCAGAACGGCTGGATGCCGATGATGACGAATCCGTTCTGCAGCGTGGCCGGGATGAACAACCCGATGACGCTGCCGAAGATGGACCCGTAGCCGCCGAACAAGCTGGTGCCGCCGATGACGACGCCAGCGATCACGGACAGGTTGGTGGAGCTCTGGCCGCCGATCGTCGTCGACTGGAAGAACGCCAGGTTGAGCCATCCGGCGAAGCCGGCCAGCAGGCCGGACAGGGCGTACACCATGATCAGGTGACGATTGACGGCCAGGCCGGAACGCCGGCCCGCCTCGGGATTTGATCCGAGCGCATAGGTATGCAACCCGAACCGGGTCCGGTGCAGCAGCACGATCCCGATCATGACGATGACCGCGGCGATGATGGCCAACGTGGGCACCTGCCAGAAAATGTTGCCGAAGCCCACGGAGTTGACCATCACGGTCGGGACATCGCGCAGGTCCACGCCCCCGGTGATCACCTCGGCCAGGCCCAGGGCCATCCCCAGGGTGCCGAGCGTGACGATGAGCGGGGGAACCTTCGCCCGGGCGATCAGGAATCCGTTGATCAGCCCCCAGGCGAGCCCGCAGCCGATGGCGACCAGGGCGCCGACGATAGCCGCGCCCCAGCCCTGGCCGCCCACGCCCGCCATCGCCTTGTCGGCGACCACGCCGCTGAAGACCAGGACGCTGCCTACCGACAGGTCGATGCCGCCGGTGATGATGACGAAGGTCATCCCGACACCCAGGACGGCGAGGATGGCGGTGTTGATGACGATCCCGCGGATGTTGAACACCGTCAGGAAGCTGCCGGGCTTGAGGGCCGAGAAGATGATGATGATCACGGCGAGCACGATGATGATCTGCAGCGCCTGCAGGCGGGTCAGCCGCGCGAGCCGGCCGGACGGAGTTTCTTCGCTCGGCCCCGCATCGGCCGGCGCGGGAGGCGGCACGGTGCCCTGTGCGGTCATGACTGGTTCTCCTGCGTCACGGCGCCGGTCATGGCCCCGACCAACTCCTCCATCGTCGTCTCCTTCGCCCGGTAGGTGGCCACCCGCCGGCCGAGCCGCATGACCTGCACCTCGTCGGCGACCTCGATCACGTGCGGCATCGAGTGGCTGATGAACACCACGCCGAGCCCGCGGTCGCGGACCCGCCGGATCAGGTCCAGGACGCCTTTGGTCTGCACCACCCCCAGGGCGGCGGTGGGCTCGTCGAGCAAGATGACCCGCTTAGCCCAGGAGGCGGCGCGGGCGACCGCGACCGCTTGTTTCTGGCCGCCCGACATGGCGCCGATGCTGCCGGAAAAGTTGCGCACGGTGGCCCCGAGGTCGTCGAACGCCTTCTTGCTGCCGGCCAGCATCTCCAGGTTGTTCATGAATCCCAGCCGCCCCATGGCCCCCTTGCGCATGACCTCCCGGCCGAGGTACATGTTCTGCACCGGGTTGAGGTGAGGCGCCAGGGCCAGGTCCTGGTAGACGGTCTCGATGCCCAGCTGGCGCGCCGCGAGCGGCCCGTCGATGATCACCGGCTTGCCGTCGATCAGGATCTCACCCGATGTCGGCGTCTCGGTGCCGGACAGGATCTTAACCAGGGTGCTCTTGCCGGCCCCGTTGTCCCCGATGAGCGCGACCACCTCGCCTTCGGACACCCCGAAGTTGGCGCCTGACAGTGCGCTGACGTGACCGTACAGCTTGGTGATGTCCCGCGCTTCCAGCGCAAAGCTCATCGAACCACTCCCTTTATCAACCGCAGTACGGAGGCGGGCGGAACCGCCAAGTCCATCGCGGGCCCGCAACGCGGCTGTAACCAAGCCGCAATGTTTTACGAAGAGCGTGCCTTCTCATGTCACCGATGTCAAGACGTGTCTCCGAAACGATACATGCTGTCTAAGCGGCCTAATTGGACACGTTAAAATAACGCCTGGCTAGAGTATTGACATCGGTGACATGGCTGTTGGAGGATCAAGCCGTCATGTTTCCGCGAGATTGCCAACAGCTGAACATGCGGGTCAGCGGGACGCCTGCAGGCCAGGTACGCACGCTCACACCGTTCACACCTGGTGTCATCCGGGGCCGGCAGCCGACCCAAGTTTCACGCGAAGGAGCAAGTATGAAGCGGTTTTTGGTAGCACCAACCGCGGGTGCGGCGGCAGTCACGCTGCTGGCCCTCACCGTGGGTTGCTCGTCATCCAGCTCGTCCACGAGCGCGACCAGCGGATCCACCACGAGCGGATCCACCGCCGGATCCACCGCCGGCTCGACCAGCGGCAAGTCCTACAAGCTGTCGTTCATCCAGGGCGTGGCCGGTGACGGCTTCTACGTCACGATGGGTTGCGGTATCCAGGCTGAGGCCAAGAAGCTCGGCAACGTCACCGTCAACGTCCAGGGGCCCGCGCAGTTCGATCCCACGCTGCAGAACCCGATCATCGAATCGGTCACCGCGTCGAAGCCTGACGCGATCCTGATCGCTCCCGACGACGTGTCAGCCAGCCGGCCCCCGATCGCCCAGGCCATGAGCGCGGGCATCAAGGTCGTACTCGTCGACACCACGCTGAACGACCCGTCCGGGGCCATTTCGCAGATTTCCTCGGACAACACGGCCGGCGGGGCCGACGCCTTCGCCGCGGTCAAGCAGCTCGTGCCCGGCGGCGGTCAGGTGCTGGTCGTCAACACCAAGCCCGGCATCAGCACCACCGACCAGCGCACCTCGGGCTTCGCCGCCGCGGCCAAGGCCGACTCCAAGTTCAGCTACGTCGGCGTGCAGTACGACCAGGACACCGCGTCGCTGGCCGCGCAGGTCACGCTGGCGGCGCTGCAGAAGAACCCCGGCATCGTGGCCATCTTCGCGACCAACCTGTTCTCCGCCGAGGGCGCCGCCACCGGCATCCGGCAGGCCGGCAAGTCCGGCAAGGTGAAGATCATCGGATTTGACGCCGAGCCCGATGAGATTACCGCCCTGCAGCAGGGCACCGTCCAGGCGCTCATCGCCCAGTCGCCCTACACCATCGGGACCAACGCGGTGGACCAGGCGGTCGCGGCCCTGACCGGCAAGACGACCACGCCGAAGATCGGCACCAAGTTCACCATCATCACCACCGCCAACTTGAGCTCGGCGGCCAGCCAGGCCGCGATCTACAAGACCGGCTGCTGATCTCAGCCACGGCAAACCCCTGGTGAAGGGTCCCCCGGCATCAACCGGGGGACCCTTCGCCGCCGGAGCCGCGCCGCTCGAACCTGCTGCACCTACCCTCGCGGTCGCCAGAGCAGGCGCCCAGGCTGGAGGCGATCCCCGATGACCACCATGCGCGACGTCGCTCGCATCGCCGGAGTCAGCGCGAAGACCGTGTCACGGGTCTTCAATGATGATCCGCACGTCACCGAGGAGACCCGCGAGCGGGTTCGCTGGGCGATGCAGAAACTGAACTACGTGCCGAATATGCTGGCCCGGAGTTTCCGCACGGGCGCGGACGCCGCGGTGGGCCTGGCCGTTCCCGACATCGGCGACCCGTTCTTCGCGGAGATGACGAGCAGCATCGAGGTCGACCTGGTGGGGCGCGGCATGGCCGTCGTGGTGACCAGCCTGGGCCGGGGCCTGGAAAGTGAGCGCCCGGCCCTGGAGGCGCTGCTCCGCCGTCAGATCAGCGGGCTGATCGTGGCCTGCGTGAGCGCGGACCAGGCCTACCTGGCCCCGTGGCAGGAACGGACGCCGATGGTGTTCGTCGACCGGGCCCCGAAAGGGCTCTCCAGCGTCTACGTCATCGAGGACGACCTGCGGGGCGCCCGCGAGGCCGTCGCTCATCTCGCCAGTCACGGTCACCGGCGTGTCGCGTTCTTCGGTGTTTCCACCCACGTCACGACGACCACGCGCCGGCTGAGAGGCTACCGGTCAGCGGTGGCCGACAACGGGCTGGACGACAGTCCCGATCTGGTCTGCGCTCCCTCGGAGTCGGCCGACGAAGCCGCCGCCGAGATGGTAAAGCGCCTGGAGGCGCCGAACCCTGCCACCGCCGTCTTCTCCTGCAACATCTTGTGCACGATGGCGCTCGTCCTGGCCTTGCAGCGAGCCGGACGGACCGACATCGCCCTCGTCGGGTTCGGCGACTTTCCGATGGCCGCGGCCCTCGCGCCCGCGGTGACGGTCCTGGATCAGGACCCGGCCGGGCTCGGGCGCACCGCCGTCGACCGGCTCATCCAGCGCATCGAGCATCCGGACGCCCCGCTCCGCCGCCGGACCGTTCTCCCGGTTCACCTGATCCTGAGAGGATCGGGCGAGCTACCCCCGCGTTCCGCGTGAGTGTCCCAGGGAGGAAGACCGTGAGCGAGCCCGGGACAGCGCCCTGGCGTCACGCCGAGGCGAGCCGGCTGATCAACTTCGGGCGGGCGGCGGCGCTCGCCGACGGCGGTTTCGGCTGGCTGGGCGCCGACGGCCAGATCGACCCGGCCCAGCCGTGCCCGCTGTACCTCAACTCGCGGATGACCTACGTCTTCACCCTCGCGCACCTGCGGGGCGTGGCCGGGGCCCGGTCGCTGGCCGCATCCGGGCTGCAGGCCCTGGCCAGCCGCTACGCCGACATTCAGAACGGCGGCTGGTTCTCCGGCATCGACCTGGCCGGGCGCGTCGTCGATGCCACCAAGACGAGCTACGGTCACGCCCACACCCTGCTGGCCGCCGCCAGCGGCGCGGCCGCCGGCATTCCTGGCGGCGACGCCGCCCTCGCGACCGCCATCACCGTCATCGAGCGTCACTTCTGGTCCGACGCTGAAGGCTGTGCGCTGGAAGCCTGGGACGCCGGCTTCACCGAGCTCGAGCCGTACCGCGGCGCCAACAGCAACATGCACTCGGTGGAGGCATACCTCGCCGCGGGAGACGTCACCGGCGACCCGGTCTGGCCCGCGCGGGCGATGTCTATCGCCACCCGCCTGATCGACAGGGACGCCCGGGCCCATGACTGGCGGGTGCTCGAGCACTACGACGAGCGCTGGCAGCCGCTCCCGGACTATAACCGCGAGCACCCCCAGGACCAATTCCGCCCGTACGGCACCACCCCGGGGCACTCCTTCGAATGGGCCCGGCTGCTGCTGGGCCTGGAGGCGGCGCAGATAAGGGTGCCGGGCCTGGCGGCGGCGCAGAAGAGCACGCCCACGACGGCGCCCGGCTGGCTGCTCGAGGCGGCGACCGCGCTGTTCGACACGGCCGTGGCCGACGCCTGGTACCGGGACGGTCAGCCGGGATTGATCTACACCGTCGACCCGGACGGCCAGCCGGTGGTTTCCGCACGACTGCACTGGGTGGCCTGCGAGGCCGTCCTCGCCGCTGACGCGCTGCACCGGCGCACCGGGGAGGAACGGTTCGCGGCGGCCGCGACCCGGTGGTGGGCCGAGATCGACCGTTACTTCCTGGATCGCCAGGGCGGCGGCTGGTGGCACGAACTTGCCCCGGACATGAGGCCGGCCGCGGGCACATGGTCGGGCAAGCCGGATCTCTATCACGCCTACCAGGCCCTCTTGCTCCCGTCCCTTCCGCTGAGCCCGACCGCGGCCACCGCGCTGGCCCGCGGCGGGGCGAGCTGATCACAGGTGCCGAGAGGACCTGCCGCCATCTTGATCGGCGGCCCCCCGGCGACGGGCAAGAGCACCCTGGCCACGGCCCTGGCCCTGCCGGTGGTGCTCGTCGCGCCCTTCAGCGCCGAACGAGCGCAGCCTGCCGCCTGGGCCGCCACCGCGGGCCGGCTCGCGGCCGACCCCACGTTGGTCTGGCTGCACCTGCCGCCCGGTGAACTCATCCCGGCGGCTGACCCGGCGCGCCCTGACTCGCGACCAGGACAAGATCCGCGATGCCGCCTCGTTCCTGACCGGTCTGGACCTGGCGCCGCCGGTCGGGCCACACCTGGCCCTGGACGCCTCCCAGGCGACGGCCACCCTGGTCGGCTTCATCCTTGACCACCTCGCCCGATAGGTTTGCCATCGATGGCATAGGGTGCAGGATTGCGTTATGCTATCGATGGCACAATCGCAGGACGGCACAGTAACGGGACGGCACGCGAGATCGCGGTGAGACAGCACGGCGGGAGATAGTGATGCGGCACAGGCTGGGAGGCACCGCGTGACCGGGACGAGCAGGCTGCTTGATGTCGCTAACGCGGCCGGGGTCAGCCTGCGCACCGCGTCCCGGGTGCTGAACGACGATCCGAGGGTCGCGTCGGTCACCCGGCAGCGGGTCCAAGAGGTGATGCTCGACCTGCGTTTCCAGCCCGACGCGATGGCCAGGTCGCTGCGAGCGGGCACCGACACCGCGGTCGGGTTCGTGGTGGAGTCCATCTCCGACCCGTTCTTCGCCGAGGTCATCGACGCGGTGGAACTGGAGATGTCGCGGCATAGCCGGTCCGTGCTCGTCACCAGCACCCGGCGCGACTCAGGGTGGGAACGCGATGTCATCGGGCGGATGGTGCAACGGCGGGTCGCCGGACTGCTGCTCTGCCCCACCGGCGGCGACCATTCCTGGCTCGACCCGCAGCGCGTGCCCGTGGTGCTCGTCGACCGGCCCGCGCTCGGCCTGGCCGCGGACCTCGTCGAGATAGACGATTACCGCGCCGCCTGCGACGCCGTGACTCATCTCATCGCCCACGGACACCGGCGCATCGCCTACGTCGGCGACACCCCGGCCATCTCGACCTCAGCCGCTCGCTTGCGCGGTTACCGCGACGCCCTGGCGCAGCACCGGATCGAGGCGGACGAGCAGCTAGTGCACTGCGAGGGGGCGACGAGCCGGGCCGCCGCGCACGCGGTGACCGCCTTGATCGGCGGCGCCCGGCCGCCGACGGCGATCCTGAGCGCCACCACGCGGGCGTCGCTGGGCGTGGTGCCCGCCCTGCACGCGGCCCGGCGCACCGACATCGCCCTGGTCGGGTTTGGTGACTTCCCGATGGCCGATGCGCTGTGTCCGGCCGTGACCGTCGTGGACCATCCTGGTCATGAAATCGGGCGGGTGGCGGCCGCCCGGCTGCTGGCGCGCCTGGCTCAGCCCGGCCTGCCCGTGGGGCGCATCGGTGTCCCGGCCCGCATCATCGCCCGCGGATCAGGGGAGCTACCCCGATGACGGTCCGCGCCGATGTGGTCATCGGCATCGACATCGGCACCACCTCCGCCAAGGCCGTGGTCCGCTCGACGGCGCGGCGCGGCGCCCCGTACGTCGAGCAGCCCACCCCGTGGCGCATGGGTGACTGCGGCCAGACCGAGGTCGACCCGGACCGCCTGGTCGAGGTGGCCACCGACCTGATCGGCCGGGCCGTCCGGGCGGCCGAATCGGCATGGGGTCAGGTCCGGGTGCGCAGCATCGGGGTGGCCGGGCTGGCCGAGAGCGGCGTCCTGCTCGATCCGCCCGGGCGCCCGGCCGGGCCGGCCATCGCCTGGTTCGACCACCGTGGCGGGAACGAGATCGAGCGGATAAGCCGGGAGAACCCGGAATTTGCCGCCGCGTTCGAGCGCACGACCGGTCTCCCGTTCTCTCACCAGGCCAGCATGGCCAAGCTGCTGTGGCTGCGCACCAGCGGATGGGCGGCCGGCCCGGGCTGGACCTGGCTGAGCGTGCCCGAATGGATCGTCTTCGCGCTCGGCGGCGAGCAAGTGCGCGAGCCGTCGCTAGCGTCCCGGACCGGCTTGATCGACCAGGGCACCGGAGAGGTCTGGCCGGGCGCCCTGGCGGTGGCCGGACTGTCCGCCGGGATCCTCC
>JALYVS010000234.1 GCA_030853115.1 Actinomycetota bacterium
GTCGAGCAACCCGGCGGGCGGCGGCTCGGTCGCGGCCGCCATGGCGGCCCGCAGCCGCCGCTCGAAGTCAGTCATGGTGCACGGCCCCTTTCCGGGTACGGGTGTCCCGGTCGCCTGCTTCACCGGTAATCTCGCGCAGCCTCGCCAGCCCGCGCGCGGCCTGGCTCTTGACCGTGCCCACGCTGCAGGACAGCATCGCCGCCGTCTGGACCTCGGAGAGGTCCTCGAAGTACCGCAGCACGAGGACGGCACGCTGCCTGGGGGCAAGCGCGGCGAGGCCGCGCAGCAGGAGATCACGGTCCGCGATCGCTGCCGTGGCGTCCGCGGCGCCCGGTTCGGCTCCGGCGATCACTAGCGCAGTCTCCGGGTGGCGACGGAGCCGCCGCCACCGGTCGACCGACGCGTTGACCAGCATCTGCCGCACGTAACGCTCAGGGTCCCCCTGGCTGGAGATCCTCCTCCAGCGCCGGTAGGCACGCTCGAACGCACCCTGCAGCAGATCCTCAGCCT
Source organism: Actinomycetota bacterium (assembly GCA_030853115.1). Classification (GTDB taxonomy): domain Bacteria; phylum Actinomycetota; class Actinomycetes; order Streptosporangiales; family Streptosporangiaceae; genus Palsa-504. The sequence goes on from JALYVS010000234.1 coordinate 511, forward strand.
CGGCGCGGTGGCCGCCGGTCAGCAGCCTCGCCAGCGTGAACAGGCGGGCGGAGGAGCCGGCCACGAACTCCTCGAACGATGTCTCGCCCAAGCCGATGATGTCCGGCGGCCCGGCCTCGCTCATCACCAACCTCGCAGTACTTCCCACATAGTTATTTCACGACGCAGCGAGCCCAAAAGTTGGCTGCCCTCTCCAGCTTCCTCCAGTAATCCTCGGCACTGCCCCAGTCGGGGCGGCCGCCGGCGGCCCATTTGACTCACGTGGGTCACTTCGAAAGGGCCAATTGAGTATTCTCCCGAAGGTGAGCAGATCATGACGGGAGAGCCGTGAGCGTCATCTGGCCGGATCGGATAGCGGCCGAGCGCGTCGAGCTGCGGCAGGTCCCGGCCGGGCTGGCCCGGGTCCTGGCCGACCCGCAAGCGGATGATCCTGATTCGCGGTCCTGGGCGCTCGGTTATCCGCTGCCCGGGACCCGGGTGGCCGCGCAGAATCTGGTGCGGCAGGCCGAGGCCGCCGGGGGTGACGGCATCGGTCAATGGGGCATGTTCCAGATCATCTTGCGCGATACCGGTCAAGTGGTCGGCGACATCGGTTTCCACGGGCCGCCGGATGAGGCCGGGACGGTCGAGATCGGATACAGCATCGTCGAGCAGTACCGCGGGCGCGGGCTGGTGGGTGAGTCGGCGGTGGCCATCTGCGGCCTGGCCTGGTCCCGGCCGGAGGTGACCAGGATAATCGCGCAGACCGAGGAGGCTAACGCCGCGTCCGCGGGCGTGCTGAGGCACGCGGGCTTCCGGGAGGGCGGCGCCGCCGATGGCCTGCGGAACTTCGCGCTCGATCGCCCGTAGCAGCCTGATCAACGGCCGGCACGCCGCGATGGCCCGCCGCGGCGGGGTACAGGCGCGCTCGGTAAATTGATGGTGGCCTGGTGAGAATCCTGAGCCGGTGAGCGCCGGCCGTTCCTGCTGACGCCGGCTAGGGGGAGCCGGTCTGGTCACGGGCCGGTTCGCGAGCCGAACTCGGCACCCTCCGCCTGAAGGGATCACCATGCAATTCGACAGACCGCCCGCTGCTGGCCAGCTTGGCCAGCCGGTGCGCACCGGGGCACCGGGACACGACTGCGATGCCGTCGTGGTCGGCGGCGGCCCCGCCGGGGCGGCGGCGGCGGCGAGGCTGGCTGCGCAAGGGTTCCAGACCGTGCTGGTCGACCGGGCCAGCTTCCCGCGCGACAAGGTATGCGGCGACTTCGTCGGACCGGCGGCGCTAGCCGAACTCGCCGACCTCGGCGTAGCCCAGACCGAGGCGTTCCGCGCGACCAGCAAGATGGCTGATCTGGCTTTGCACGTCGACGGAGACCAGCTCACCGCGATGAGGATCCCGCAGGTCGACGGGCTGGCCAGCTACGGCCGGGTCATTCCCCGGCTGCAGCTGGACGCCTGGATCCTGGACGCGGCCCGGCACGCCGGAGCAACCATCCTGGAAGGGCGCAAGGTGACCGCGGTGCAGCAGGCGCCCGACGCGATCACCGTCCGGGGTCATAGCGCGGCCGGCCCGTGGCAGCTGCGCACCCGGCTGCTGCTGGGCGCCGACGGCAGCAACTCGATCATCGCCCGGACGCTGCACGGAGGCGTGCCGCCCCGCCAGGACCGGATCGTGGCCGTGCGAGCCTACTTCGACGACGTCGGCGGCCCGGACGGCCAGGGCGACGTCTGCTTCACCAGCGACAGCTTCCCCGGCTATTACTGGCTGTTCCCGGCCGGCGGCGGCTCGGCCAACCTGGGCGTCGGCATGCTCGTGTCCACCTACCCGCAGTCCCGCCCTAATCTGCGCGAGATGCTGCTGCGGCTGATCGCCGAAGACGCTTCGCTGCAGGACCGGCTCCGGGGAGCCCGGATGCGCGGGAAGATCCTCGGGCACCCGCTGACCACCTACAACCCGCGGCTGCCGCTGACCGGCGACCGCCTGATGCTGCTCGGCGATGCCGCCGGGCTGATCAATCCGCTCAACGGCGAAGGTATCCAGTACGCGCTGCACAGCGCCCGGTGGGCCGCCGACATCGCGGCTGACTGCCTCGCCTGCGACCGGCTGGACGCGGCATCCCTGCAGGGCTACCAGCGGCGCGTGCACCAAAACCTGCGTGCGGACATGGCGCTCTCCCGGCTCATCATCCAGCTTTTCCGTAACCGCAACCTGGACCATGTCTGGCTCAGCGCCCTGCGGACCATCGCCATCCGGGCCAGGACTGACCCGGCCTACGCCCACCGTGTCAGCTGTGTCCTCACCGGCCTGACCCCAGCCGTCAGCACACTAGGCAATGGCGCGGCCGCCGGGATCTTCGGGCAAGCCCTCCTCGCCCGGCCAGCGGGCACGTCCTGGCACCGCCTCGGCCACCGCGGGCCCGCGGCGCGCCTCGCCCCAGACGGGACCGGTGACACGGCGAGATATTCCATGCCTCCCGGCGAGTTCAAGGACTGGGCTGCGGGCACCGGGCGGGCGCTAGCCGAATTCACCACTCAGCTAGCCCGCACCAAGATCACCCGAAGCCCGCGCCGAGGAGCTGGTGTCCTGGGCCACGGTTTGCCTCCCGGGGCAGCCGGGTAGGCGCATCGCCGGGGGTGATCACCAGGTGGACAGACGCTGGCTGTTCGCGGACCAGCTCGGGCCGCACTTTCTCGACACGACGGATCAGCCGGTACTGATCGTGGAATCGCGGGCGGCGCTGCGCCGCAGGCCGGTGCACCGGCGCCGGGCCCATCTGGTGCTGTCGGCGCTGCGGCACCGCGCGGCGGAACTTGGCGACCAGGCCGTCCTGATCCAGGCCGGCACCTACCGCGAGGCGATCGAGCAGACCGGCGAGGAAAGCCTGACCGTCTGCGCACCGACCTCCTGGGCGGCCCGGGACCTCGCGAAGTCCCTGCCCCGGGTCACGGTGTTGCCGGCCCGCGGGTTCGGGACCAGCGCGGAGGAGTTCACCAGCTGGACGGAGCGGCGGGGCCGGCGCCGACTGCTGCTTGAGGATTTCTACCGGGACGCCCGGCGCCGGCTGGACATCCTCATGGACGGGGCCGAGCCGGCCGGCGGCCGGTGGAATTTCGACGACCAGAACCGGGAGCCGCCGCCCCCGCACGGTCTCGGTGTGCCCGATGCGGCGGGATTCAGCGAGGACGAGATCGACGAGCAGGTCCGCCGGGACCTGGACCGGTGGCAGGACGCCGGCGAGGTCCACCTGACCGGCCAGGACGGTCCCCGCGAGTTCCCTGTCACCCGGGCCGAGGCGAAACGGGCTCTTGGTTCCTTTGTGAAAAACAGGCTCCCGGTGTTCGGCCCGCAGCAGGACGCCATGCTGGCCGCCGATCCGGTGATGGCCCACAGCCTGCTCTCCCCAGCCCTGAACCTAGGCCTGCTGGACCCGGTCGAGTGCGCCCAGGCGGCCGAGGCCGCCTACCGGGCCGGGGACGCCCCGCTGGCCAGCGTGGAGGGCTACGTCCGCCAGCTCATCGGCTGGCGGGACTACGTGTGGCATCTGTACTGGCATTTCGGGGCGGACTACCGGCACCGCAACGCGCTGCAGGCACGGACCCCGCTGCCGGACTGGTTCACTCGCCTGGACGCGGACGCCGTCCAGGCCAGCTGCCTGAAGGACGCGCTGGCTCAGGTGCGCGAGCACGGCTTCGCCCACCACATCATCCGGCTGATGGTGCTGGGCAACTACGCCCTGCAGCGCGGCTGGGACCCCGCCGAGCTGACCAGCTGGTTCCACGCGAACTTCGTCGACGGCTACGACTGGGTGATGGTGCCGAACGTGGTGGGCATGTCCCAGCACGCCGACGGCGGCCTGATGGCGACCAAGCCGTACGCGAGCGGCGGCGCCTACATCAACCGGATGAGCGACTACTGCGGCGGATGCCCGTACCGGCCCACGGTGCGGCTCGGCCCGGACGCGTGCCCGTTCACCGCGGGCTACTGGTCATTCCTGGACCGGCACGCGGACCGGTTCGCACACAACCCGCGGATGGCCCGCCAGGTCAAGGGCGCGACCCGGCTGGATGACCTGCCCCAGGTGATCGCGCAGGAAAAAGACCGCGGCAGCCGGGCGCCCTGACGGGCCCGGTGCCCGCAGTGCCCAAACCCGGCAGACCAGGTTGTTCCGTGCGCTTACCCGCTGGCTTGGGTGGCTCGGGTCCGGGCTGCTCGTACGGCTAGGGCGAGTTCGCGGACGCCGGCCCGGATCGCGTGCTCGGGCAGCTGCCCGTAGCCCAGGAGCAGGGTCGGCGGGTGGCTGCGGGCGCCGGGCCGGTAGTCGTTCAGCGTCTCGAGCTCGACGCTGCGGTGATGTGCCTCCTCCCGGATCGCCTGCTCGCTGTCGCTACCGGGCAGCTGAAGGGTCACGTGCAGCCCGGCGGCGACACCGCCGACGGCGGCTTCGGGGAGCGCTGCGGTGAGCGCCTGGACGAGCGCGTCACGCCGGCCGCGGTAGCGGGCTCGCATGCGCCGCAGATGGCGGTCGAGTTCACCGCGGGTCAGGAAGTCGGCGAGCGCGTGCTGCTCGATCCGGGGGGTGCCTCGATCGGCGAGGAGCTTCTCGTGGGTGACCGCTTCCAGCAGGGGGGGCGGTACGACCAGCCAGCCGATCCGGAGTGCCGGCGCCAGCGTCTTGCTGGCCGAGCCAGCGTAGATAACCCGGCCGGGGTCGAGGCCCTGGAGCGCTCCGATCGCAGCGCGGTCGAAGCGGTACTCCGCGTCGTAGTCGTCCTCGATCGCGATCGCACCGCGCGCGCGTAGCCACGCCAGCAGGGCCGTGCGGCGCTCGCCGCTGAGCACGACGCCGGTCGGATGCTGGTGGGCCGGCGTCAGCACGACCGCGTCGGCGTCGGCGCGCTCGAGATCGTCGACCACAGTCCCGGCTTCGTCGACCCCGATCGCAACTGGCGCCAGGCCGGCCCGCGCGACGATCAGCCGGTCTTCGGGATTGCTCGGGTCCTCCAGCGCGATCCGCTTGGCCCCGGCCGCCGCGAGGGCGTGGCACACCAGCCCCAGGCCTTGCCTGTAGCCGCTGGTGATAACGATGTGCCCGGGATCGGCCACGACGCCGCGCACCCGGCCGAGGTAGTCCGCCAGGGCGCAGCGCAGCGTTTCGACCCCGCGGGGGTCACCGTAGCCGAGATCGGCGTCGGTGATCGTCGCGAGCGCCTCCCGCAACGAGCGGAGCCATGCTGCCCGCGGGAACGCCGAGACGTCGGGCACGCTAGGGCGGAAGTCGTACCGGGCACGCGGCGCCAGACGCGACGCGACGGCCTGCGGGTCACCCGCGAGCACAGCCGCCCCCAAGACACACGGGCGCGCGCCCTGGCGCAGGCTGACATAACCCTCGGCCGCCAGCTGCGCATAGGCGTCCACCACCACTCGCCGCGAAACGGTGATCTGGCGGGCCAGATCACGGGTCGACGGCAGGGTCGTCCCGGGCCTCAGGGCGCCGTCTCGGATGGCGCGCCGAAGCTGGTCCTCGATCTGCGCTCCCAGGGTCCGGCTACCATCACGGTCCACCGCAACGAGTAGCTCTACCGGCTGACTGGTCTCTTTTATTGCCATCATTGTGGCTCCCTTATCTGCACCAGTCAGACCATAGCATCAGCTTATGAATTCGATTGCCTCATCACCCGGCGCCCAGCGCCTAGTCGCAGTCTCGATCGTCGCGAGGTTGCCGCTGGCCATGCTCAGTATCGGACTACTGGTCCATGCGCAGCAGCTGACCGGCTCGTTCGCTCAGGCCGGCCTGGTCACCGGCGCCTACGCGATCGCGCTCGGCGTCGGCGGCCCGCTGCTCGGGCATCTCGTTGATCGCCGCGGGCAGCCGCCGGTGCTGCTGGCCAGCGCCAGCGTCGCCGCTGCGCTGCTGGTCACGATCGGCTTGCTGCCGGCCCGCGCTCCGCTCGCTGTCCTGGTCGCGCTCGCCGCCGGCATCGGGCTGGCCGAACCGCCGGTCGGCGCCTGCCTGCGAACCCAGCTGCCAGCCCTGCTGTCCGATCCCAGCGCCGTCCGCAGCGCCTACGCACTCGAGGCGTCGCTCGTCGAGCTGACGTATATCTTCGGGCCGCCGCTCGCGCTCTGCATCGGCGCGCTATGGTCCAGCGGCGCGGCCCTCGCGGCCGCAGGCCTCGTCCTGCTCGCCGCAACCGCCGTGTTCGCCGCGCAGCCGGCGTCCCGCAACTGGCAGCCATCCCGGGCTGACCGGCCATCTCGGGGAGGATCGCTTCGCAGGCCGGCGATGCGGACGCTGGTCATCGTCCTGATCGCGGTCGGCATGCTGCTCGGCGCCGGCGAGGTCGCCGTCATCGCGGCCGCCAAGGCGCTGCATAGCCCCATGGGCGGCGCCCCGCTCTTTGCCGTCTGGGGTGCCGGGTCGTTCATCGGCGGCCTGCTCGTCGCCCGGCTCGGCGGCGGAGCGCGCACTGCCACTGGGCTTGCGCTCCTGCTCGGCGCGCTGACCGTCGGGCACCTGGCCCTGATCCCGGCGGACGGGAGCGTCCTCGCGCTCGGGGCCGTGCTGCTCGTCGCCGGCGCCGCGATCGCGCCGACCGAGGCCACCCTGTACGCGATGGTCGGCAACGCCGCCCCCGACGGCACCCTCACCGAGGCATTCGCCTGGCTCGCCACGGCGATGGCCGTGGGCAGTGCCGCGGGAGCAGCAGGCGCTGGAGTAGTCGCCGATCGCGCCGGGCCAGCAGCAGCATTCGTCCTCGCCGGGGCCGGTGGCGCGCTCGCATTGCTCACGAGCTTGCTGCGGTCGCGCACGATCGGGTCCGCTACGTCGCGCGGCCGTGAACCGGCAGCCCCGATCGCGACAGGCAGCCCGGCCGCCGCCCTCACCCCCCGCGTCCGTAAGCTGACCAGCGTCTTGGCGGCAGCGCCCCTGGGCACCGGCACTGATGCGGCCTCGGCATGACCGCGGCCACCGGCACGCCGGATCCGCCCCAGGGGCCGAGCCGCGCAGCCACCGGCCGGCCGGTGCTGACCGCCGTGGTCTGCGGTATCACGCTCGCAGTCAGCATGGCCGCGCTCGCTAGCCCCGCCCTGATGCGCCTCTTCGTCCGGAACGCGCCGCACCTGCGCACAGGTCAGTGGTGGCGTGCGGTAACACCGGTACTGGTGCAGCCATCCGGGTGGGGCCAGCTGGCGTTCAACCTGCTCGGCATCGCGGTCATCGGAGCCGCGCTGCAACGCCGGCTCGGCTGGGCGAGCTGGTCCCTCATCTATCTGGCCGGCGGACCGGGCACCATCGCGATCTACATCGCCTGGCACCCCGGCGATACCGGTGGCGGCTCGTCCGCCGCGGTAGCCGCCCTGATCGGCGCGCTCGCGGTCCTGCTGGCGGCCGGCACCGATCTCGGCGCGCTGGAGTGGTTCGCCCAGCTGTATTCGGTGTTCTTCGCCGTGTACCTGACCGCGCTTGAACTAGGCGGCGTCCTGCCGTCGGTCATCGCCGGGAACGCCTCGATCATTGTCATGGTCGCCGCGCGCCACGCCGTCCGCCCAACCACCTTGACCCGGGCGTCTCTGGCCGTGGTGCTCATGGGCGGCCTCACGATGACCGCTGCGCGCGACGACCATGGCGCCGGCATCCTGATCGGCGTGACCATCGCTGGCCTGGTACTGGCGCGCCGCCAGATACTGGCGCACCCCCTGGCGACAGGAGCGCCGGACGTGCCGGGCACGGTTACCGTGCGGTGCGGCTGAATCCAGGTCCAGGCGCGGACCACTCGCCCCCCGGGGGGAGGAAGATGACGACATGGAGCGTTTTACCAGCGCGGCGTTCACCTTCGAGGTCACCGACACCGCCGCGGCCGGCCGGGCCGGGCCTCGAGGCGTCGCCATCTTCTTGCACGGCTTTCCGCAGGACCGCCGCTGCTGGGACCGGGTAACCCCCGCGCTCGCGGCGGAGGGCTATCGGGTGCTGGCGCCCGACCTGCGCGGTTACTCCCCCGGGGCCCGGCCGGCCGGCCGGTCCGCGTACCGGAACTCCCAGCTAGCGGCGGACGTGCTCGCGCTCGCCGACGCGGCCCGGGCGGAACGGTTCCACCTGGCCGGGCACGACTGGGGCGCCGCCCTGGCCTGGTATGTGGCCGGCCGTCATCCAGGACGGGTGACCTCGCTGGCCGCGTTGTCCGTGCCGCACCCGCAGGCGTTCGCCCGGGCCCTGATCACCGGCGACCAGGCGGCCCGCTCGTGGTACATGGCCGCCTGCCAGCTGCCCTGGCTGCCTGAGCATGTTCTTGGCCGCCGCGGCGGCCAGGCCTTCCGCGACACCCTGGTGCGCACCGGGCTCGATCCGGCCAGCGCGGACCGCTACGCCGCCCGGGCCCGGGACCCGGCCGTGCTGCGGGGTCCGCTCAACTGGTACCGGGCCATGCCGTTCAGCCTGCGTGAGCCGGCCGGCCCGATCCAGGTGCCGGCGATGTTCGCCTGGGGTAACCGCGACCGGTTCGTCTCGCGGGCCGCGGCCGAACTGTGCGGGCGCTACGTCACCGGGCCCTATCGTTTCGCCGAACTCGACGGGGCCTCGCACTGGCTGCCCGAACAAGACGCTGACCAGGTGGCGGCGCTGCTCACGGAGCACTTCGCGGCGACGCCCTCCTGATGTCTGCCGCAGCCCGGACGTCTTTGCGGTCCCGGAGCGCAGTCGGCCCCTGGGCGGCGCTTATCAATGAACCGGCTGGTCGTTGGGGGGTGGCAGAGTGCTGCCGTCGCGCAGCAGCACCGGCCCGACCGCGACGGGGCCGCCGGCCGGCGGGGGTGGCAG
>JALYVS010000678.1 GCA_030853115.1 Actinomycetota bacterium
GCGCGGAGGCGGCCGCGCCCGGCAGGACCCGGCGAAACACCGGATGGACGAGAGCCGGGTAGTAGGGCGAGGCGCGGACTCGTCCGGACCACCGGAACGCCCGGGTGGCCGCGGCCGGTTCTGCCCCGCCGGCCTGCTCGGCTCGCCGCGGGCCGGCCGGGACATCGTTTGTCACCTCCGGATCATGCAACCTCAACCGCGGCTGAGGTCAAATCGCGGGCGGTTACAGTCGAAGCATGGCGACCGAGGGCGAACTCCGGCTGGCGGAGCTCCTGCGAGCCGGGCGAGAGCGGGCCAGGCAGCGGATCGCGGCGCAGGAGCGGGAGTTCGCCCAGCTGTCCGAGGCGGCGAGCGCGGCCGGGACGGACGACGAGCATGATCCCGAAGGCGCCACGCTCGCGTTCGAGCGGCAGCACGCCGCCGCCCTGCGGGACGCGGCACGCGAGCAGCTGGCCGCGATCGAGGCGGCGCTGCGGCGGCTGGAGGCCGGGCATTACGGCAGCTGCGAGCGGTGCGGGCAGCCTATCGGGGATGAGCGGCTGGCAGCCCGGCCGGCCGCGGTCACCTGCATCAGCTGCGCCGCTTTGCGCTAGCTGGACCTACCTCATGGCATCGGGGAACGGCGCGTGACCCTCGCTTTCCTGAACGGGCCGTGGTTCTCGCTCCCAGTAAGGCTGGCTCGCGGGTGAGGCGGTAGCCGCCGCGGGACCGTGCCGTAGCGAGGTCTCGCAGGCGGAATCCGGGCGCGGGCCGGCCTGCAACCGGGCGCCCCACTTTTCCTCGATCCGGCCGAAACGCCAGATGAGCAGGGCGGCCAGCCAGGTGACGATGAACATGCCCACGATGACAAAGCCGGCCGTGTTGATGTTGAAGTTGTACATGAACCCCCAGAAACCGTGATCCTGGCTGAGTCCCCTGATCTCGTGCGGGAGCAGGCTCAGGGTCTCCACCCCTCCGATGAAGAAGCAGATGGCCACCGAGAGCCCGGTGATGGCGAGGTTGTAATACACCTTGCGGACCGGGTTGAAGAAGGCCCAGCCATAGGCCAGGTTCATGAACAGCCCGTCGGTGGTGTCCATGAACGTCATCCCGGCGGTGAACAAGATCGGCAGGCAGGTGATGGCATACCAGGGAATGTGCTGGGAGGCCAGCAGCGCGGTGGTCGCCAGCAGGGCGACTTCGGTGGCGGTGTCGAAGCCCAGCCCGAAGAGCACTCCGACCGGGTACAGCTGCCACTCTTTGTTGATGGCCTTCATCCAGCGGCCGAAGAACCGGTAGAAGAACCCGCGGTTCGCTAGCTGACGCTCCAGCTCGGCCTCGTCGTACTCGCCCCGGCGCATCGACCGGAACACCCGCATGATCCCCACCAGGATGATCAGGTTCAGCAACCCGATGAGGAACAGGAAGGACGCGGAGACCACCGTGCCGAAGAAACCGCCGAAACGTTCCAGGGTGGAGCCGCTGTTCGACACGGCGGCGAAGACCGTCCGTTCCGCGACGACGATAGCGACCCCGATCGCGACGACGACGCTGGAGTGACCGAGGGAGAAGAAAAAGCCGAAGCCGAACGGGCGCGGCTGACCGGTGCCCTGCCGGTCGCCCAGCACCTTGCGGGTGGTGTTGTCGATCGCGGAGATATGGTCGGCGTCGAAAGCGTGCCGCAGGCCCAGGGTGTAGGCCAGGATCGCCACCCCGATGCCCAGCCCTTTGTAGTGGGACGGCAGCACGAACACGAAGAGGACGAAGAACCCCAGTAGGTGCAGCGCGATGATCACGCCGTACATCGCCAGCACCCGGCGGCGTTCGGTCGGGGTCATCGAAGTGAACGACTGCCGGATCAGCTGGCTCATCCGCGCGGATCGCGGTGTGGTTGCAGTAGACACGGTCCCCCCTCGGTCGCAGGACTGATACCTGCTACTACCTCGCCACACGAGATTTTACATGCGAATAGCTTGCAAGTACATGCTAGACGCAGCTAGACCAGCGCGGCGCGGGCGGGGTGTCCGTCTCCGGGCCTTTGCCGCGAATCGGGTATTCCGGCTGAAGCTAGCCGTTACATTGGCAAGCGGTAAGGATGCCGCGGTCACATGGGGGCCAGCGTGACGGATCAGCCAGCCGGACCACCGGACGACTCGCGGTCGGGCCCTGAGCTGGATTTTCTGCGGCGCTGGCGCCCGCTGATCGACCGGGTCGGCGCAGACGGCGGCCAAGCGCGCGCCGCCAAGCATCTGAACTGGACCACCTCGACGGTGTCCCGCGACTATAAGGGCGACACGCTGCCGACCGACAACCGCCTGCACCAGCTGTGCAGTGCGCTTCAGCTGTCCCCGAACGAGACGCTCGACCTAGCCCTCTTGCTGCGCCGAGCTCGCTC
>JALYVS010000679.1 GCA_030853115.1 Actinomycetota bacterium
CTTTCACACCACGCATCGCCCGGCCGGTTACCCGCACCGGGATGTGGCGTCGCTACATGCTCGACACGGACGATTAGCATGGCTGGACTCTCACCAGCTGGGCCGCAGCCTTGTCGGCTGCTCCCTCTCGCACACGTGGATCGCAACCGTAGCGACGGGAGATGGCGCGAGCGCTGCGCGCGGCGCCGCTGAGTCCGCCGAAGCGGATGCCGCTGTCAGCAGGAGAAGCACAGCCACCGGGAAGCCGGCCTTCTCGAGGTGTTGAGTGATGAGGACGGCGCAGCCGGATGGGTTCTCGAGCCATGACTGCAGCCTGCTTTCATGCTGGACAGGGCTGGTCGGTCCAATGCAGGCGCACGGTCGCGTCGGTCATATCGGCAACGTCCAGGGCATCCCAGGCCCGCTCCTCGGTGAAGGTGCTGGCGTCGATGGAGCGCATGTGACTCTGTCTGCTGGAAATCTGTGTTAGCGGTGGCGAGCCGGGATCGTGCTGGTACAGCCGACCCTCTACCACCCCGAGAGCGATACTCGGCTCGCCTTGAGCAAGTCACGATTCCGGGCTCGGGCGGGAGATTCCCCGCCGCCAGCATGTTGATCGGTGTGGCGACGCGAACGAGTAGGAGGAGGGACCGAGAATGCGGCATAGCTCAGCTCGCGGCAGGAGACTCAACTGTGGCGGCGCGAGGTCGCCCGCGAAGTTGCGTCCGTGACGCTGCCTGGAAGTCAGCGTGCTTTAGTATTTCGGCGGCGTCGTCGACTGGCGGGTAGATCGTCTGGTTGATCTTGCGCTTAAGCTGCTTGGCTGGGGGGCCCGTGAGTTTGACTTCGCGGTCCCAGCCGGCGGTCAGAACTGCTCCTGCCTGACCGAGGTCCAGGCAGGTGACATAGGGCTCTGGTTTGAACGGGGCGAGTGAGACGCCCAGTAGTTCGGCGGCGGCGTTGTGCCCGGCTAGTCGGCCCATCGCATGCGCGTGCTGGCAGCTTTGCATTGTCGGGTGGCCGGACTCGAGCTCGGCGACCGCGGTGTCGCCGGCCGCGAACACCCCGGGGACACCCGTCACAGAGAGGCAGGGATCGACCTTGAGACGACCGAGTTCGTCTCGCGCACCGGGAATCCGTTTGGTAAGGGGGTTAGCGCGCATGCCTGCTGTCCAGATCGTGGTGTGCGCCGGGATGGTGCTGCCATCGGAGAGCCGGACTGAACGGTCGTCGAGGCTGACCACGGTCGTCCGAAGGCGTGTCTCGATACCGAGCTCGGCGAGGGCTTTTAGGAGCACCGGCCGGGGTCCAGGCCCCAGTTCGGGTCCGATCACGTCTGCTCGCTCGATCAGGATGACTCGCACATCGTCGGCCGCGTGATGGGGCTCTGCGATCGCGTGAAGCCGGGTCACCATCTGGGTCGCGACCTCGATGCCGGTGAAACCGGAGCCAACAACAACCGCGGTGAATCTGCCGTCCTGCGTGGGGTGCGAAGGCAGACCGTGCAGGTGACGGTCAAGAGCGACGGCTGCGGCCATCGTGTCGACATTGTGTAGGTGCTCGGACCCGGGTAGGGTGGGCGCAAGAAGTTGGCTGCCTGAGGCCAGGACCAGGCTCGTGTAGGACATCTCTCGCACTTCTTCGCCGGCCGCGCTGACGGTGATCCGGCGTGCGGCGGTGTCGATGTCCGAGGCCGCCGCGCGAATGTGCTGAACCGCGACCGGTTCGAGGATGCGGGCCAGCGGGAGACCCATCATGTCGGGTTGGCTCTCATACAGCCGCGGGCGGATGACCATCTCCTGGCCCGGGGAGATCAATGCGATCGGGAGATCGGTCGCCTCGACTCCCGCTTGGTTGCGCACCCGGGCGGCCGCGGCAGCGCTCCACACCCCCGCGAATCCGCCGCCGATAATGACGATCTGGGACATGAGATTCTTCCTTTCGCGTCCGGACCGGCGGTGGCCGGCGGATCTTTCGCTCATGCGCTTGGCGCCGGTTCGTTGCAAGTTGCGTAGCCGGCGAGCCCGTCAACGAACTCGCGGGTTGCCTTTGCGAGGGCGCGCCGGTACAGCCAGCCCGTGCCGGGCAGCTTGGCTTTGAAGGTGGTGTGCCACCGAATTTCCGTCCCGTCAGACGTGGGTGATAGGTCGATGTCAGCCCGGTAGTCCCGCACCGCGAGGCCTCCGAGCAGGACGTAGCTGAGGCGCCGTTCGACACTGCGCTCCACGATCTCCTCGCGGACTTGGACACGACCGGTCTTGAAGTTGCGGATTTCTCCGATTCCGTCGGCTGAGCCCTCGCGTTCGAGCTTGAAGCTTTCGATCGGCGTCCAACTCGGCCAGCTGGAGCTGTCTTCGATGAGCCGCCAGAGCGCCGAGGGATCGGCTTCGGTGT
>JALYVS010000026.1 GCA_030853115.1 Actinomycetota bacterium
CCCCCATGGTCACCGCGACCCGGCCCGGGCCCCCGCGCCGTCGGGCCGGTCGGCGGGCACCCGTGCTCACGCCGGTCAGCGCGCGTGGATTCGACCCGCAAGGCGCCCAGGGCGGCGACTCATCGCAGGAGAACAGCGACCTGGCGGGGTACGCCATCGACAAGGATCTTCAGACCGCGTGGCAGACCCAGTACTACCTCGGCAACCCGGTGTTCGGCGGCCTGAAGACAGGCAGCGGGCTGATCCTGGATATGGGCAGGCAGATACGGCTCGGCTCCGCCACGGTCACCTTCGGGCCAGCGTTCGGGGCCGACGTGGCGATCGAGGTCGGCAACCACGCCACCCTGGCGGTCTCCGCCATGTCCGCCTTCAGGACCGTCGCCACCGCTGACAGCATCGACGGTACGCACTACTTCAGGGCCACCAGGCCAGGGACGGGACGTTACGTGCTGATCTGGTTCACCAGGCTGCCGCCGATCGGCCTGGGCAAGTTCCAGGCCCAGATCTTCAACGTCATCATCCGCGGCACGGCCGTCATGAAGCAGGAACGCACATGACCCGAACGATGAACTTTATTCCGGATCATGCGCGAAGGCCGATCCGGACCTTGCCCGGCGCCCGCTACCAGCAGGTGTTTCCCGAAATATTATGCGCTATGCGAACTCCTGCGATAAGGCTGTGTATGACCGAATAGCGTATTCCGGCGAATTTCATATTCGCGCTTCCGGCGAATAGCCGCGTGCTCTCCGGTCGCATGAAGTACCGTGTCAGACACTCACCCACTATGAAGGGATAACCATGCTGTCCAAAACAAGAAGATTGCGGTCGCGCTGCGGCTTTTTGGCGTTGACGATACCTATGACGCTTTCCTTTACCGGCGTCGCGTCGGCGGCCGTGGCCGCGCCTGCGAATACGCAGACGTACGACAACTCAGCCCAAGCCGGTTCGCAGACGGACGGGCACACCGATTTCAACGTGATGTACGACTTCGAGCAGAGTTCCGCGGCCACCGTGAACGGCAACGATGAGGCCGTGGCGACGACCAGCCGGTGCCATGATTGCGGAGCGGTCGCGGTCGGCTTCCAGATCCTGGTGGTCTCAAAGCAAGCCAGCCTTCATATGAATAATACGGCCTTTGCGGCCAGTAGCTACTGCGCCAGATGCACCACGCTGGCGGCGGCCTACCAGATCGTTTACGCGACCGATTCACCGCAACTGACCCTCGGCCAGCAGCTAGCGCTGGATAACATCCAGACTGAACTGGAAAGAATGCAAATTGACGGCCTTAGCGTGAAGCGGATGGAGACGCTCACAGGTGAATTCGCGGACGAGGTCGTGGCCGTTCTCCAAGGTGGCCATGGCACTCGGCATGCCAGTAGCGCGCCGTATTCTCCGGCCATGCCCGGTATCGGCCTGCCGATGGGCATGACCGAAGATACCGGACCGGTTGCTCACCTGTACGTCAAGTACAAGACCCCGAAAAGCTGAGCAAGCGCCGGCGATCCGCGGGTCGGGGCCGCGCGCATACAGGCACGTCGAAGACCCCAGAGCCGGGTCCGGCAGCTAGTATCCGCGCGGCCCTTCAACGTCCGGGATGCGCCGGCAGCGTGGTGAGGAGCACGTCGGACACCGGCGAACCGGGACCGGCATCGCGGGTCCGCGCTACCTTGCGCCAGCCCCAGGCGCGGAATGCGTTCTGCGCCGGGATGGCCGCGGGCCAGACGGTCAGCGTCGCTCGTTCCTCGGCTCGGCCGGCCAGGATGAGGTCGTGCAAGGCCTGGGCGACGCCCTGCCGCCGCCAGGACGCGCGCACCACCAGCTCCGCTAGCGCGAAGGTGCGGCCAGGATGCTCGGCGGTAACCTCCTCCGGCAGCGGGGTGGTCAGCTCCCGCCACCAGGAGGTGGCAGGCCGGAGCGGCATCCCGCATCCGTAGCCGACCAGGTAGCCGCCGTTCCGGGCTTCGGCCAGGATGAAGCCTGGCTGGCGGCGCTGTACCCGGAAACGGGCAGCGAACAGCGTGCCATCCTCGGCGCGCCGGTAGGGCGGGTCCGCGTAAACCTCGGCGTGCAGGTCCCGCAGCTCCTCCTCGTGCGTCGCGGCCTGCGTCCCGTCGAGCAACTGAAACGCCAGGCCAGGCGGGTCAGCCGTCATCCCAGGCGGTCTCGCCCGGCGGTTTGGCCCAGATCGTCCAGCACCGCGGGCAGCCCCACGTTGAGCATCTTCTTGCGGACGCGGCCCAGCAGCTTGGCCATGAGCATCCCGCCGACGCCGGTGAATCCGGTGTGCTCGTAGCTGAAGCGCGTGCCGCCGGCCTGGGGTTCGAGCCGGTAGAGGACCTCGGTCCGGTCGCCGCCCTCGTCGCCCGTCCACGAGTAGCGCAGCAGCGACGGCTCGTTCACCTCGAGCACCTCGCAGTTGACAACGCCGTTCCAGCCGAGCTTGGGCTTGGCGATGAACTGGAACTTCGTGCCGACGGTGGTGCTGAATCCCTCGGGCCGGCCGCCAGCGCCGGTTACGGTCCAGCGCGGGATCACGGCCGGGTCGGTGACGGCACGCCAGACTGTCGCCGGGGAATGCGGGTAGTCCTTCACGATGCGGATGTTACTCATGGAGAGCTCCTCAGGAGGGAAGCGATACCGAAGCAGCTTTAGTTTAGCAACTAAAAAATTATAGTAACAGAAAAAATATGAGCGCTAAACTATACTTCGGGGATGAACGCCTGGACAGCGGGATGAACACCCGGACAGCGCAGCGGTCCGTTCCGCCTCCCCCAGGGATCGCGATACCCGAGGCTGCGCTGTCAGGCCCCGCGCTGCCAGCGACCGCGCTGCCCGAGAACGCGGTGCCCGAGGTGGAGGGGCTGCGGGAGCGTAAGAAACGCCTGATGCGTCAGCAACTGTCGGACACCGCCACCCGGATGTTCCTGGAGCGAGGCTTCGACGCGGTTCGTGTGGCGGAGATCGCCGCCGCGTGCGGGGTGTCGGAGAAGACGGTCTTCAACTATTTCCCCACCAAGGAATCGCTGATCCTGGACCGGTTGGAGGCCACGATGGCCTCGCTGCGGGCCGGGCTGGCTGAGCCCGGGGTCCCCCCGGTCCAGGCGGCGCTGCTGATCCTGGACGGTGAACTGGACGCCATGATATTCTGGCTGGCCGCTCAGGACGACCCGGCCCAGGCTGGCGCCGCGATCCGGGGCTTCGGCCGGCTGATCCAGGCCACGCCGTCGTTGCGGGCCTACCAGAGCGACATGATGGACCAGTTCGTCGTCGTGGCGGCCGAGATCCTGGCCGGGCGGACCGCCACGAGCGCGGATGACCCGGAGCCGCAGATCGCGGCCACCGCCCTGCTCGGCCTGTGGCGCATCCAGTTCCAGAGCCTGTCGAAGTACCTGGACGGCACCCGGACGCCCGTCCAGGTGCACCAGGCCGTGACCGCTGACGTCCGCCGCGCCGCCCGGCTCATCGGCACCGGACTAGGCTCGTTCGCCGTGCAGCCGTAGGCTAACGAGGTTGCCGGCACTGTGGCTGGCCGAGAAGCGGGGTAGAGAAATGGCTGATCTGCAGGTCGTGGCGGTACTGACGGCGAAGCCGGGCTCGGAGAAGCTGGTCGCAGAAGCGCTGGGCGCGCTGGTGGAACCGACCCGCGCCGAAGCGGGGTGTCTGTCCTACGATCTGTTTGCGTCCGTCGTCGATCCGGTTACCTTCGTCACGATCGAGACCTGGCGCTCCCAGGACGACCTCGATGCGCACCTGCAGACCCCGCACGTGCAGCAGGCCCTCGCGACGGCCGGCGATCACCTGGCGCAGGCTCCGGCCATTCACCCGCTGAGCACCGTCAGCTAGCCGGGTACACCGCCCTGGTGTCGCGCGGGCTGACGGGCTCGCCACAGGCCGTGCACACCAGCCGGGCGTCGAGTTCATGGCCGCATTTATGTTCGACGATCAGCGGCGGCCCGTCGCCGCCCGCCAGGTATTTATCGCCCCAGGATCGCAGCGACGTGATGACCGGGTAGAGGTCGAGACCCGCCTCGGTCAGGAAGTACTCGTACCGGGCCGGATGCTCGCTGTACGGCCGGCGTTCCAGCACGCCCGCGCTCACCAGCGTCCGGAGCCGGGCGGCGAGGGTGTCACGCGGAGCACCGGTGCACTTGACCATCTCGTCGAACCGGCGGTCACCGAGAAAGATCTCGCGCACGGCGAGCAGCGCCCACTTCTCCCCGACGATCTCCAGGGTGCGAGCGATAGAACAGATCCGAGGCTGCACCGGCGCGGTCGTCACATGACCCAGCATACCTCCTAAGTCTGATTTCTGGACTAACTCAGCAACGTGCGATATGGTGAGTCCAGATTTCGGACTAAGCTCGAGGCTGACCCGGAGGATGCCCCGATGAGCCCCGCCCCGCTGACCACCGCCGAACCTGCGGCCGCCATCCCCACGGCCCGACAGCTGACGGCCATCGTCGGACTGCTGTCGGTGGCCCGTGTTCATGTCCAGCCTCGACCTGTTCATCGTCAACCTGGCCTTCCCGTATATCGGCCGGGTGTATCCGGGCACCAGCCTGAGCAACCTGTCCTGGGTGCTCAACGGCTACACGATCGTCTTCGCCGCGGTGCTAGTGCCAGCCGGCCGGTGGGCCGACCGGGTCGGCAGGCGGCGGCTGTTCGTGGCGGGCCTGATCGCCTTCAGCCTCGGCTCGCTCCTTTGCGGCGTAGCCCCCGGCGTGGTGGCGCTGATCGCAGCCCGGGTCATCCAGGCCGCGGGAGCCGGCCTGATGGTACCCGCCTCGCTGTCCCTGCTGCTGGCCTGCGTCCCGGCGGCGGCCCGCGGCCGGGCCGTCGGCACCTGGTCGGCCCTGGGCGCGCTCGGTGCCGCGCTCGGCCCGGTCATCGGCGGGAGCCTGGTGCAGGTCAGCTGGCGATGGGTGTTCTGGATCAACCTGCCCGTCGGCCTGGCCGCGGTGCTGCTGGCCGCCCGGGTCATTCCGGAAAGCAAGGATGACCATATCCGGGGCCGGCCTGACTTGCTCGGCGCCGCGCTGCTCGCGGCCGCCGTGGGGCTGCTCGCCCTGGCCCTGGTCAAAGCACCGAACTGGGGCTGGGGATCGGCGGGCTTCATCGCCTTGCTGATCGCTTCGCTGGCCTGCGGCGTGGCCATGGTCGGGCGCTCGAAGCGGCACCATTCGCCGGTGATCGAGCTCGGGCTGCTTCGGTCCCGTAGCTTCAGCGGCACGTTCGCTGCCTCCATCTTGTATTACGCTGGGTTCGGCGCCTTCGTGTTGAACTCGGTGGAGTTCCTCACCGGCGAATGGCGCTACTCCGCCGTCCGGGCGGGCCTGGCCATCGGGCCCGGGCCGCTCATGGTGCTGCCCTTCGCGCGGCTGGCCGCCCCGCGGCTCGCCGTCCGGCGGGGCGGGGCGGGCCGGGTCGCGGCGATCGGATGCCTGGTCAACGCGGCGCCATGCTGCTGTGGCTGACCCGGATCCAGGCCCATCCGGCGTACCTGGCCCACCTGCTGCCCGCCCAGCTGCTGGGCGGGCCGGGCGTCGGCCTGACGATCCCATCGCTGCTCGCGGCAGGCAGCGCGTCGCTGCCACCGGACCGGTTCGGCACCGGCAGCGGCGTCTTGAACATGGGCCGCCAGGTCGGGACGGTTCTCGGCGTGGCCGGGCTGGTCGCCATCCTCGCTCACCAGGACCCGTCCGACCGGATCGCCGTCTACCGCTACGGCGTCGTGCTTATCATCGCCCTCTTCGCCAGCGCGGGCGTGGTGTCGGCGAGCCTGCTCACCGCCAGACCGGCCCGCCCCATCCGCCCATCCGCCCATCCGCCCCGCCGTCCGGTCTCGGCATAGCCGGCACCGAGCCGTCCGCCCTCGGCATAGCCGGCACCGAGCCGGCCGGTCTCGGCATAGCCGGCACCGAGCTAGCGGCCGGTGAGCTAGTAGGTCGCGCGGCCGCCGCTGATGTCATAGACGGCGCCGGTGGAAAAGCTCACCCGGTCTGAGCTGAGAAAGGCGACCAGCTCGGCGACCTCCTCGGGCCTGCCGACCCGTTTCATCGGGATCAAACCGGTGATATAGGCGAGCACGTCCGGGGCCGTGCTGTCGTTCATCGGGGTGGCGATGACCGCGGGGGCGATGGCGTTGACCAGCACGCCGGTCGTGGCCAGTTCCTTGCCCGCCGACTTGGTCAGGCCAATCACGGCGGCCTTGGACGCCGAGTAAATCGACAGGCCCGGGTTGCCGTCCTTGCCGGCCATGCTGGCGAAGTTCACCACCCGCCCCCAGCCCCGCTCGCGCATGCCGGGCACGAAGATCCGCATGGTGTTCACCGTGCCCAGGACGTTCACGTCGAAGACCTGGCGCCAGTCCCGCTCGGTCGTCTCCAGCAAAGGCTTGTTCGCGCCTACGATGCCAGCCGAGTTGATGAGCACGTCGACCGGGCCGATCTGGCCGGCGATCCGCCGCAGCGCCGCCTCGTCGGTCACGTCGGCGGCGACGTCAGCCTGACCGCCGATGTCCAGGGTGGTGACGGCGTAGCCGTCGGCGCGCAGCCGGACAGCGGTCGCCGCGCCGAGCCCGCTCGCCCCGCCGGTCACCAAGGCGGTCCGGGTCATGATCGTTTCTTCTTTACGCGCATTGCCTGACGATACTGGGCCGTCATGGATCTGGCACCACGATGCTGTCACTCCGTTTCCGCGTCCCGGTGCCGACGACCCCGCCGCCGACGCAAGTTTAGTGACTGCCTCTTGACACCATCGTTTCCGGGGAATTAAATCACGTCATAAATTAAGTCATGACACAAGCGCTGGATCTGGTCTACGCCGGGTCGAACCAGACAGGAGTGCTCCACGCCCGCGGCCAGCGCCTGGTGCGGCCCGCTGCGGATTCAGATCCGCCTGGGCTTCACCTGGCGACGTCGAGACGGTGATCCGCTCTGCGGACAACGTCCACGTGACGGCAATGGCCTCATCAGCATCACAGCGCGCAGCAGCAACCGGTTGCGATGCGCCGGTGCGTCAAAGGGATGTGAAAGATGCGTGAGTTTACTCAATCGGCCAGCTCCGCGGGATCGAAGCGCTCTAATCGCATGGCATTGTGCGTCGCGTTGCTCCTGTTCATGGCAGGAGCGCTGATCGCAGCGAATCTTGCGCCGCAGGCGGCCCATGCGGCGGCAGTGAATCTTGCGCCGCGGGCGGTCCACGCGGCGGCGGCCAACACCGCCGTGACGACATTCAAGAACGACAACGAGCGAGACGGCCAGTTCACCAGCGAGACGATCCTGAATCAGTCGAACGTCAACGTGACGCAGTTCGGCAAGCGGGTGCAGTACCCGGTCGACGGGCAGGTCTACGCGGAGCCGCTCTACCTGCCAAACCTGACGATCGGCGGCGCCACGCACAACGTCGTGTTCGTCGCGACCGAGAACGACAGCGTGTACGCGTTCGACGCGGATGCCACCAGCGCCGTCGCACCGCTGTGGAAGGCCGGCCTGCTGCCCGGCGGCGCGACGGCGGTGTCCAGCAACGTGAGCGGCTGTGGCGACCTGACGCCGGAGATCGGCATCAGCGGCACACCGGTCATCGACCCCGCCACGGACACGCTGTTCGTCGTCTCCTATGACACCGAGGGCGGGAACGAGGTCTATCGTCTGCACGCCCTCAGCGCGACGACCGGGGCGGACAGGTGGCCGCCCGTCGTCCTGAGCGGATCGGTGCCGGGTACCGGCGCCGGCAGCTCCGGCGGCACCGACAGCTTCAACCCCTTGAAGAACCGCCAGCGCGTCGCGCTCATGCTGGAGAACGGGAAGATCTACATCGGCTTCTCCTCGTTCTGTGACATCGGGCCCTACCAGGGCTGGATCTTGAGCTATAGCTACAGCCCGACCGCGTTCACCCTCGCCAACGTCTACGACGACGTCCCCAACGGGAGCGATGGCG
This sequence comes from Actinomycetota bacterium, assembly GCA_030853115.1. GTDB lineage: Bacteria > Actinomycetota > Actinomycetes > Streptosporangiales > Streptosporangiaceae > Palsa-504. Next base: position 7,939 of record JALYVS010000026.1, read on the forward strand.
GCATCTGGAGCGGCAGCGGCGGAGGCATCGCCGGCGACCCCAGCGGCAACGTGTACTACATCAGCGGCAACGGCACCTTCGACGCCAGCACCGGCGGTCCTGACTATGGCGACAGTTTCGTGAGGCTGAACGGCTCGCTGCAAGTGCAGGACTACTTCACGCCCTACAACCAGCTATGCCTCTCGCAGGGCGACGTGGATCTGGGCGCAGGCGGGCCGCTCGTGATCCCGTCGGCCAACGTGGTCATCTCGGCGGGCAAGGAGGGACGTCCCTATGTTGTCAGCACGACGAACATGGGCAAGTACACCGCCGACCCTAACCTCGTCTGCGGAGGCACCGATTCAAGCGTCACGACGATAGACAAGGTGCAGCAGGAACTGCCGCCAGGCACGGTGGGCGGGTTGTTCAGCACGCCGACGCTCTGGACCAGCCCCAGCGGGCAGCAAGACGTGTACTTTACCCAGGCGAACGGCCCGACCAGGGCATTCACCTTCAGCGGCGGGAAGCTGTCTACGGCCGCGACCTCCTCCTCGTCCGGAAACGGCGGCGACCCGGTCGTCTCCAGCAACGGCACCACGGCCGGTACCGGCATCGTCTGGAACCAGGACTACGGCGGGGAACTGCACGCGCTTAACCCGGCGAACCTGGCCGAAGAATTCTGGGACAGCGGCATGAACTCCAGCCGCGACGGCCTGCCGGGAGAGGTCAAGTACGCGACGCCGACCGTCGCGAACGGCGAGGTGTTCGTGGGACTGCCGGCGGGCTTGGCCATCTTCGGCCTGCTCGGCACCAGCCCGCCCCCACCGCCGCCGACGCCCGCCGGCCTGACCGCGACCGCAGGCAATGCCTCGGTGACGCTGACCTGGACCGCGAGCTCGGGTGCCACCAGCTACAACATCTACCGCGGCACCACCTCGGGCGGCGAGGGCAGCACGCCGGTCGCCACGACCGCATCGACCAGCTATACCGACACCGGGCTGACCGACGGCACCACGTACTACTACAAGGTCAGCGCGACCAACGGCGGCGGCACGTCGGCGCAGTCCAGCGAGGTGTCCGCGAAGCCGTCGTCGTCGCCGCCGACCAGCGTGCAGATCAGCGCCGGTGGTCCGGCGACCGGGACCTGGGCGGCCGATGAGGACTTCACCGGCGGCGCGACTTCGGCCACGGGTAACGCGATCAGCACCACCGGTGTCACCAACCCGGCTCCGCAGTCGGTCTACCAGCACAACCGGTACGGCAACTTCACCTACGCGATCCCCGGCTCCATCCCCGGGGCCACCTACACGATCCGATTGCATTTCGCCGAGGAGTACTGGACGGCGGCGGGCTCGCGGACCTTCAACGTCCTGATCGACGGGACGCAGGTGCTGACCAACTTCGACATCTACGCCACGGCCGGCGGGGAGTACAAGGCGGTGGCGGAGCAGTTCACCGAAGTCGCCCCGGCTAACGGGACGTTCACCATCGGGTTCACCGCCGTCAAGGACAACGCCCAGGTCAACGGCATCGAGATCTTGTCGTCCTCGAGCCCGGCGCCACCGCCGACGCCCACCGGCCTCGCCGCGATCGCCGGCAACGCCTCGGCGATACTGTCCTGGAACGCCAGCTCGGGTGCCACCAGCTATAACATCTACCGCGGCACCACGTCAGGCGGCGAAGGCACCAAGCCGGTGGGCACATCCACGTCGGCCAGCTTCACCGACACCGGGCTGACCAACGGCACCACGTACTACTACACGGTCAGCGCGGCCAACAGCGCCGGCACGTCGGCGCAGTCCGGCGAGGTGACCGCGACACCGACGACGTCGTCGCCGCCGCCACCGTCCAGCCTGCAGATCAGCGCCGGTGGTCCGGCGACCGGGACCTGGGCGGCCGATGAGGACTTCACCGGCGGCACGACCGCGGCGGTGGCTAACGCGATCAGCACGACCGGCGTGACCAACCCGGCCCCGCAGTCGGTCTACCAGCACAACCGGTACGGCAACTTCACCTACGCGATCCCCGGGTTCACCGCCGGGACCAGGTACACGATCCGGCTGCATTTCGCCGAGGAGTACTGGACGGCGGCGGGCTCGCGGACCTTCAACGTCCTGATCGACGGGACGCAGGTGCTGACCAACTTCGACATCTACGCCACGGCCGGCGCGGAGTACAAGGCGGTGGTGGAGCAGTTCACCGAGGTCGCCCCGGCTAACGGGACGTTCACCATCGGGTTCACCGCCGTCAAGGACAACGCCCAGGTCAACGGCATCGAGATCCTGAGCGGATGATGACATGAGGAGACTGGCGTGGCGATCGCTCTCCGGTGGCCTGATCGCGGCGCTCGCCGCGTGCACTGGCAGTACGGTCGCCGCGCCAGCGCCCTCGCGCACCCAGCCGGCGCCGGCCGCGGTCACATCCTCCACGGCCGGCGTCCGGCCGCCCCCGGCACCGCCGGCCGCCACGCAATCCATGGCGTCGGTGGTCACCGGCTACTACCGGGCCATCGTCACCCGGAACTACCCGAAGGCGTTCGGCTACCTCGCCCCTGGTGCGGCCGGGCCGGACGGCCAGAAGCTGACGCTGGGCTCGTTCCTCCAGCTCGCACGCATGCTGGATGGCCAGGGGGGACCGGTGACCCATTTTTCCGTTTCAGTCGTCCAGCCCATGGTCGTGATGACCAACGACCGGGAAAAATACGGACCGTACCACGCACATCTTCAGATGGCGCGGGACGCAGACGGCTGGACGATCATCTCCATTGACAGGATCTGAGGAATCCTCTGACCCTGGGCTGCCAGGTGGTGCGGCGGATCGGGACGCTCACCGGCCGGGACCATGTGTGCGCACTGGCGCTGATGGCCGAGGCCGTCCCCTAGGGTGAGTGCCATGCGCGACATCGGCGAGCTGACCGAGCGAGTGCGTGATTTCGTGGCCGCCAGGGACTGGGAGCAGTTCCATACGCCCAAGAACCTGGCGATGGCGCTGGCCGGCGAGGCCGGGGAGCTCCTCGCCGAGTTTCAGTGGCTGACGCCCGAGGAGGCGGCGGCCATCATGGCCGACCCGCGGGCCGCGGGCCAGGTCCGGTCCGAGATCGCCGATGTCTTCCTCTACCTCGTCAGGCTCGCCGATGTTCTGGGCGTGGACCTGCTCGCCTCCGCCGCGGACAAGCTGGCGGAGAACGAGCGCCGGTACGACGCCGCCACGTACCGCGGCAGCCGGCGCAAGGCGCCCCGGCTCAGCTGACCCCAAGCGTCCCTCCTGACGCGGGGCCCCCGCCTGACCTGACTCCAAGCGTCTCGCCTCATCTGACGTTGATCCTGCTGCTGCGACCGGTAGTATTCGGCGCGTCACATTATTGCGGTCCGACGGGCTTCCGCTGATCAGCTGACCGGCTGATCCAGGACATGCCCCCATCCGCACGAGAATTCGTGCTGCGTTGGGGGTCGGTCGGTGACGGTCTTCCGTCGGACTGCCGGGATGCTTGCCTCGCCTATGGAGCAGCGGTTCAGCGAAGCGCTGGCCGAGCACCTGCGCATGGCCGCCGGCCTTACGGTGTCGGCCGCCGAACGCCGGTCCTGGGACCGCAGCCTTCCCGTCCTGATCCAGGATCTCGTGCAGGCGGGACTGAGCCAGCTTGAGTTGCTCATCGAATACCAGCTGCCGCTCACCAGCCAGCGCGCCGATGTGGTGCTGGCCGGGCAGGACCGCCGCACCGGCGGTGACGCCTACGTGGTCGTCGAACTGAAGCAGTGGAGCCACGCCGAGCTTTTCGAGGACGACCCCAAGCTGGTCCTCGTCGAGCACATGGGCGGCCGTCCGAAGCTCCATCCGGTTCTCCAGGCCAAGGGCTACTGCGACTACCTGGCCGACTACGTGAGCGTCCTGCGGGACACCCCGCATGCCCTGCACGGCGTCGCCTATCTGCACAACGCCGCGCAAGGCGACGTCGCGGACCTCTACGACCGGGTGCAGGACGAGCGGACCAGGCTTTTCACGCAGACGACCCGGGGCGCATTCGTCGACTACCTGCAAGATCGCTTCGCGTCCGGGCCGGGCACCGGCGCGGCGGACCGGTTCCTCGGCAGCGATATAAGGCCGTCGCGTCAGCTGCTGAAAGTGGCCGCGGCCGAGATCAAGGACCAGGAGCAGTTCGTGCTCCTGACGGAACAGCGGCTGGCTTACGAGCTGGTGCTGCACGCCGTTGACCGCGCCCACAAGCAGGACACCAAGACCGTCGTGATCGTGACCGGCGGTCCGGGCAGCGGCAAGAGCGTAATCGCTCTCGCCTTGCTCGGGGAGCTGTCCCGGCAGGGCCGGCCGGTGCTGCACGCGACCGGTTCTCAATCCTTCACGCAGACTATGCGCACCTATGTCGGCAAGGGTTCTACCCGGGTCAAGAGCCTGTTCAAGTACTTCAACAACTTCGGGGAGGCCAGGCGTAACGGACTGGACGTCCTGATCTGCGACGAAGCGCACCGGATCAGGGAGGTCTCCGCCAACCGGTTCACCGCCGCCGCGAAACGGACCGGGCGCCCCCAGGTCGACGAGCTGCTGGACGCGGCGCGAGTGCCCGTGTTCCTGCTCGACGAGCATCAGGTGGTGCGGCCCGGCGAGATCGGGACGATCGAGGAGATCACCCGCCACGCGGCCGACCGGGGACTGGACGTGCAGCATGTCCCGCTGGACGCGCAGTTCCGCTGCGGTGGCAGCCGCAGGTACGAGGACTGGGTGCTCCGCCTGCTCGTCCTGGGCGGCCGGCAGCCGGTCACCTGGCCGGGCGACGACCATTTCGAGGTGTCACTCGCCGAATCGCCGGACGAACTGGAGTCCGTGCTGCGGGATCGGCTTGACGCGGGATACTCCGCCCGGATGACGGCCGGTTACTGCTGGCGATGGAGCAACCCGGACGGCGACCGGCTCATCCCGGACGTGGTCATCGGCGACTGGGCCCGGCCGTGGAATTCCAAAAGTGAGCGGACCGTCGGCGCCGCCCCGCCCAGCGCGCTGTGGGCGACCCTCGACGGCGGCTTCGGCCAGGTCGGCTGCGTCTATACCGCGCAGGGCTTCGAGTACGACTGGAACGGCGTCATCTTCGGGCCGGACCTGGTCATCCGCGACGGACGGCTGGTGACCGTCAGAGCGGCCAGCAAGGATCCCGCTCTCGTCAGGGCAAGCGTGACCGACGAGCAGGCGGACCGGCTGATCCGTAACACCTACAAGGTGCTCCTTACCCGCGGGATGATGGGAACCGTCCTGTACTCGGTGGACCCCGAGACGCAGTGCTTCCTGGCTGGCCTGGCGCCCTGACCCGTTCTCCGGCGAGCAAGCTGGCCACGGACCAGGTCATGGCGTCGCCAGCGCGGAATATACCTATCGCCGTTAGGCTTGTCGCCAGGGGTGCCCCGGCCGGCTAGCGCCGAAGGCACAGGTGAATGGCTTCGGTCAGAGGAGACAAGATGCGGGACGCGGTCATCGTCGAAGCGGTCCGGACGCCGGTCGGCAAGCGGAACGGGGCCCTCTCCGTAGTGCATCCGGTGGAGCTAGCCGCGCATGTCCTCCGGTCGCTGGCCGAGCGGAGCGGGATCGACCCGGCGGTGGTCGACGACGTGGTGTGGGGCTGCGTGTCGCAGGCCGGGGAGCAGACGCTGGACATCGCGCGCACCGCGGTGCTGGCCGCGGGCTGGCCGGAGACGGTCACCGGGGTCACGGTGGACCGGCAGTGCGGGTCCAGCCAGCAGGCGGTGCACTTCGCGGCGGCCGGGCTGATCGCCGGGCAGTACGACGTGGTCGTCGCCGGCGGGGTGGAGTCGATGAGCCGGGTTCCGATGGGCAGCTCGGTCCAGGGCCAGGATCCGTTCGGCCCGTCGTTCATGGCACGTTACGACGGAGTCGTCCCCAACCAGGGCGTGGGCGCCGAGATGATCGCCGAGCGTTGGGGGTTCTCTCGCACCCAGCTCGACGAGTTTTCCCTGGCCAGTCACGAGAAGGCCGCCGCGGCCCAGGACGAGGGCCGCTTCGAGGCCCAGATCGCCCCGGTCACGCGGCCCGACGGCACCCTGGTGGCCGCCGATGAGGGCATCCGGCGCGGCGGCACGGTGGAAGGGCTCGCCAAGCTCAAGACGGTTTTCAAGCCGGAAGGCGGCGTGGTCACCGCGGGCAACTCCTCGCAGATCTCCGACGGCTCGGCCGGGCTGCTGATGACCACCAGCGATAAAGCCAGGGAACTCGGCCTCACGCCGATCGTCCGGGTGCACACCGCGGTGCTGGCCGGCGCCGACCCGGTGATCATGCTGACGGCGCCGATCCCGGCGACCCAGAAGGTGCTGCGGCGGTCCGGGCTCTCGCTCGACCAGATCGGCGCGTTCGAGGTCAACGAGGCCTTCGCCTCGGTGCCGCTGGCCTGGCTGGCCGACATCGGGGCCAACGCGAAGGCCCTGAACCCGAACGGCGGGGCGATTGCCCTCGGTCACCCGCTGGGCGGCTCCGGGGCCCGGATCATGACCACGCTGGTGCACAACATGCGTGACAACGGCATCCGCTACGGGCTGCAGACCATGTGCGAGGGCGGCGGCCAGGCCAACGCCACCATCCTCGAGCTGCTCTGACCCGACCGCCCGCGACCTAGGCGCCGGTCCGCGCTCCGATGTCCGGCGCGGCGACCAGGACGCAGATGTCGTCCTGGGGTCCGGCGCGGCCCACCATGGCGTCGGTCAGAGCCAGGCTCAGCTCCGTCGGCGGGAGACCGCGGAACCGGGTCGCGAGGGCGGCCAGCTCAGCGAGCCGCTCGTCGGCGGCCTGGTCCCGCCGCTCGTACAGCCCGTCGGTATACATGATCACGGCGTCGCCGGCCGTCAGCTGGCACAGGTCGCTAGTCCGGTCCGTAGCGACGATGCCGAGCGGGAGCCCCCGGCCGCCGGCCAGGTACGCGGTGGTGCCGTCGGCGTGCAGCACCAAGATGGGCGGATGGCCCGCGCTGGCGTGGGTGAGTTCACCTGAGGTCAGGTCGAGCACGGCATAGGCGACGGTGCAGCACTCGGCGCCATCGGTCTGTTCGGCGATCGCGTCCGCGTGCCGCAGCAAGGCACCGGGATCGCGGCAAAAGCGGGCTGTGGCCCGGATGGCGCTCCTGAGCTGCCCCATGGCGATGGTCGCGCCGAGGGTGTGCCCGACGGCGTCGCCCACGACGAGCGCGGCCCGGCCGTCGCCGGCCTTGATCACGTCGTACCAGTCCCCGCCCACCTGCAGTTCGGCGTCCGCGGCCCGGTAGGTGACGCCGACCGGCATCCCGGGCACCTCGTCGGCGTGCCCGAGCATGGCCAGCTGGAGCTCGACGGCGATCTCGCGTTCGCGTAGCGCCAGGCGGTGCTCGGCGGACACGTCCTGCAGGGCGAGCATGACCCGCCCGGCGGCCACCCGGACGGCTTGCATCTCCAGGTAGGCCGCGGCGTGCGCCCCGGCCCGGACCAGGATGCGCTGGCCCGCGGCCAGCGGGCCCATCGCGCTGGGGTCCTGCCGGATGGCCGCCACCATCTCCGGTGCCAGCTGGGACAGGAGCGGGAACAGCTGCGATAGGTCTCCGGAGCCGATGACCGGGGCGAGCATCCGCACCGCGGCCGGGTTGACCATGCGGACGGCGCCCCCGTCGTCCACCTCGAACAGGCCGACGGGGCACTGGTAGAAAAACTGGCGCAGATACAGCAGTTCCTGCCCTTCGCGAGCCGTCTCGGGATCAGGCGGCTGGCTGAGTCCCCGGGGATCCGCCGGGATCGGGCTGGTCACCGCGGCCGTACCGCCAGGTACTGCCGGGCCGACCCGCGGCGGGCCAGCAGCCGCAGCCGCACCGGGGTCGGGGCCATCCGGTAGGTGAAGACGTAGTCGAGCTGCTCGTCCAGGTCTTCGTCGGCGCGGTAGCGCTCCGCGATCAGGTAGTTGTTGGTGCACGGGCCGACGTCGACGAAGAAGTTACGGCCCAGGACCTGCTCCGGGGGCAGGCCCGAGAGCCGCGACTCGAAGGCGTTGTAGCCCAGCACGGTGGCGGCCCGGTCCATCACGATCAGGCCGAAATCAAGGCCGGTGCCGAGGTCTTCGGCGCCGGCGAGCGAGACCGCGTCGAGCGCGTCGAGCAGACTGGCGTCGTCAAACCGCCATTCGTTCCGGCTGACGTCTGTGCTGCCGGTCCGTCCTGCGCTCGCACTCAATGCGGGCCCCCCTCCGAACCCCCGATCCTGCCTGGTTCAAGTACCAGTGAAACCACTCGTCAAACCTGAACCCTCAGGTGGCCATCAGCTCAGGGTGGCGTGCATTTCCCAGGCCAGTATCTCGGCCGGCTCCGTCGCGGTGACCCGCTGCCCGCCGGTGGCGGTGAGCCGGACCGCGTCGCCGGGCTCCAAGGGTCCGGCTCCTTCCAGGGTGACGCGGCCGCGGGGGACGAATAGGTGCCCGAAAGGCGCGTCGGGTAGCTGCACGCTCTGGCCGGGCTGCAGCCGGGCCACGTGCAGCGCGGCGTAGCGATTCTTGATCGCGATGGCGGCGGCGCCGTCGTGCTCGGGCCGGCCGGAGGCGACGGTCACCAGGTGCCCGGAAAGCAGGTCGTGGTCGATCTCCAGCTGCTCGTAGCCGGGCGTGATGCCACGCTCGTCGGGTACCCCCCACATCTGGACGAAGTGCACCGGGTCGCTATGGGTCTCGCCGGACAGCCGCCAGGAGTCGTTCTTCTCGCTGTGCAAGATGCCGGTGCCGGCTCCTTCGCGGCCGTGCTGACGTCAGGCGTTCTTGATCGCGGAGACGTCGAACTCCAGGGTGACCTTGTCGCTGATCAGCACGCCGCCGGTCTCCAGCGCCGCGTTCCAGGTGATGCCGTAGTCCTTGCGGTTGATAGTGACGGAGCCCTCGAACCCGACGCGCAGGTTGCCGAACGGGTCCTTGGCGGCGCCTTCGAAGCTGAACGGGATCGTGATCGGGTTGGTCACGCCCTTGATGGTCAGGTCGCCGGTGACCTCGAACTCAGCGTCGCCGGCCGGGCGGACGCCGGTCGAGGCAAACGTGATCTGCGGGTTCTCGTCCATGGCGAGGAAGTCGTTGCTGCGCAGGTGCTCGTCGCGCTGGGCGTTGCGGGTGTCGATGCTAGCGGCGCTGATCGTCACCTGGACGCTGGACTTAGCCGGGTCGGCGCCATCCAGGGTGGCGGTGCCCTCGAACTCGTTGAACGAGCCGCGCACCTTGGTGACCATCGCGTGGCGGGCGACGAAGCCGATCCGGGTGTGCGCCGGGTCGATGGTGTAGGTGCCGGTCAGGTCGGTCAGGGCGGGAGGGGTCGCGGTGGTCATCGGATCTCCTTGAGGACGTAGTTGATGATGTGTCAGCCAACATACATGACGTGTCATTAATTCCGGTATCCTGGAGTCATGAGTAGCTGGCTGACCGACGAGGAGCAGCAGGCCTGGCGCGGGCTGCTGCAGATGACCTCCCAGCTGAACGCCCGGATGAACCGGCAGCTGCAAGATGACTACGGAATATCCCTGGCCGACTACGAGGTGCTGGTCGTGCTGAGCGAGGCGACCGACGACCGGCCGCGGGTGTTCGAGCTCGCCAGCGGGCTGGCCTGGGAGCAAAGCCGCGTGTCGCACCAGCTCGCGCGGATGCAGCGGCGGGGGCTGATCGCCCGCCAGGAGTGCCCGGCCGACGCCCGGGGCGCGTTCGTGGTCCTGACTGAGACCGGCCGCGCCGCCATCGAGCGGGCCGCGCCGGCCCACGTCCAGACCGTACGGCAGCTGGTCTTCGCCGGCCTCAGCCGTGACCAGCTCGCCGCGCTGACCGCCGTCAGCTCCAGTGTCCTGAGCCGGCTGCAGGCCACTGCGCCCGCCGGCTGATCCGCGCCCGCCTTTTCCTCAGCGTGAGGCCGGCGGTGATAATTGACGGACGATAGGAGCGGGGATGACCGAGCAGCGCGTCACGGTAGAGATAACCGACGGGGTCGCTGAGGTCCAGCTGGCCCGGCCGGAGAAGCGCAATGCGCTGGACGGGGCGATGTTCGCCGGACTGGTCACGGCGGGCGAGCGGCTCAAGTCCGAGCCCGGCGTCCGGGCCGTGGTGCTGTCCGGTGCGGGGCCGGACTTCTGCGCGGGCCTGGACTTCGCGATGTTCCAGGCGATGCGCGACGGGATGCGGCTGAGCGCCCTGGCCGACCTGCCGCCGACCCGCGGGCCGGCCCGGGCGGCCGGGCAGCGCGCCGCCTACGTCTGGACGGAGGTTCCGGTTCCGGTCATCGCGGCCATCACCGGGAACGCCCTGGGCGGCGGCCTGCAGATCGCGCTCGGCGCCGACATCCGCATCGTCGCACCGGATGTGAAGATGTCGGTGCTGGAGATCCGGTGGGGCCTGGTGCCCGACATGACGGGTTCTCAGCTGCTCCCTGAGCTGGTCGGCCGGGACGTAGCCAAGGAACTGACCTTCTCCGGACGGGTCGTGCGCGGCGCGGAGGCCGTGGCGCTTGGCCTGGCGACCAGGCTCGATCCTGACCCGCGTCAGGCCGCCTTGGAACTGGCCCGTTCCATCGCCGGCCGCAGCCCGCACGCTGTCCGGGCGGCCAAGCGGCTGCTGGACCTGGCGGGCCGGGTGGACCTGGAAGCGGGGTTCGCCGCCGAGCAGCAGGAGATCAGCGCCCTCATCGGCAGCCCGAACCAAGCCGAAGCGATCACCGCGGAGTTCGAGCGGCGCCCGCCCCGGTTCACCGGGGCGGGCGGTTAGCCCAGGCCGGGTAGCGGGGCGATGTTGAAGTTATCCCGGAAGACGTTGTCCGGGTCGTAGCGCTGCTTGAGCGCGCGCAGCCGTTCCAGCGTGGCCGGGGGGAAGGCGTCGCCGAGACGTTCGGGACGGGTGTCGGTCTCGAAGCTGAGGTACACGCCCCGGAGGTGCTGGTACACGTCCTCCCAGGCCTCGTCCAGGCGGGCGCGGTCGGTGCCGAGGGCCACCACGGCGAAGTTGGCGTCCCGGTGGCCGAAGGCGGTGGCGTCGGGGGCACGTCGGCGACGGCTCCGCCGAGCGAGCGGATCTGGAAGAAGTAGACGATGCCGGTGGCCATCAGCTTCTCGATGGAGACGGCGAAATCGGGCGTAATGTGCCTGATCAGTCCCGCCCGGGTGATCGGTTCGCCCTGTCCCTGGTGCGGATCCGGGCTCGCGTTGGCCATCACCGCCGTGTAGCTGGTGATCCTGGCGTCGCTGCCGCCCAGCGGGGCGACCTGGGCAAATGGCTGCAGCCGGGCCAGCACGGTGTCTGCATCGGCGGAATCCACCGCCACCATGACCTGCGCGACCGGCGGCTGGCCGCTACGGGCCGGCCCGAGGATGACGAAGCTGGTGACCTCCCGGGGAGCCGCCTCGACGGCCGCTCCCCAGCGCTCGAAGAACCCGGCGGTGTCGGTCGCGTCAAAGGCCAGCTGCGCGAAGCCGATGTCACCGATCTCGTCCACCTCGAACTCGAACGAGGTGACTATGCCGAAGTTGGCGCCGGCGCCGCGGATGGCCCAGAACAGGTCGGGGTTCTGCGCCGGGCTCGCGGTGGTGACGGTGCCGTCGGCCAGCACGATCTGCGCCGACCTCAGATGATCGATGGTCAGGCCGTGCTCGCGCACCAGCCAGCCGACGCCGCCCGCGGTGGCCAGCCCGCCGACGCCGACTCCCCCGTAGTCGCCCGAGCTCAGCGCCCAGCCTTTCTCCGCCAAGGCGGCAGCGACGTCCATCCAGCGCGCGCCCGGCCCGAGCCGGACCCGGCGAGTGGCGTCATCGATGACCTCGATCGTATTCATGGCGGACAGATCGATGACGATGCCGCCGTCGTTGGTCGAGCGGCCGCTGATGCCGTGACCGCCGCTGCGGACGGACATCGCCACCCCCCTCTGGTCACGGGCGAACGCAAGGGCGTCCACGACCTGCGGGACGCTGCCGGCGCGGAGCACGAGGCCGGGCGCGCCGCCGCGCATGTAGGTGGACCGGACACGGGAGTAACCAAAGTCACCTGGCTCGACCGCGGTCTCGGCGAGCGAGGCGGGCAGGCCGTCGTAGTCGATGCCGTCCCGGCGCCGGGCCAGCGCGGCGGCGCTCCGGGCCGGCCCGGAGCGCTGTCCGCGGGCGGCCCGCTCCCGGTCCACCGCCTCGCGCAGCGGCGGCATCACCTCTTCGGCGAACCGCTGCATGGTCTGCGGGTCGTCGGTCGCCACGATCAGCGTGCTGACGCCGTCCTCGAGGACGAACGGCAGCAGGTTCTCCACCCAGTTACCCGGCGGCCCGTCGAGCGGGCCGCCGCTGGTGGCCGAGAAGCGGCCGGAGATGTTCAGCAGCCGGCGGATTTCCGCCGGGTCCCGGCCCGCCTCCCGCGCCGCCTCGTCGATCAGCTGGTGGCCGGCCCGCAGGTCGCCGGGCGCCAGATAGGCCAGTGAGGGCAGCCAGCCGTCGGCCTTGCGCCCGGTCAGCCGCAGGATCCTGGGCTTGTAGGCGCCGAGCCAGATCGGGATGGCATGGGCGGGCGCCGGACCGCGCTTGGCCCCGCGAAGCGGGTAGTACGCGCCGTCCAGCCGGAGCGGCCCGCGCTCGTCGGCCGCCCATATGCCGCGGATCACGTCCAATGCCTCCTCCAGCGCTTCGATCGACTGCCCCGGCGACAGGCGGCGGCCGCCCATCGCCTCGATGGCGTCCCAGAAGCCGCCCGCTCCGAGCCCCAGGTCGAAGCGGCCCGCGGCCAGCAGGTCCAGGCTGGCGGCAGCGCGGGCGATGACCGCCGGCGGCCGCAGCGGCAGGTTCAGCACGTTGCTGGCGATGTGGATCCGGGTCGTGCGGGCCGCGACCCAGGTCATCAGCGTCCAGGTGTCCAGGTACGCCGGCTGGTACGGGTGATCCTGGAACGTCACCAGGTCGTAGCCGAGCTCCTCACTGCGTTGCGCCAGAGACACCGTCAGTTCGGGCTGCTGGCTCGACGGCTGGATGAAGGTGCCGAAGCGAAGCGGGAGACCATAGTCGGGCATGTTCCTAGTGTCCCGCCTGACGGCCTTCCTCAGCGCGGGCGAACGCTGCGGGGTCGGTCCCCTGCCACGCCGCGCGCAGCAGGCGCCGCAGGTCCCCGGCGGTCACTGGCCTCGGGTTACCCGGCGGCACGGCCGGCCTGATGGCCTCGGCGGCGGCCGGGATGGCGGACTCGGCGAAACCGTAATCGCGTAGCGCGCGCGGCGCTTGAAGTTCGCGGCGGAACTCTTCCAGTCCGTCGACCGCCCGCTCGGCGCCCAGCGCGGCGGCGACCCGTCGCTCCGCCTCGGGCATGGCCGGCCCGTTGAACGCCAGCACGTACGGCAGCACCACCGCATGGGTCTGCGCATGCGGCAGGTTGTACGCGCCGCCAAGGACATGGCAGATCTTGTGGTGCAGCCCCGAGCCCGCGGAGGCGAACGCCGTCGCGGACAGGTACGCGGCGTAGAGCGCCTGTTCCCGCCCGTCCAGGCAGCCCGGGTCGGCGACCACCGCGGGCAGCCCGGCCCGCAGTGCGCGGATTCCCTCGGTGGCCAGCGCCCGGTCGATCGGGTCGGCATCCGGCCCCCACATCGCGTCGACGCTGTGCGCCAGCGCGTTCAGGCCGGAGGCCACGCTCATCGGCACCGGCAGGGAAAGGGTCAGCGCCGCGTCGTAGACGATCACCCGCGGCAGGACGCGCGCATCCACGCCGGTCCTCTTGCGTCCGCCTTCGGTCAGCCCCCACACGCTGGTGACCTCCGAGCCGGCGTAGGTAGTGGGTACGGCCACGATCGGCACGCCGCTGGTCAGCGCGATCGCCTTGGCCAGCCCGGTGGCCGAGCCGCCCCCGATGCTCACCAGCGCATCGGCGCCGCAGCCGGCCGCCGCCGCGCGGGCCCGCTCGGCCAGGCCGGCCGGAACGTGCATGACTACCTCATGATGGCGCAGCACGACCGCCGCGCCGGCGGTGATGCGCTCGGCCAGCCCGCGGTCGCGTGCGGAAGCGATCACCATCACCTTGGACGCACCCAGCCGCTCGAGCTCCCCGGCCACGATCCCCGCGGCCTCGCCGGAGCCGAAGCAGACCCGCTGAGGCTGGCTTTCGTGCACGAAACGCAAGCTCACCCGGTGGCCTCCTTATCTCAGCCGCGACGATACTCCCGGTCGAGGGACACCAGCGTCCGCCCCGTTCACCGACCCCGGATGACCCGTACGCGACGATAAGGCAATGACGAGCAACTTGACCGCCGCCAGCCTCCTGCGAAGTGAGCTGCGCGCGCTGGGCCGGGCCGACGGCATCGCCTCGGTCCAGCGGCTAACAGGCGGAGTTATTGCCGAAGCATGGCTGGTCAGCTACGCGGACGGCACCCGGGTGGTGGGCAAGACCCTGGCCGGGGCGCCCGCGGACGTCTTCGGAGCCGAAGCCGAGGGCCTAGCCGCGCTCCGCGTCACCGGGCACCTGCCGACCCCGCGCGTCCTGGCCGTGACCAGCCGGCTGCTGCTGCTGGAAGCCCTGCCGCCCCGCGACGACCGTGTGATGTCCTGGGAAGGGCTCGCCCGCGGGATGGCTGCCCTGCACCGTGGCCCCGTCCATGACCGGTTCGGCTGGCACCGCGACGGCTACCTGGGCCGGCTGCCCCAGGTCAACACCTGGACCGCTAGCGGTCACGAGTTCTTCGCCCAGCACCGCCTGCTGCGCTACCTCCGCGAACCGGCCGCCTGGCAGGTCCTGACCGCCGCGGACCGCCGCGCCACCGAACGCCTCTGCGACCGGCTGCCCCAGGTCATCCCGGCCATGCCCGCGGTGCTGACCCACGGCGACCTGTGGTCGGGCAACCTGCTCAGCCGGGACGGCGAGATGGCCGTCATCGATCCCGCCGTCTCCTTCAGCTGGGCCGAAACGGATCTGTCCATGCTGTGGTGCTGCCCCCGGCCGCCGGCCTCGGAGCGGTTCTTCGAGCTGTACCAGGAACTGAACCCCTCACCCGCCGGTTGGGCCGAACGCATGCCGGTGCTGCACCTGCGCGAGCTCCTCAGCACCATCGCCCACTTCGGTGACCAGGTGCCCGACACCGTCGCGCAAATCCGCCGCACCCTCACCCCCTTCTACTGACCGGCGGGAAGGCGGTCGGCTGGGTGGCGTGGCCAGCAGCCCGGCGGCAGCGGCCCGGTAGTTTGGGGTGATCCGGCCTGGGCCGACCGGATTACCTGCCCATCGCGTCCGAATACCCGGCCCAGCTGGCTGGCCGGACGCTCGATGAGCGAATAGCTCAGCCAGCCGGCCAGGATCGAGACGACCAGGACCATGGCGGTGTCGGCGACGAAAGCTCCAGGGGCCTGTCGGACCAGGCCTTCCCACCCCGCCAGGGCGAGCAGCACCGGTTCGTGCCACAGGTAGATGCTGTAGGAGATAGCGCCCAGCCCTAGCAGGGGCCGGCAGCTCAACGCCCGCCCCCAGCGATCCTCGAGCGGTCCAAGTACGGCGGCGGCCACTAGGCCCCCGAAACCGGCCGCGCACAGCGTGCTGAAGTACACCCCTGACCAGGCGTTGGCCTGCCGGATGGCGAACGCCACGGACACGATGGCGAGGGCGGCGAGGCGCAGCGCCAGCCGGACCCGCGAGCCGAGGGGCCGCCGGCCGCCCTGGGCA
Source organism: Actinomycetota bacterium (assembly GCA_030853115.1). Lineage (GTDB taxonomy): Bacteria > Actinomycetota > Actinomycetes > Streptosporangiales > Streptosporangiaceae > Palsa-504. Next base: position 23,572 of record JALYVS010000026.1, read on the forward strand.
GCGGCGAAGATGGCGACGGCCATGCCGACGGCGAAAGCGTCGAAGCTGGCCATTGGGCCGAACCAGGTGGTGAACGATCCGGTGGTCGGCCGGTGTTCGCCCCAGAACGACCAGGCCTTCCAGCAGAGGGAGGCCGCGGTGAGTGCGGCGGTGCTGGCGGCCAGTACCGCGATACGCTGTTTCCGGCTGGCCAGGCGCCGGCAGATGCGGGGCAGACCGAGGGCGAAGATCAGCAGGGCCAGGTAGAAGAACACCTCGACCGAGAGCGACCAGGCCGGCCCGATGGTGTAGAAGATGCGCTTGCCGTCGAAGACCTGAGTGAAGGTCAGGTGCTCGACGAGATCGCGCCAGTCGCCCGGCAGGGTCCGCTGGCGGGAGAACCAGACCACTACCACGGCGACGTAGTAGGCCGGGAGAATGCGGAGGGCTCGGCGGATACCGAAACCCCGGGCGGAGATCGGCGGCTGGCCTTCGATGACTGATCGGGCGACCGGCTCGAACAGCAGGAAGGCACTGATCACGAAGAACCAGGGCACCATTGCGTCGAGTGAGTTGAGCACTGTGTACGCAGGCGTCCCCAGATAGAGGAAATGAGCCACGTTGCAGAACTGGTAGACGTGAAATACCACGATGGCCACGGCGGCGATACCCCGGTGGCCGTCCAGTTCCCGATAGCGTTCGGCGGGTCTGGCCACGGGCGGCGCGCTGACGGGAGAGGCAGCCGATCCCAGGGCGGCGGGAACCGGCGGGCTCTGCGGGCGGGGCGGGCGCTGCGGGCGGGGCGGACCTCCCGCCGGCACTATTGCTCCCGGGCGCTCGGGGTGGTACGCGGCGTAATTCGCCACACCCGGTCACCGGTGAGCTCTTTAAGCTGGGCGACCCGGGCGATGACATTCTTGAGTTCACCGAACCACAGCATCGAGTTGATCGCGTAGAGCACGAACCAGCCGCGATGGCGCCGGATCCGGGCGTCGCCGAGCACGTAGGCAAAGATCGCCTGGGCGGTCCCTACGGTCAGGGTGAAGATGGCTAGCAGCACGAACACCGGAACCAGCCAGTCGAGGTGCGCGAGGCCGTGGTTGCGCCAGGCGTTGAACCCGAGAATGGGAATGATCTGGATGCTGACCCAGGGCACCACCTGCGCCCAGCCGAGGATAAACCCAGCGCCGATCTTCTGCCGTCCGCTCAGCCGGTCCGAGGTCAGAGCAGGCCGGAGGTGGCGCCTGGAGTTCTGGGTCCAGCCCTGCGCCCAGCGCATCCGCTGACCCCACAGAGCGCTCAGCGTGGTGGGGGCGAGCTCGGTCGAGATCAGGCCCGGGTCAGAGACGATCTTGAACCCGTCCCGCAGGCTGCGCATGGACGAGTCGATGTCCTCGGTGAGCATCGACCGCTGCAGCCTGATCTGCCGCAGGACATCGCGCCGCCAGTAGCCGTTGGAGCCGCCGAAGATCGCGAAACCGTACAGCCGGGCCCGGCCGGGATGGCTCACGGCGTAGATGGTCTCGAACTCCACGGCGATCAGGCGGGCCAGCCAGGACGCGTCCCCGTTGCGTACCACGCAGTGACCTTGCACCACGTCATGACCGTCGGCCAGCCAGCGCCACGCCCGCGAGAAGGAGCCCTGCTCCGGATGATGATCGGCGTCGAAGACCCCGACGAACTCTCCCCGCACGTGGGCTAGGGCGGCGTTGACGTTCTGGGCTTTCGACGTGCTGGTCTCGACCCGGAGCAGCAGCAGCCGGGAATCAGCGGCGGCCAGCTCCGCCAGGGTGTCCTCGATGGGCAGGTGGCGGGGAGAGTTGTAGGCCAGGATCACCTGGAAATCCCCTGGGTAATCCTGTTGCAGCAGGTGCGTGACCGTGTCCACGATGGTGGCGGCCTCATTGGGCAAGTAGGCCGCGACGATGGCGGTCGCGGGAGGGTAGGCTCCGCCCGGCTCGGCCGGAAGCTCAACCGTGCCCACTGCCCGCAGGCTTTCGGCCCAGATCGCGGCGGCCGTGACCGCCAGGGCGGCTGCCATCAGGGGGTAGGTCACCGTGGTCAGGTCAAAGCCGGCGTACCAGACCCCCACGTAGATGATGAACGGCAGGCTGAGCAGCACCGCGGTGGTGAAGGCGATTTGCAGCGGCGAGCGCAGCCGCTCGATCAGCCGCAGCAGCCGGTCACGCCCGGCGACGGGGGCGGCGGCAACCAGGGCAGGTGAGAATCCTACGGGAATCAGGTCGAGATGCAGGCACGCCTCTTCCAGGGCCAGGTCGGCTTGATCGCGCAGCTCACGACCGGAAGCGCCGCGCGAGAAGGGGGTGTAGCCGATGACCGGGGTCATCCGCACCTGCTCCCCGCCCACGTCCAGGACGGTGCTAGCCACCCGCTGGGCCAGCCTCTGCAGGCGGGCGCGCGCGGCCGCCGGATCGGTTTCTGGCATCAGCAACCAGGACCCGCCGCCGGGACGGGCGCTGTGCTGCTCGAGAACCTGAGCGTCCTGGGCGAAAATCTCGTCGAACGCGGCGGCGACCATCTGCCCGGCGTGCGCTCCCAGCTGCTGGTGAATCCGGGGTAGCTCAGCCACGCTGACCGCGGCCAGCATTCCCGGGCGCGGGGCCAGCTCGGCGCGCTTTAGCTCCCGGTCGATCTCCTCGCCCAGACGCTGCTGCGGGACCGCGGGGCGCCGCGGGGCCACTGCCCGCGCGGGCGGCTGGCCGAGCTTCGCGCGGATATGATCCACCAGCTCCGCCACGCCCACATCGGCGGGAAAGTAATCCTCCCGGGCCTGGCCATCGTCGCTCGCGGTGGGGTCACCCCCGTCGGGTCCCGGGTGGCCGATCACGACGAGCCGCGGGCGTTTCCCCGGCCGAGCGCGGAGCTGGCGGATCACATCGCCGACCGCCGGCTCGTGGGTCTCGCCCTTTCCGACCACCACCAGATCGGGCGCGAGGTCGGCGACCTGCGCCAAGGCGTCCCGGCCGCTGGCGGCCGAGACCGTGGCCACGCCAGCACTGCGCAGGCCGGGCGCGATCTGATGGGCCGCGGCGGCGTCACCGACGATGAGGACCAGCGCGGGTCCGGGCGGGACAGCGGACAGGATGGGTACAGCACTACTGAGGCTCATGAGCATCTTCCGGGGAAGTGGGATGGCACCGCGTGGGCCGGGCGCCGGAGGCCGGTCTACTTGCTGGTGCTCAGCTTCATGACGCCGTGGCTGATCGTGATGCGCTCGCCGGGCAGGATCAGGTTCGGATTGGCACCGATAACGGACATGTTGGCGGCGTACAACGCTCCGTACCCGTGCAAGCTGAACCACTCAGCGATTCCCGACAGCGTGTCGCCGGGCTTGACGGTGTAGGTGATAGTGCCTGCGGCATGAGGCATCGCGGCTCGCGCGGAGGCGCTGGCCGCCCCCGCCCCTGACGTCGATGTCTTCGCACGTACCGGCGCGGTGTTCGGCGGCGCGGTGTTCGGCGGTGCGGGGGGCAATGACGACGGCGTGATCGGCGCGGCGCTGACCC
>JALYVS010000680.1 GCA_030853115.1 Actinomycetota bacterium
GCGTGGACCTTCGCTGTAACCTCGGCCGCGCTGTTCATGGCCTCGCTCGACAACCTGGTGGTGACCACGGCGCTGCCGTCCATCCGTGCCCACCTGCACGCCTCCCTGGAGGGGCTGCAGTGGACCGTCAACGCCTACACCCTCACCTTCGCCGTGCTGCTGCTCACCGGGGCCACGCTGGGCGAGCGTTACGGCCGCCGGCGGATCTTCGTGGCCGGCCTCGCCCTGTTCACGGCCGGGTCGGCCGCGGCCGCGCTCGCGCCGGGCATCGGATGGCTGGTGGCCGCGCGAGCCGTCCAGGGTGTCGGCGCCGCCATGGTGATCCCGCTGACCCTCACCTTGCTGTCGGCGGCCGTGTCCCCGCAGCGACGCGGGATGGCGCTGGGCGCCTGGGGCGCCGTCGGCGGCCTGGCCATCGCGCTCGGGCCGCTGGTCGGCGGGGCCGTGGTCGAGGGTGCGTCCTGGCAGTGGATCTTCTGGCTCAACGTGCCGATCGGCATCGCGCTGCTGCCGATCGCCCGGGCCCGGCTCACCGAGAGCCGCGGGCCGGCCACCAGCTTGGATCTGCCGGGGCTGATCCTGGCCAGCGTGGGCCTGCTCGGCATCGTGCTCGGCGTGGTGCGCGGCAACGACCACGGCTGGACCAGTCTCACCGTGCTGCCGCCGATGGTGATCGGCGCGCTGCTGGTGGCGGCGTTCGTCGGCTGGGAGCTGCGGACGCGGGAGCCGATGCTTCCGCTGCAGCTATTCCGGAACCGTACCTTCGCGCTGACCAACGCGGCCTCGCTGCTGATGTTCTTCGGAATGTTCGGCTCGGTCTTCTTGCTCTCGCAGTTCCTGCAGGTCGTCCAGCATTACAGCCCGCTGCAGGCCGGGCTGCGGACGCTGCCGTGGACCGCGATGCCGGTCATCATCGCCCCGATCGCGGGTGCCCTGTCCGACCGCATCGGCGGCCGGGTGCTGCTGGCCACCGGCCTGGGCCTGCAGGCCATCGGGCTGGGCTGGCTGGCCGCGGTGATCAGTCCCACGGTCGCCTACGGCACCATGGTCCCGGGGTTCGTCGTGGCCGGCGTGGGCATGTCGCTGTTCTTCGCGCCGGTCGCCAACGTGGTGCTCAGCTCGGTGCGGCGTGACCAGGAGGGCATCGCCTCCGGCGCCAACAACGCGATCAGGGAACTGGGCGGCGTGTTCGGGATTGCCGTGCTCGGCGCGGTGTTCTCCGCCCACGGCAGCTACGTCAGCGGGGCCGCCTTCGTCTCCGGCCTGGCCCCCGCGGTCTGGGTCGGCTCGGCCGCCGTGGCCGTGGCCGCCGCCGCCGCGCTGTTCCTCCCGGGGGTCCGCGGAACTCGCCGGGAAGCCGCTGCGGTCAGCGTGGCCGCCGGAGCGGTCCAGGAGCTGGACCCGGCTACGGCTTAAGCCAGCAGGGCTTAGGCCCAGCAGGGCTTAGGTCAGTCAGGCGCAGAGCCCGGATCCCGTGCTGGCATGGGGTCCGGGCTCAGGCGTTAGCCGGGTAGATGGGCCGGGTTATCCACATGCCGTTCGGTCCAAAATCAGGCGGTGGGCCAGTGGGTGGGGAGGGTGTCATCGGGAGGGATGAGGGCGGCGGGGTTCAGGCGCCGGACGATCTCGGCCAGGACGATGCGGACGTAGGGTTCGCCGACCCACAGGTGCTTGGCCCGGTCCACGCCGATGACCTCGGCGGACGGCATCCGGGCGAACCGCTGCCGGGCGTCGTCCGGGCGCAGGTAGTCGTCGAACTCGGGGATCAGCGCGGTCAGCCGCTTGCCCGACGCCGCCCACCGGTCCAGGTCGGCGTCGGTGGTGCGGTGCAGCGGCGGCGACAGCAAGATCGCGCCCTCGATCTCGCGGCCGGTCCTGGTCCGGCCGCCAGGGTCATCCAGGCCCCACTTCAGCGCCAGCTCGGTGCCGAACGACCAGCCGAGCAGCCAGCGGGCGGGCAGTCCGGCGTCGGCCGCGTAAGAAATCGCGGCGGTCACGTCGAACCTTTCATCCAGGCCCGCACCGAACGATCCTTCGCTCGTCCCCTGCTCCGAGCTCGTGCCCCGGGTGTTGAACCTGAGTACGGCCAGCTGGGCCAGCGCGGGCAGCCGGAACGCCGCCTTGCGCAGCACGTGGCTGTCCATCATGCCGCCCTGGGTGGGCAGCGGGTGCAGGCAGATCAAAGTGGCCACGGGTTCGGCGTCCGCGGGCAGGGCCAGCTCGCCGACCAGTCGCAGCCCGTCCGCGGTCGGCAAGGTGACCGGGGTGCGCTTGGCCGGGAGCACGGTAGTGGCCCGGATCTCGGGCACGGGGTTTTTGAGCACGGGGTTTTCAGGCACGGGGCTTTCCGTCACGGGTTTCTCCTCCGGACC
>JALYVS010000681.1 GCA_030853115.1 Actinomycetota bacterium
GCCCCGGCCGCCCCGCAAGCCCGGGCAGGCGAGCCAGCCGCGGTCGCGCTCGGCAGCGGCTTCGACCAGGTCCTCACGCAGCGCCGGGCTGAGGCCGACGAGTTCTATCGCGAGCTCACCCCGGCCCCGGCCAGCCCGGACGAGGCGATGGTGATGCGGCAGGCCTTCGCCGGGCTGCTGTGGAGCAAGCAGCTGTACAACTACGACGTCAGTCGCTGGCTCGACGGTGACCCGACCCAGCCGCCGCCCCCGCCCGGGCGCAGCGCCGGGCGCAACGCCCGGTGGCGCAACTTCGATTCCTTCGACATCATGTCGATGCCCGACAAGTGGGAGTACCCGTGGTTCGCGGCCTGGGACCTCGCCTTCCACTGCGTGGCCCTGGCCCACGTCGACCCGGCGTTCGCCAAGTACCAGCTGATCCTGCTCTGCCGTGAGTGGTTCCAGCACCCGAACGGGGCCATCCCTGCCTACGAGTGGGATTTCGGCGACGTGAACCCGCCGGTGCAGGCCTGGGCCGCACTCGAGGTCTTCGCCATCGACGGCGGCCGCGACCTGGATTTCCTGAGCCGGGTCTTCGACAAGCTCCTGCTCAACTTCAGCTGGTGGGTCAACCTGGAGGACGCGGGCGGCAACAACGTGTTCGAGGGCGGCTTCCTCGGGCTGGATAACATCGGCCCGATCGACCGCTCGCACCTGCCGGTGGGCGGTGTCCTGGAGCAGTCCGACGCCACCGGCTGGATGGCTTTCTACGCGATCGCGATGGCCGCCATGGCCGGCGTGCTGCAGCGGGCCGGCCAGCGGCCGGCGGTCGATCTTGTCATCAAGTTCCTCGAGCACTTCGCCGCCATCACGGCGGCTATGGACGACCAGGGCCTGTGGGACGACGCCGACGGGCTGTACTACGACCGCCTGCTCACCCCGGACGGGACGGCGGTACCGCTGAAGTACCGGTCGATGGTGGGGGTCATCCCCGTGCTGTCGGCCGCGGTCATCGACGAGGGATGGATTTCCCTGTCACTCACGGTCGGCAAGCAGTTCGCTGGGCTGCTTCGCCGGCAGGGCCTGACCGACCCTGACGAGCTCGGCGACCAGGGACTGGTGCGCGGTGCGCCGGGCGACCGGCACCTACTGCTCAGCGTCGTCGGCGTCGACCGCCTCGAGAGGCTTTTCGGCAAGCTCTTCGACGACAACGAGTTCCTGTCCCCGTACGGGCTGCGCGCCCTGTCCGCCTACCATCGCGACCATCCGTATTCCCTTGACGTCGAGGGACTGTCCGCCACGGTCGACTATGAGCCGGCCGAGTCCACCACCGGCATGTTCGGCGGCAACTCCAATTGGCGCGGCCCGTTGTGGTTCCCGCTCAACTATCTGGTTATCAGCGTGCTCGAGCGCTACTACCAGTTCTTCGGGGACGAGCTCACCATCGAGTACCCGGCGGGCTCGGGGCACCGGGCGCCGTTGGACGTGATCGCCATGGACCTGCAGGACCGGCTCATCTCCTTGTTCACCGTCGGCCACGACGGACGCCGCCCCTGCTTCGGGTACGTCGAGCGCCTTCAGCACGACCCGGCCTGGAAGGACAACATCGTGTTCAGCGAGTACTTCCACGGCGATAACGGGGCCGGCCTCGGCGCCTCGCACCAGACCGGGTGGACTGGCCTGATCGCGGACATTATCCGCCGCCGCCACGGGGCGGTCACCTCCGCCAGCGACATGATCGGCGGCTTTACCCAGCAGGCCCGCCCCTAGCAAAAATTCCCCGAACGGCCCATGGTGACCCGCCCGCTGACTACCCGCCGGTGAAGCCGTCGATGCGCAGGCGCTGCGCGGTCAGGCTGGCGTCATCGCGCTCGCCTGCCACCCTCGCACCCCCTAGCACCAATTCCATACCGTCTCCTAACAGGAGTTCCACCGGCACGAAGAACCGTTGTGCCGGCCCTGGCCGGCACAACGGTTCATCCTGCCGGCCGATATGTGGCCGGGCGGGGTTGGGGGTGCGGGTAAGGGTGCGGAGATAGCGCTTAGCGGCGGAAGCGACGGCTGGGGTGCCGGCCGAGGCGGCGAGTGCCTTCGCTCGCGGCGGGGCTGGCGAGCAGCCGCGGCCGTGCCGTGGCACGCACCCTCGCTCGGACCTCGGTCACTAGCGGACCGAACCTCAGAGCCTCACGCGTCACGGATGACCCGGCCAGCAAAGGGCGCTCAGCCGATCACGCGCTCTCGCCGCAGTTCTCCGAGCTGCGCGCCGGACAGGCCCAGGATTTCCGACAGCACGTCCGCCGTATGCTCGCCCAGCACGGGCGCGGCCCGGACGTCCCGCTCGCCCAGCACGGGCGCGGCCCGGACGGCCCGCTCGCCCAGCGCGGGCT
>JALYVS010000682.1 GCA_030853115.1 Actinomycetota bacterium
GTCATCGCCGTGCTGGCCGCGTCCGCCGCCACCCTGGTGGTGATCGGCCACGGCCTGGCCGCGACGCCGGGATCCGGGGCCGCCCTGGTGGTGGCCGGCGGCGCGGGCGTGCTGGTCCTGGCGGCCCGGGTCTTCATGCTGGTCAAGCGGAACGGGGTCGCCCTGTCGATGTGGCGGGAATCCAGCCGCAGCCTGCGCGAGCTGGCCAGCCGGACCAGTGACGTCTTCGTGGTCTGTGATCTCGACGGCGCGATCACCTATGCGAGCCGGGCGGTCCAGGACTACGGCTACCCGCCGGGGGCACTGACCGGCCGGCGGCTCCTTGATTTCGTTCATCCCGAAGACCGCGGGGCCGCGCTGACCGCCGTCCGGCTCGCCCTCGGCGGCTACCACCCGGCGGGGTCCGCCGAGTCCCCGAGAGCGCCCGGGCGAGACCAGGCCGAAGGCTCGGGCCGGTTCGCAGCCCGGGTCCGGGCCTCCGACGGGACGTGGCGGCACGTCGAGTCCACGGTGCTGCGCTACCAGGCCCCCGGCGAGGCCAGTCAGCTGCTGATAACCGCTCGCGACGTCAGCGACCAGGTCGCCCTGCGCCAGCAGGTGACCCACCTGACCTTCCATGACGGGCTGACCGGGCTGCCGAACCGCGCCTACCTGGAGGAACGGACCCGCGATGTGCTGGCCGGTGACGCCGTGCTGGCCGGTGACGCCGTGCTGGCCGGTGACGCCGCGCCCGGGCGGACCGGTGTCATCTTCCTGGACCTGGACCGCTTCACCGCGGTCAACGACTCGGTAGGCCATGGCGCCGGTGACCTCGTGCTGGCGCAGGCGGCCCGGCGGCTGCGGGCCATCGTCCCGGTTCACGACACGGTGGCGCGCTGGGGTAGCGACGAGTTCGCGGTGCTGATCGAGAACGCCGGGAGCCCCCAGGAGATCACCGAGATCGCCGAGCGGCTGGGCACCGCGATCGCGGCGGAGCCGTTCCGGGTCGGCGGCCAGCAGATCGCGCTCACCGCGAGCGCGGGCGTCGCCCTCGCCGAGGTAGCGGCAGCCGAGACCGGGCTCGCCGAGGCGCTGGTGCTGCGCAATGCGGACGTGGCCATGTCCCGGGCCAAGGAGAGCGGCGGCGACCGGGTCGAGGTCTACGCCGCGCACATGCACCAGGACGTGGTGCGCCGGCTTGAGATCGTCAGTGACCTGCAGCGGGCCATCGGCGACGGCGAGTTCAAGCTGCAGTACCAGCCGATCTTCCAGCTGGAAACCTCACGCGTCACCGGCGCCGAGGCGCTGGTCCGCTGGTCCCGCGGGAACCAGCTGGTGCCGCCGCGGGAGTTCCTCGGCGCCGCCGAGGAATCGGGCCTGATCGTCCCGCTCGGCGAATGGGTGCTGCGGGAGGCCTGCGCGCAGGGTGCCGCCTGGCGCCGGTCGTCCTGGGATATCGGGATCTCGGTCAACCTGTCCGCCCGGCAGATCACCGCGCCCGGCTTCACCACCTTGGTGGCGGCGGTCCTCGCCGATACCGGCCTGCCGCCTGAAGCGCTCACGGTCGAGGTGAACGAGCGGACCCTGGTGACCGGCGACGGCCTGATCATCGACCGGCTCGCGGAGCTGCACCGCCGCGGGGTCCGGCTGGCGATCGACGACTTCGGCACCGGCTACGCCTCGCTGGCTTACCTGCGGCAGCTCCCGCTGGACATCATCAAGATCGATCCCTCGTTCGTGGCCGGCCTGGGCCACGACGACACCCTCACGCTGCTGACCAGGACCGTAGTCCAGCTGGGACGAAACCTGGGCCTGCGGGTGGTCGCCGAGGGCATCGAGCAGCCTCGCCAGCTCGTCGCGCTGCGCGAGATGGGGTGCGATGACGGCCAGGGCTTCCTCGTCGCCAGGCCGATGGCCGCCTCCGGGGTGGAGGCTATGCTCAGGACGGCCACGACCGGTCCGGACGAGCACCCCGTCTCAGAATGTGAGACAACTCGCGTCAGCGGTTGACGTTTTGATCGCTGGCCGCAGTAGGGTGTACTCGTGACTCATCCGCAGATTCTCGTACTTGGCCGGCGCGCAGGCAGCTGACCAAGCCAGCCCACCTGCGCGCTCCCCTCGACTGCCATCAGGCACGAGGGGATTTTTTATGCCGCCAACCCCGCAAGCCAATGGAGACTTACCGATGACCGAGCAGATGACCGGACGCCAGGAAGCCGGCGCTTCCGGCCGGCCGCCAGCGACGGCAGCCGGGCCTTCCTCCGGGATGCCGGCGCCCAGCCCGCGGGACCTGGCCTCCCGTTCGCCGCACCGCGACACCGGCCCGTCCGCCCCGGACCAGCCGCAGGTCCCGCAGGTTCCGGCCGCCGCCCCGCCGGAGCCGCCC
>JALYVS010000235.1 GCA_030853115.1 Actinomycetota bacterium
GGTGAGGGCACGGTGGGGTGGCGGGGCCGCCGGGCCTGCGGTGAGCCAGGGCCAGCGCCGGGCGGCTACCGCGACCAGGGGCCGCCGCGCCGCCAGCGAGATCAGGAAGGCCAGACCCGCGGCAGCCGGGATCACGGCGCTGACGAGGGCGGCGGCGGCCAGCCCGGCCAAGGTGGTGGCGGGCGGACGGCTACGGGAGGCGGGAAGGGGATGCATGGCAGTTCTCCTTGGGCGGCGGTCAGGCGGGATGCGTGTCCACCGGGGTGTCGACACCGGTGAGGCGGACCACGGCCTGGTCGGCCATCTGCTCGAGCGGGCCGGGCCAGGGGAAGCCGGGGGCGTTGAGTCGCAGCAGGACCAGGCCGTGCAGCGCGGCCCAGACCTGGGCGGCCAGCCAGTGCGGGTCGTCGCCGGCGCGGGCTAGGCGGGCCTGCTGGCAGCAGCTGATCGACTCGGCCAGGGCCTGGAAGGCGGGCAGGCCCACTGGCGGCCGGGCCGGGTCGCCGGTGGGCGCGTGCTGGCTGAACAGGTACCGGTAGGGGCCGGGGTTGGCCAGCGCGAACTGGATGTATGCGCGGCAGCGGGCCAGCATGCGCGCGGCCGGGTCGTCACCGTCCCGGCTGGCGGCGCCGCGGGCCCGGGCGAATTCGGCGAAGCTGCGCTCGACCACTGCCATCTTCAGTTCGTCCACGTCAGTGAAGTGCCGGTAGATGGAGGGAGCGGCGATGCCGACCCGGCGGGCCACCCCGCGCAGCGTCAGCGCGCTGTCGTCGCCGGCGTCGCCGATCATCTGGCTGGCCGCGGTGATGATCTCCTCCCGCAGCCGGTCGCCCTCACCGCGCCGGTTCCGCCGGCGGGCCGGTGCTGGAGCAGTCATCTCGGGCTCCTGTACTACTAACGCACATAAACTTACAACGTAAGCTAACGATGTTGCGCCGAGATGTCAACGCTGCGGGTCTCCTGGCTCCGGCGGGCCAACAGCCCCCCGCCGTCCGTCCGGGCACGACTGCCGCGTAAGTCCGCCGTGCGGGAAAACGCGCCCGCCGCGGCCTGGGCGATTACCGCGATGTCAGCGGGCCGGACCCGGCAGCAGCCACCCGCGATTCTCGCGCCCGCCGCTATCCACCGCCGCGGCTGCCCGGCGCTGTACCGGGACTGCCCCGTCCAGGCGCGCCGCCGGGCATCCCAGTCCTCACCGCTATTGGGATACACGATCACCGGCTTGCCCGTCACCTCCCGGGCGGCGGCGATGGCCCCGAGCACGTCAGCTGGCGCGCAGCAGTTGACCCCCACCGCCACCACTTCCGGCACGTTCGCGGCGACCGCAAACGCCTCAGACAGCGACTGCCCGGCGCGGGTCCGCTCGCCGGCGATGCTGTAACTCAGCCACGCCGGGATCCCCAGCCCGACGATCACGTCCATCAGCGCCTCAGCCTCGTCCACATCGGGCACCGTCTCCAGGGCGAGCACATCAGGGCCCGCCTCGGCCAGCACCTCGGCCCGCGGCCGGTGCCACGCCGCCAGTTCCCGTACGCTCAGCCCGTAACGCCCCCGGTACTCAGACCCGTCAGCCAGCGCCGCGCCGTAGGGCCCGACCGAAGCCGCCACCCATCGCGCCCGCCCGTCCCCGGCCAGCTCAGCGCGCGCGGCCCGGGCCAGATCGACGCTGCGCCGCATCAGCCCGGCCGCCTGACCGCGGTCAAGGCCCCGGCGCGCGAACCCCTCGAACGAGGCCTGATAGCTCACCGACGTCGCGATCACCGCCCCCGCCCGGAAGAACGCCAGGTGTGCGTCCCGCACCTGGTCAGGCGCGTCCATCAGCAACCGCGCCGACCACAGCGCGCCTGACACGTCGTTCCCCCGCGCCTCAAGCTCGGTCGCTAGGCCACCGTCGGCCACCAGCACGCCGTCATCGGGCACCACGAAGCTCACCACGTCACTCTACGGCGACCCCCGCGGGACGCCCCGGTCCCGGGCCGCCTCCCGCCGGAACCCGGCGGTGGCCGGGGCGGACGGTTTCACGCTGAAGAAGCCTATTCGCCGGCATCGCCGGAGCGGAATCAGCCGACGCGGCCCCTGCGGATATGCGCATCAACCGCGGTATTTATACGCCCGCAGGCTGACTATGATCAGCCCGCGGGCCGATAGATACCAGATCCGTGCAAGATAGACTGCATCCATGAAATGGCTGCAGCCACACGAAGGTAATCCCGGAAACCTTGCCAGGCTGGGTCCTGTACTTTACGTGGCAGGCATGCAGTATTTCGCGGTGCAGCTTGTTGTCGCACTGCGCTGGCCGCGGCCCTATAACATATCCCGCGATACGATCAGCGACCTCGGGAATAGCGCCTGCGGGACCTGGAACGGCCGTTATGTCTGCTCGCCGTGGCACGACCTCATGAATGGCTCATTTATCGTGCTGGGAATCACCATGCTGCTAGGGTCCGTGCTGATATTTCGGCGCTACGGGAAGGGCCGCCTGGCGACGGCCGGATTTACCGCGATGGGCCTTTCCGGACTCGGCGTCGTGATGGTCGGCATCTTCCCGGAGAACAGCATTCCCGCTCTGCACGGCCTGGGCTCGGCGCTCCCGTTCACGCTGGGGAATGCCGCGCTGATCGCCCTGGCGATCTCGCTCGCCATGCCGCTGCTGTTGCGCCTGTACGTTTCTCTCTGCGGCGTGGCAGCACTACTCGCCCTGGCGGCTTACGCCAGCGGTCATTATCTCGGACTGGGAGAAGGCGGGATGGAACGGGTCGTCGCCTATCCCCAGACCATCTGCCTGGCGGTGATCGGCTGCTACCTGATCGCGGCTTCTCAGCCAGGCCGGTCACGAGCGGACCATCGCACTACGCCCCGAGATGGTCGTCCCGCCCGGCAGTCGCTGCCCTGATCGCTGGACCCGCCTCTTGCAGCGGGTGTAGCCCTGCTGGTTAGAGCTAAAGCCTCCACGACGGCATAACGCCTGGTGCGCCCCCGGCCTGTTACCCAGTCGAGCGGGTAACAGGCCGGGATCGAGCCTAACGCGATGCTGTCCGGGAAAAACTAGTGGCGGTGGAAGCGGGCGATACCGGGCAATACCTGGGTGTGCTCGATCCGCACGGCGTCAAGTGACGACGGCCTGAAGCCGAGCAGGTCCAGGATCGTGGGCGCGATCTGGGTGGTCTCCACCGAGTCGTCGATCACGCGGCCCCGGTGCAGGCCGGGCAGCGAGATCAGGATCGGGACGTTGCGGTCCTGGATGTCGTCGCCGCCGTGCTCGGCGATCTTGGCCTTGCCGCCGGTGTAGACGACGCCGTGCTGGACGATGCCGATGATGTCCGGGACGCGTGAGTCTGACCACGGCACGCCCATGAAACCGGCCGCTTCCTTCCCGGCGTACACCTTCTTCAGACCGGACGCCGACACGGTAATCGGGGTACCGCTGATGTTGTTGCCCGCGGCCGAGTGGCTGAGCAGGTAATGCTTCACGAAGTCGGCAGCCGCCTGAGACCGGTCCGACAGCCATAGCAGCATGCCGTCGTCGTCGGTGGAGAACACGATCAGGCTGGCGTTGCCCGGGTGGGTAGCGGCCCAGGCCGCGTTGATCGCGCTGATGATCGGGCTGTCGGGCACGCGGGCCAGGTCAGCCGGGTTGGTCGGCGACTGGCCGTGCTTCGCGGAGATGATAATCGCTGTGCCGCTGGCCGTGCCGTCCCGGTGGATCGCGGCCACCATCAGGCCGATTTCCCCGTCCAGCCAGTTCAGCGCGCGGGTCAGCAGCGGGCCGGGGATCAGCCCGCCTGCCAGGTAACCGCCGGTCAGTCCGTCGGAGGTGGGCAGCTTCTGCGCGGTGGAGATGGTTTGGAAGTTCATTCCGAGGATCGCTGGCGCGGTGCCGTAGTAATGAGTCCGGCTGTGGTCATAGCCGGCGATCTCGTTGAGGACCGCCTGCACCTTGTACGAGTCGTACTGCATGGTGGCGGCGTTGTCCTTGGTCCAGTCATTGCCGGAAACGTAGTTCGGCGAGCCGACCGCCAGGCTGTTGATCTCCGGGGCGAACAGGTCATCGACGCCGTTGCCCGCGGGGCCGTCGAACATCTGGTAGGCGATGTGCTTATCCGACCAGGCGGTGCGCAGCCCCGCGTCGTGCAGCACGTTGAATATCGTGTTGACCTTCAAGTACTGGTTCGGGTAGATCGGCTGGCAGGTCTTCGGGTCGACCGGCATCGCCTTCGGGTTCAGCAGGTGAGTCGGGTCGCCGGTCATCGACAGGATCGAACCGGGCAGGCCAGCCAAGCCCTGGCCCGCGTCGAGCGCGTTGGGGTTGAGGTCCAGTGCCTCCTCGTAGGCGGCTTCCCCGCCGGGGACCGGGCCGGTGCAGTTGGTGGTACCGGCCGGGAACACGTCGTGATTCCACGTGTCGTCGTAGTAGATACCGGTGACCCGGGGGTCGCCGCCGGTGACCTGGGCGACCATTCCGGGCGCGGAGTCCGACGGGAAGGGGGTCAGGGCCGAGCTGTACTCAAGGCCGTCACGGTACAGGTGGGCGAGCACCGAGTGCGGGTAGGAATGCACGTACCAGGCGAGGTCCTGCTGGTGCAGGCCGTCGACCGAGATCAGGAGGACGTGCTTGATCCTCCCGTGATGGTCGCTGGGCCGTACGGCCGAGGCGGACGCCGCGGTAAGGCCGGCCAGCCCGCTGGCGCCGAGCACGGTGGCCACAGCCGCCACAACGGCCGCTCCCCGCCTGCGCCTTCTACTCCCCATCGGGTGTCTCCGCTCTGGCCCTTTCACCGGGGCCGCTCCTGACGCGGCCCAGGCGCCGCGCCTCGTCCATCCTGATAGGAACGCAGCAGATCTAGCGCAACGCCGTCATGAACATTGGGCGGCGGTCCGTTGTCTAACCGGCGCGAAGCGCTCGCCAGCGCCCGGTGCAACGCGGGCCGTAACGCTTTCGGGACGCTGCCCTGCTGGCCTGCGCGGTGGCGGGGCTGAAGTACCGGCTGTACGACATCGACCGGCTGATCTCCCGGACCCTGGCCTACGCAATCGTGACCGGATTGCTGATTGGGCTGTACACCGGGCTGGTGCTGCTCGCCACCTGGGCGCTGCCGCTGAACGCCCCGGTCGCGGTGGCCGGATCTACGCTGGTGGCGGCGGCCCTGTTCAACCCGCTGCGCGACCGCGTGCAAACGGTGGTCGACCGCCGGTTCAACCGGTCCCGTTATGACGCGGGATTGATGATCGCCGCGTTCGCGGCCCGGCTGCAGGACGCCACGGACCTGGATGGAATCCGGTCCGACCTGACCGCCACCGTCGACCGGGCGCTGGAACCGGCTCACCTGTCGCTGTGGGTCAATCCGGGCCCCGTGGCCAATCCCGTAGCGGGTTAGCGTGCTGCGTTGGCTAGTCGAGACTGTCGCGTTCGGCCCATTCCAGCAGGGAGTCCAGCGGATAGGCGGAGTCATCGATGCCCTGGTGCAGGTCGCCGAGCTCGGCGAAGCGGGCGGGTACGGTGGCGATGGTGAATTGACGTGGGTCCACCTCATTGATCTCCTCCCAGGTGACGGGGGTGGATACGGTTGCCTCCGGCACGCCGCGCACCGAGTAGGCACTGGCGATCGTGTGGTCGCGGGCGTTCTGGTTGTAGTCGACGAACAGCATGGCGGGGTCACGGTCCTTGCGCCACCAGGTGGTCGTGACATGACCTGGCGCGCGGCGTTCGACCTCGCGGGCGAAGGCATGTGCGGCCCGCCGCAGCTCGGCGAACCCCCACCGCGGCTCGATCCGGACATAGATATGCAGGCCACGGCCGCCCGAGGTCTTGGGCCACCCGGTCGCTCCGAGCTCGCCGAGGATCTCGTGCGCGATGCGGGCGACCCGGCGCACGGTGGCGAACTCACACTGCGGCCCGGGATCCAGGTCGATCCGCCACTCATCAGGCCGTTCGACATCGGGCCGCCGGGAGTTCCACGGATGGAACTCCACGGTCGACATCTGCACCGCCCACACCACGTGAGCTAGTTCGGTCACGCACAGTTCGTCGGCGTGCCGGCCGTAGCGGGGGAAGTCCACCCGCACCGTCTCCAGCCACGGCGGCGCACCGGGCGGCACCCGCTTCTGGTGGATCTTCTCCCCGGCCACCCCGGACGGGAACCGGTGCATCATGCACGGCCGCTCCCGCAGCGCGCGCACGATCCCGTCGCCGACCGACAGGTAATAGCGGACCAGGTCGAGCTTGGTCTCCCCGCGAGCCGGGAAGTACACCCGGCCCGGATGGGAGATCCGCACCGACCGGTCCCCCACCTCAACTTCCATCTCATCTGCGGCCATAAGAAAAGCTAATCCCCGCGAACCCGGTCCGCTATCGTGCCGCGCGGTAGCGCTCTCGGCGGACCGTCGCCTTCCGGCCCTTGATGCTGACCTGCCGGAGCGCCGCGATCACGTCGTCTGCTGCAGTCTCGGGGACCTCGACCAGGGAGAAGCGGTCGGCGATCTCGATCGCGCCGATCTGCGCGCCGGACAGGTACGACCTGCGGGCGATGACGCCGACGAGATCCTCCGGCCGAACCCCGGACGAACGGCCAGTCCCCACGAACAGCCGGGTCGTGGCCTTCGCCGTGGGGCGTCCGCGCTGCTGGTCGCGGCCCGTAACCTGGCGACGCCCGGCGCGGTCATCCGGCGTCGGCAGATCGACGTCTGGCAGCTCCTCTTCGTCGCGAGGCGTTCCGCTCGCCTCCGATGCCAGCTTGACCGCGGCCAGTGCCACCTCATAGATGCCGAACTCTTCGCCGAGCGGCTCCACCACGGCCCGGAAGGTGTCCAGGTCGTCTTCGAGCACGATCTTCCGGAGGGCGGCGCGCGTCAACTCCAGGCGCCTGGCACGCAGGCCGGCGACGTTCGGCAGCTTCTCTATCGCAATCGGCCGGCCCGTCGCTCGCTCGATAGCCTTGATCATCTTGTGCTCGCGCGGCTCGGCCAGCGTGACGGCGGTACCTTCACGGCCCGCCCGGCCGACACGTCCGATGCGGTGCACGTAAGACTCCGGCGCGCTCGGCACGTCGTAGTTCACCACGTGCGTCAGCTGCTCCACGTCGAGACCGCGAGCGGCGACATCGGTGGCCACCAGGAGATTGAGGCTGCCCCCGCGCAGCCGGCCCATGACCCGGTCGCGCTGCTGCTGGTCCATTCCGCCGTGCAGCGCCTCGGCCCGATAGCCCTTTCCGTTCAGGGTCTCGGTGACCTCGTCCACCTCATCCCTGGTCCGGCAGAAGACGATCGCGGCCGCCGGCGTCTCCAGGTCAAGCACGCGCATGAGGGCGGCGGGCTTGTACCCGCGCGGCGTCATGTAGGCGGTCTGCCGCACCAGTAGACCCTCGGACGACGCCGACGCCCTACGGCCGAGTTCGACCCGCACCGGGTCGCTCAGGTGACGGCGCACCATGCCGTCGATCCGCGGCGGCATGGTCGCCGAGAACAGCGCGGCCTGCCGGCCCTGCGGGGTTTTGCCCAGTATCGTCTCGATGTCTTCGGCGAAGCCCATATCAAACATCTCATCGGCCTCGTCGAGCACGACGATCTCAAGGCCACTCAGGTCCAGCGTTCCCCTGCCGATGTGGTCGAGCGCACGCCCCGGCGTCGCCACGACGACGTCGACGCCACGCTCTAGCGCGCGCAACTGCCGGCTAATCGGCTGCCCGCCGTAGACCGGCAACACCCGCACGCTCATGTCGCGCCCGTAGCTGTGGATCGCCTCGGAGACCTGTATCGCGAGTTCTCGCGTGGGTACGAGGATCAGGGCGAGCACTCCCCCCGGCCCGCTCCTGCCGAGGATCCGCTGGAGCACGGGAAGCGCGAAGGCGGCCGTCTTGCCTGTCCCCGTCGCGGCCTGCCCGACCAGGTCACGGCCCGCGATCAGAGGCGGGACGGCAGCTCGCTGTATCGGCGTCGGCTCCTCGTAGCCGAGGCCGGACAGTGCTCGGCACAGTCCGGGGGCCAGCCCCAGCTCGGCGAAGCCGCTGGTATCCGTGTCAACGTCCCTGGCCAATGAACAACCGCCTTGCTCGTAAAGCACCTATACCTACGGCTTGCGCCCCGCTCAGGTGGACTCCGCGCGCTGGTTTCCCAAGGTTACGGGAGCGGTAGCTGTCGATCTCGGGTTAGCGCACTAATACGTCCCGGACCGTCAGCGCGCGGGCCGGGTTCCTGGCGCTGCTCCGCCAGGTCCTGGGCAGAAGCACGCGACGTCGTTCCCCGCGAGTCCACGACCGAACGCCAGACAACCACGACCACCGATACAGCCGATCCGGCGCCCGATTCATTCCCAGCCCGGGATCAGCAGAGCCATGACCGCCAGAACGGCGTCCGCGTCACGGCCTGATGCGGGAAGAAGGCGGCGAGGTACCCGCACTACTGGCGTGCGGAGCCAGGACGGCAAAGAAGTCCCTGGTCCATCCGGCAAGATACTGGCCGGGCGGACGGTACTGGCCAGGTATCTCGGCGGTGAGTGCGCCGCCGGGTTTGCCCGCGGCGTCAAGCTGGACCCATTCCGGGTTGATGTCGAGCTCCATCGCGATCCGCGCGCCGCGGCCGGCCAGCGCGGCGGCCAGGTCAGCGGGCACGGCGGACATGCTCGCCGCGTAGATCAGGTCACCCGCGGCGTCCTGGCCAATCGCGCTGCGGGCCACGTGCGCGCCGCCGCCGAGGGTCGTGCCCCACATCGTCCAGTCAGCTGACGCCGCGGTCGGCCGTCCGTTCAGCACCAGCGGCTGCAGGTTCTGCCGGACGCTGTAGACAGCCTCGCCAGGCGCGGGCAGCCCCCGGCCCCAGACCCCGATCCTGGCCTGCCCGGCCCGGTCGATCACCAGGCTGGCGAAGCCACGCCGCAACGGACTGATCACGTGCCCCTCCTGCATGTAGCCGCCCGCGCCTGCCGACAGCTTGAATCCCCCGTTGAACGCGGCGAAAAGCTGGCCGCGTTCGGCGCCGGTCACGGCCGCCCCGGCGCGCACCAGCCCCGATGCGGCAGGGCCGGGGTCTGCGCTGCCGTTGTGCAGGACATACCGGACGGGGCCGAGGAAAGTCGCGACAGTCACGAAGGCGCCGTCCGCGGTCCGCACGCGGGTGATGCTTACCCGAGGTTGAGGCCGGGGCAGCGGGGCCGGGGAAGCGATGTTCCGGCTAGCAGGCGCCGAATGCGCGGCGGCGGCCGGTGACGCCTTGGACGGCGGGCGCGGCGCGGCGGACGCGCCGCCGCATGCCGCTACTGCGCAGGCCACGGCC
>JALYVS010000683.1 GCA_030853115.1 Actinomycetota bacterium
GGTCGCGACCTGGCTGGCCGCGCAGGGCTGGCGGATCCGGCTGACGGCAGCAGCGGGCGCGGTGGCCACGGTGGTCGTGCTGGCGGCCGCCGTGGTGTTCGGGACCTCGAACGGCGCCATGCGGCAGCAGCTTCACCAGGCCCAGGCCAGCAGCCTGCAGATCGCTGCGGTGCTGACCGCGAAGGACGCCGCCATGATGAGCGGGACGGTGACGGGTGGCGGCACCGTCGCGATCGTGATGTCGCCGTCCATGCGTGAGCTGGTGTTCACCGCGGCCGGCCTGCACTCGCTGCCCGCTTCCCGCGGCTACGAGCTGTGGCTGATCGGCCCGGCCGGGGACCGGCCGGTGGGCATGCTCCCGCTGGGCGCCAGCCAGATGAGCGGACCGGTCATCGCCTCGGGGCTGCGCTCAGGTGATCACCTCGTCCTATCCGCCGAGCCGGCCAGCGGCACCCGCCACCCCACCTTGCCGATGATGCTGGACATCACCCTTTAGCGCGAGGCCGCCCGCGTCCATGCCGTCCGGCGCCGTTCGTTGTCTGGGTAACCCGGCCCGGCGCGGCACGGGACACCCGTGATGGTCTTGGAGGCAGCCAGATGAAGTACCTGCTGATTCACTGCGTCGAGGAGTCCGCCGAGCGGGCCCGCGGCTCGCGAGAGGGCGCGCAGGGGGCGCCGTCGACCGAATCCTGGCGGCAGGAGATGCAGAGCCGGGCCGTCCTCCTGCACGGGGCGCGGCTCAGGTACGTCAGCGACGCCACCACGGTTCAGGTCCGGCAGCACGACCTGCTGGTGAGCGACGGGCCCTTCGCCGAGACCAAGGAGCAGATCGCTGGTTACGACGTGATCGAGTGCGCCGACCTCGACGAGGCGATCGAGGTGGCGTCCAAGCATCCGACGGCCTGGTACGGGACCATCGAGGTGCGGCCCATCGCGGGCGATCACGGCGGGGATGCGACGGCGGGCTAGGCGCCCCGCGACTTACCAGCCGAAAATCCGGCCAGCAGGAACGGCCAGTCCGCACCATGGTGCGTACACTGGCGGCTCAAAGGCGATACAGGGCGGGTTTCGCCAGCCTTGTGTGCAGGGTGTTCTACCGGCAGACACGGCGAACCACGCTTAGGGGACAGGCCAGACCGTGAGCAGGGACGACGGATCCGGCCCGGACCGCTCCGAACCGGAGACGGGCCAGGTCCGGGACGTCCCGGTCATCGCGGCGAACGTGCGGTGGGAGCGTCCTACCGCCCGGAGCTTCTGGAACTCACTGGCCGACCCGGAACGGGAGGCACTGGCCGCCGCCGGGGTCGAAGAGGTCTTCCGGGCGGGTTCGGTGCTGTACCGCGAGGGCGACGACTCCTCCCAGGTGATGGTCATCGACTCGGGCTGGGTCAAAGTCAGCGTCCGGTACGGAGCTGAGCCTGGGGAGAAGATCCTGGCGGTGCGCGGACTGGGGGATGTGGTCGGCGAACGGGCGGCCCTGACCACGCAGGTGCGGTCAGCCACCGTGACGGCGCTCGATGAGGTATCGGCCATGGCGGTACCCGCGGACCGGTTCGCCGAGTTCCTGCGGGGTCACCCGCGGGCGGTGGAGGTCCTGCAACGCCAGGTGAAAGAACGCCAGGAGGAAGACCGGGCCCGGCTTTTCCCCGGCGAGCGGGCCAGCGCGGAACGACGGCTGGCTTGGCTGCTGCTCGACCTGGCCCAGCGCAGAGGCGGGCACCAGCATGGCGCCGCGGGTTTCACCTTGCCGATGTCACATCAGGAACTCGCGGACTGGGGCGGGACGACCGCGGACGCGGTGGGCCGGTTCCTGCGGTCCTGGCGGGAACGCGGGATCATCGTACGCGATCGGTCCCGCCGGCTGACCGTGGTCGACCTGGACGGGCTGGCCGCCATCTGCGGCCCGGCCCAGGCGCGGGCGGATCCGCGAAGGACACGGCCTGGCCCGTCCTGCGTGAGGGGCTGCAAGGACTCTCGCACACCGGGCTCATCGAAGTATCGAGCTCGGGCGGCCCGGCGGGAGTCAACGCCATCACCGTGCACCCGGTAGTGGCCGACGCCAACCGCAGCCGGCTAGCCACCATCGCCGCCGCGGAGCGAACGGCCGTGCAAAGCGCGGCCGTAGCCATGCTTGAGGCGGCCACGGCCGGCCTGGACCCGTCCCGGCCTGCTCACTGGCCCGCGTGGCGGCTGCTCGTGCCGCACCTGAGCGCCGTCATCGACCTGCTCGCCGACGGTCTGGAGCCGGTAATGCTCACCCGGCTGCTCGCCGTCAGCGCGGCCGGCACCGAAGCCCTGCTGAGCGGCGGCCGGCTGGCCGCGGCAGGCAAACTCGCGCAGGCCGGCGTCGTGGCAGCGGCC
>JALYVS010000236.1 GCA_030853115.1 Actinomycetota bacterium
TCTCCACAGCGAAATCCGCCAGCTGAGGCCGGACCGCCGTGATCTCCTGAGGGGTCATGCCAGGATCACACTACAAAACCCCGCAGCCGCCCAGACCTAACAAAGCACTACTAGGCCTCGCTGGAATATTCTCGCCGATATATCGTTGATCTAACAAGATGGATCGAAAAGCGATCTAGAGACGTGCAAGGAGCATCACAATGCATAGCGAAGCATGGGGAGACCCACAAGAGCCAAGAGACCCGCGGGAGCATCGCGGAGGGCGCCGAGGACACGGCCGGGAGCGCGGCGGCCGCGGTGGTCCCTTCTCGGGCGGCCCAGGCGGGCCGTTCGAGTTCGGGATGCGCGGCGGACCGTTCGGGTCGCCGCGATTCGGCGGGCGCGGGCCGCGCGTCCGGCGCGGTGACGTACGCGCCGCCATTCTCGACCTGCTGGCCGAGGGGCAGCCGTGGAACGGCTACCAGATTATCCAGGAGATCGGTGCCCGCACCGAAGGTGTCTGGCGGCCGAGCGCGGGGTCGGTGTACCCGGCGCTGCAGCAACTAGAGGACGAAGCCCTGATTCACACCGCGGCCGGGGAAGACCGGCGCCGGATGTACACCCTGACCGAGGAAGGCCAGGCCTACGTCACCGAGCACGCCGACGAGCTCAGGGCGTCCTGGGATGCCGTGACGGGCAGTGTCGATGACGCCGAGGTCGAGCTGCGGAGCACCATCCGCCAGGTCCTGGTGGCCGTCTCGCAGGTGTCGCAGGCGGGCTCCGCGGTCCAGGTCAAGCAGGCAGGCAAGATCCTGGCTGATACCCGCCGGGCGTTGTACCGTATCCTCGCGGCAGACGGCGAGGACGCGGGGGAGGATTCAAGCGGGTGATTCCGGCCATCTCGGTCAGCGGCTTGACCAAGAAGTACGGTGAGATCGGTGCCGTCCGCGGCATCGATTTCGAGGTCGCCGCGGGCGAGACCTTCGGCTTCCTCGGGCCGAACGGTGCTGGTAAATCCACCACCATCAAGATCCTGTGCACCCTGGCGGACCCCACCACGGGGACCGCCAGGGTCGCGGGCCACGACGTGGTCCGGGAGCGCGACACGGTGCGCCGCAACATCGGGCTGGTCTTCCAGGACACCACCTTGGACAGCTACCTGACCGGCGAGCAGAACCTGCGTTTTCACGCCGACCTGTACGGGGTCCCCAAGGCGGCGTTCGCGCCGCGGCTGCGCCAGGTGCTCGAGATGGTCGGGCTGTGGGACCGGCGCGGTGGCGTGGTCTCCACCTACTCAGGCGGCATGCAGCGCCGCCTGGAGATCGCCCGCGGCCTGCTGCATGCGCCGAGGGTGCTGTTCCTGGACGAGCCCACGGTCGGGCTTGACCCGCAGACCCGGGTGTCGATCTGGGATTACATCAACGAGCTGAAGAAGCGCGAGGACATCACGATCTTCCTCACCACGCACTACATGGACGAGGCGGAGAACTGCGACCGGATCGCCATCATCGACCACGGGAACATCGTGGCGATCGACACCCCGGCCGCGCTGAAGGCCTCCGTCGGCAAGGACCGGGTCCAGATCAGCACCGCGGACGACCAGGCGGCGATCCGCTCGCTCGGTGCGGAGTTCGGCGTGCAGGCGAGCGTGCACGAGGGCCTGGTGACGTTCTCGGTGGAGTCGGGTGAGCACTTCGTGCCGCGGCTGTTCGCGCGCCTGCCGGTAGCCATCCAATCGGTGAGCGTGGCCCGGCCGTCCCTGGACGACGTGTTCATGTCCTATACCGGTAAGACGATCCGTGATGCCGAGGCGACGGTCGGCGACCGCAACCGCAGGATCGCGACGCGGTTCGGCAGGAGGTAGCGATGGCGACTAAGAACACCACGGCGGGCGATACCGGGCAACTGGCGGAACGGGATCTCACCCAGCTCATCCGGGTCGCGGTGCCCGAGCGTAGCGTTCGCGCCGACCTGCGCGCGGTCAGCATCGTCTGGCGCCGTGAGCTGATCAGGTTCCGCAGCGACCGGTTGCGGGCGGTCACCTCCCTGGTCCAGCCGGTCCTGTTCCTGTTCGTGCTGGGTACCGGGCTGTCCAGGCTCGCCTCCCGCGGCATGCCGCCTGGCGTGAACTTCTCCACCTTTATCTACCCAGGCGTGCTCGCGATGTCGGTGCTGTTCACGGCGATCTTCTCGGCCGCCTCGATCGTCTGGGACCGGGAGTTCGGGTTCCTGCGTGAGATGCTGGTCGCGCCGGTGCGGCGCTGGGCGATCGTGGTCGGCAAGTGCCTGGGCGGCGCGACCGTGGCCACCTGTCAAGGCGTCATCTTCCTGGCCCTGGCCGGCGTGGCGCACGTTCCGTACAACCCGGTGCTGCTGCTGACGCTGGTGGGGGAGTTGCTGCTGCTGTCCTTTACGCTGACCGCGTTCGGCGTCATGATGGCGGCCCGGATCAAGCAGATTCAGGCGTTCATGGCGCTCACCCAGATGCTTGTGATGCCGCTGTTCTTCCTGTCCGGCGCACTGTACCCCCTGAACGGGCTACCATCCTGGCTGACCGTGCTGACCCGCATCGATCCGCTCACCTACATCATCGACCCGATGCGGCACGCGGTGTTCGACCACCTGCCGATCAGCCCGCTGGCCCAAAAGGCGCTCAGCCCCGGTGTTAGCTGGGATGGCTGGCCGGTACCACTGGGCCTATCCCTGGCCATGGTCGCCGCCATAGGCCTGGCCACGCTAGCCATAGCCATAGCGGAGTTCCGCAAGACCGAATAACCGGGCCCCCGCGCCCCCTATGAGGCAATTAGGCGCGCATTAGTAAGCATCTGCTGATCGTTCGTTAGTTTTACCCGGCGCCATATAGCGAAAACGAACTAAGAATCTCAGCCCGGACTCCGGGTGTGCGCTCTGCGCACAACCGGAGATGTGTTACCGATTGACCCGCCCCGCCGGCTGGTAACTCCGCGATAGAGAGTATTGCACCCTTATACAACTTATCCCGCACCCGCGCTGGAAGCCATGCCGGAGCGGCCAGTAACGGGGCGGCCAGCAACGAGGAGGGCAGGGCGACGCCGGGTGGCTACGGGGGCAAACCACCCGGCGTCGCGTTCATCGGCGCTCCGACGGGGGCCCGGAACGCCGGCAGTGGTGCCCCGACGGGGGATCAGAGCACCGGTATGAATGTTACACGGAAACGCCCCCGGGTGTGTCAAGACCTAATGACCACCAGATCGCCAGACGACGCTGAGCAGGTGCAATCACGAGGCAGGTGAGTTATCACTCGAACGCGGCGGTACCGGCCGCGGGCTGCTTTCCTCGTTGGCTTGTGGCGCCCTGGCTTGCTCGCGGGTAGCGGGCACGTTCGGCTGGTACTCCATGAAGCCGCGGGTGTTGTCGGGCTCTCGGCCGCCGTTGGCGACCACCACCGCGAAATAGGGAATGAAGATGGCTCCGAAGGCGGGTATCGCGGCCAGCCAGCCGAAGTGATTGGTGAACAGCACGACAGCTATGACGAAGCAGAGTGCGCGGATGGCCATCATCAGCAGGTACCTGCGCTGCCGGTAGGAGATGTCGTCGGACATCGAGCGACGCGCTTCCGTCACCAGGTGCACCGACTCGGGTCGACGCGATTGGCTTAGCTTCACACTTCCAAGATATGCCCAGGTACCAAACCCGCCAGGACTGGCCCCGGCCTGACCGCGCGGCCGGCGCGGCCGCAGTAACGGTCAGCTGGCCTGGCTCACCGAGGACATGTTGAAGCCTTCGACCCGGACCGGGGGCATCGCGGCGCGGGTAAAGGCGTCGCCCCATTCGCGCGGCAGCGTCGGCTCGGTGGCGCCCACTTCGAGCAGTCGGCCGAGCATGCCGACCGGTGACTCGTTGAACCTGAAGTTGTTGACCGCGCCCACCACTTCCCCGTCCTCCACCAGGTAGACCCCGTCCCGGGTGAGCCCGGTGAGCAGCAGGGTCTGCGGATCCACCTCGCGGATGTACCACAGGCAGGTCAGCAGCAGGGCGCGCTTGGTCGAGGCGATCATCTCCGCCAGAACCGGCTGAGCGCCGGCTGACGAGGCGAAGGTCAGGTTGCCGATGGCCGGGGTGACCGGCACCCCGGCGGCCCCGGCGGAGTGCCGCGAGGAGACCAGGGCCGACAGCGAGCCGTCGCTGATCCACGCGGTGCGGCTCAGCGGGAGCCCGTTGTCGAAGACCGAGAAGTCCGGTCCGGACGCGTGGGCGATCACGAACGGCGCGCAGCCGAGCCCGGTCGCCTGCGGGTCGCTGGACAGCGTGACGGGCTGGGCGGACAACCGGTCTCCCATCCGGGTCCCGCCGCCCGCCGTGCTGAACACGGTCCGCCCGTCCGCCGCGTCTCTTGCCCCGGCCGACCAATACAGGTACACGAGCAGGTCCGACACGGCAGTGGGCGGGAGTAGTGTCTCGTACCGCCCGGCGGGCAGCGAGACGGTGCGCTTAGCCCACTCCAGGCGTCCGCAGAGCTCGGCGTCGAGGCTGGCGATGTCCACGTCGGTGAAGTCCCGGGTGGCCGCGCCCGCCCAGGCCGACCTGGTCAGGTCGGCGGACTTCGCGTTCAGCTCGACCCGCCCGGTCGGCTGGTCGTAGCGCTGCCGCAACCCCGCGGAGGTCCCGAGGAACGTGCTGGCCAGTTCGTGCTCGGCGAAACCGTACAGCTTGCGCCCGGCGCCCTGGGCCGCGCGCAAGGTCTCCCCGAGCGCGTGGGCGAAGTCCTGCAGGACGCCGATCTCGGTCTGGCCAGCCGGTGAGTCCCACCTGAGCTCGTCATTTTCCCGGCCGAACGACCCGGCCTGCGTCGGCCCGGCCAGCTCGGCCGCATCCTCGGCGGCCGAGCCCTCGGCGGCGGCGTGCTCCGCCTGCCGGACCACGTCTTCGATCTGGCCAGGCCGGACGCCGGAGCGGGACACCACGCCCACCGACGCGCCCTGGCCCGCCCGCCGGTCGATGGCGATGACGGTGAGCTGGCGGGAGGCAGACACGCCGTTGGTGGTGAGCGTGTTGCCTGCCCAGC
This sequence comes from Actinomycetota bacterium, assembly GCA_030853115.1. Lineage (GTDB taxonomy): Bacteria > Actinomycetota > Actinomycetes > Streptosporangiales > Streptosporangiaceae > Palsa-504. The sequence continues at coordinate 5,024 of JALYVS010000236.1, forward strand.
GCAGGTTGGCGGCCGAGGTCTCCTCCGCGATCACCACGCAGTCGTCGCTGCGGGCGCAGGCCAGGGCCCGCTCGACGGCGTCCTGCGGCGAGTACCCGCCACTGGCGGTGCTCACGAGGAGGCCCCTTCTTCTGAGGTGTTGAGTATCCGGACGCCGCGCATCAGGACGGCCGGGCAGCCGTGGCTGACCGGGGCGACCTGCGCGGGCTGGCCCTTGCCGCAGTTGAACGCCCCGCCGAGGACGTAGGTCTGCGGGCCGCCCACGGCCTCCATCGAGCCCCAGAAATCAGTGGTGGTGGCCTGGTAGGCGACGTCGCGCAGCTGGCCGGCCAGCTTTCCGTGGCTGATCTTGAAGAATCGCTGGCCGGTGAACTGGAAGTTGTACCGCTGCATGTCGATCGACCAGCTCTTGTCGCCCAGGATGTAGATCCCGTTTTCCACTCCGGCGATCAGGTCGTCGGTGGACGGGCCGCCGGCCGCGGGCTGCAGCGAAACGTTGGCCATCCGCTGCAGCGGCATGTGGCCGGGGCCGTCGGAGAAGGCGCACCCGTTCGAGCGCCCGAACCCTCGCAGCACAGCCATCCGGCGGTCGAGCTGGTAGCCGGTCAGGATGCCGTCGGTGATCAGGTCCCAGGACTGGCCGGCGACGCCTTCGTCGTCGTAGCCGACGGTGGACAGGCCGTGCTCGGCGGTGCGGTCGCCGGTGACGTGCATGACCTCCGACCCGTACTGCAGGCTGCCGAGCTTGTCCACGGTGGCGAACGAGGTGCCAGCGTAGGCGGCCTCGTACCCCAGGGCCCGGTCCAGTTCGGTGGCGTGCCCGATCGACTCGTGGATGGTGAGCCAGAGGTTGGACGGGTCGATCACCAGGTCGTAGCGTCCTGGCTCGACGGTGGGAGCCAGCAGCTTGGCGGCCAGCAGCTCGGGTAGCTCGGCCAGTTCGGCGGCGAAGTCCCAGCCGGTCCCGGTCAGGAATTCATACCCTCGTCCGGTCGGCGGGGCCAGCGTCCGCATGGTGTCGAACCTGCCGTCATCGGTGACCGCGATGGCGGTGATCTCCGGCTGCAGCCGGACCCGCTGCTGGGTGGCCGTGGTGGCGCCGTCGGAGTAGAACTTGCACTCCCTGACCTGCCGCAGCGAGGCGTCTACGTGGCTGACGGCGGCGTGTCCGAGCAGGGTCCGGCTCCACTGCGCGAGCAGGGCCACCTTGTCCGCCGCACTGACCGTGAACGGGTCGATCTGGTAGGCGGACACCCAGCTCACGTCGCCGTAGCCGGGCTCGGGGGCAAGCTCGATGGACTCGGTATTCATGGCCGCGGCTACCTTGGCGACCTCGACGGCCTGCCGCGCGGCGTGTGCCGCCGCGTCCGCGTCGAGGTCCACGGCCGAGGCGAAGCCCCAGGTCCCGTCGACGATTACCCGGACGGCGAGGCCGGTGTCGTCGGTGTCGAACAGGGTCTGCGGGCTGCCGTCGGACAAGCCGATGTGCTGACTTCGGATGCGTTCGGCGCGGAAGTCGGCGTGCTGGGCGCCCAGGGTCTTGGCCTGCGCGAGCGCTGCGTCGGCCAGTTCCCGCAGCGGCAGCGCCGTGAATTCCGGGTCGATTCCCCGCTGATGGTCTTCCACGCGGCGTGAGTCTATCGCACGGGCTCACGGCCCTGCGGTACCCTCGGGTGCCGGAGAGAGGGTGCCGGAGAAAGAGGTGACGATGGGGCGCTCGGTGCTGGTGACCGGCGGGAACCGTGGTATCGGCCTGGCGATCGCGCGGCGGCTCGCCACCGGCGGCGACAGCGTCACCGTGACCTCCCGGTCCGCCGAGCCGGTGCCGGACCTCACGGTGGTTCGCTGCGACGTGCGGGACGCGGCCTCCGTCGAGGCGGCGTTCGGAGCGATCGAAGCCGACCAGGGGCCGGTGGAGGTGCTGGTCGCCAATGCGGGCGTGACCCGCGACCAGCTGCTCGCGCTGATGAGCGAGGACGATTTCGGCGTGGTGATCGACACCAACCTGGCCGGCGCTTACCGGGTGGCCAAGCGGGCGGTGCGCGGCATGATGAAGATGCGGCGCGGACGCCTGATCTTCATTTCCTCGGTCGTCGGCCAGTACGGATCGGCCGGGCAGGCTAACTACGCCGCCTCCAAGGCGGGGCTCGTCGGCCTAGCCAGGTCGCTGGCGCGCGAGCTCGGCTCGCGCGGTATCACCTCGAATGTGGTCGCTCCCGGGTTCGTGGACAGCGACATGACGGCAAGCCTGCCGGAAGCCAGGAAAACCGCGATCATGGCCGCGGTGCCGCTCGGCCGGTACGCCTCGGCGGACGAGGTCGCTGCGGCGGTCGCCTTCCTGGCCAGCCCGGACGCGGCTTATATCACCGGCGCCGTGATCCCGGTCGACGGCGGTCTAGGAATGGGGCACTAGTGGGAATCCTGACGGGCAAGCGGATCCTGGTCACCGGCGTTATCACGGACGCTTCGATCGCGTTCCACGTCGCGCGGGTGGCCCAGCAGGAGGGCGCGACCGTGGTGCTCACCGGCTTCGGCCGGCTGAGCCTGGTGGAGCGGATCGCCAGACGGCTGCCCACTCCGCCTCCGGTCCTGGAGCTGGACGTGACCAGCGAGGACCATCTCGCCTCCCTCGCCAAGCGGGTCGGTAAGCACGTCGACGGCCTGGACGGCGTGCTGCACGCGGTCGCTTACGCGAACCCCGAAGAGGCGCTGGGCGGGAATTTCCTGCACACCAGGTGGCCGGACGTCGCCACCGCGCTGCAGGTTTCCGCGTACTCGCTGAAGGCGATCGCGATGGCCGCCATGCCGCTGATGAGCGGCGGCGGGTCCGTGGTGGGGCTCGACTTCGACGCCAGCGTGGCCTGGCCGGGTTACGACTGGATGGGTGTGGCCAAGGCCGGCCTGGAGTCCTGCGCGCGGTACCTGGCCCGCGATCTGGGCGATAAGGGAGTGCGGGTCAACCTGGTGGCAGCGGGGCCGTTGCGCACCATGGCCGCGAAGTCCATCCCGGGGTTCGAGCGGTTCGAAGGCGTATGGAACAGCCGGGCGCCGCTCGGCTGGGACATCACCGACCCGGAGCCGACCGCGCGGGCCTGCGTGGCGCTGATGTCGGACTGGTTCCCCGCGACCACGGGAGAGATCATTCACGTCGACGGCGGCGTGCACGCAGTAGGAGCCTGATGGCCGAGCTGGTCCTGACCCTGTCCTGCCCGGACCGGGTCGGGATCGTGCACGCGGTCGCGGCGTTCCTGCACGAGGCGGGCTGCAACGTGCTCGACAGCCAGCAGTTCGCGGACCGGACCGTGGCCGGGTCGAGCCGGTTCTTCATGCGGGTGCACGTCGAGACCCAGCCGGCCGGCGGATCGGACCCGGCGTCCTACGACGGCCTGCACGCCGGGTTCACCCCGGTGGCGGCGGAGTTCGCGATGGACTGGGAACTGCACGACGTCGCCGCCAGGCCACGGGTGCTGATCATGGTGTCCAGGGCCGGGCACTGCCTGAACGACCTGCTTTACCGGCGCGCCGCGGAGTCGCTGCGTATCGACATCCCGCTTGTCGTCGGCAATCACCGCGACCTGGAGCCACTCGCGACCGCGCATGGCGTCGCGTTCGAGCACGTCCCGGTGGGCAGCGATCCGGTGTCCGCCCAGCGCGCGGAAGGCCGCGTACTCCACCTCGTCGGCGAACTGGGCATCGACCTCGTGGTGCTGGCCCGGTACATGCGCATCCTGTCCCCGGATCTGTGCGCCAAGCTCGCAGGCCGCATCATCAACATCCACCATTCGTTCCTGCCGAGCTTCAGGGGAGCTCGGCCGTACCAGCAGGCGCACGCGCACGGCGTGAAGCTGATCGGGGCGACCGCGCATTACGTCACCGCGGATCTCGACGAGGGTCCGATCATCGAGCAGGAAGTCGCCCGGGTGGACCACACGAGCAGCCCGGAAGACCTGGCGGCCATCGGCCGCGACGCCGAGCGGGTCGCGCTCGCCCGGGCTGTGCGCTGGCATGCCGAGCACCGCGTCCTGCTGTACGGCCGGCGTACCGTCATCTTCAAGTGAAGCCCGCGGCAGGTGCAATCAGACCGACGCGGCAGTGGCGTAACCAGTCACGGGTGCCTGGTTAATTGATCATGCTGGGTGGGGTGGCATCCAGGTGGTTCCGGTGAGGGCGTCGCGGATGGCGGCGAGTGGGTGGCGGCCGTGGCTGCGCGCGGTGGTGAGGTA
>JALYVS010000237.1 GCA_030853115.1 Actinomycetota bacterium
GGCGTGACCCCCGTACCGCAGGACGTCCCGGCGGCCGCGGCCGCCCCGCCCCGCGAGGAAACGCCCGAGCCGCTACCCGGCGCCGGCGGGTACGACCGGCCGATTCCGCCGCCGGGGGTCAGGCCTATCGGGGCCCTGCACCAGCCGGGCAAGGCCACCGTCGAGGGCCGGGTCCGGGTCGTCGAGATCCGGTCGGTGGAACGCAACTCGGTGCTCGCCTGCGAGATCTCCGATTCCACCGGGAACCTGACCGCGCTGTTCTACGGCCGGTCCCGCATTCCCGGCCTGATGTGCGGCTCCCGGGTCCGGCTGCGCGGTCCCGTGGGCATCAAGAACGGATCTCCCGTCATGATCAATCCCGCTTACGAGCTCATCGTGCCCCACTCGGCCAGCCCGCCCGGCGGTGACGGCACATAAGTCGACGCCCGAACGGGCCGTGGCTAGACCGCGGGGAAAAGCAGCTCATAAGCCGGGTTGATCATGACCGGGTGCCCGTCGGCCTTGAACCCGACGGAGCCGCGCAGCCGGACCCGGGCGCTGCACACCAGGCCCGGGATATGAGAGCGGCCGTAGAACATGGCGGTGAGTTCGCCGCTGCCGTCGGAGATCTCGCAGGCGAGCACCGAATTGCGTTCCACCGGCTTGATCTCCACGACCCGGATGCGGCCTTCGACCGTAGCCCGGCCCGGCGTGGTCAGCGAGCCGATGGGCGTGGAGGTCGAGGGCGTGGCCGAGGCCTCGTCGCCCGCCCTCCCCTTGGTCCAACGCCGGGTGTTCGGTTCCGCTGGCTCTCGCCCCTTGACCTGGCCGCGCACCGAGACCAGCTTCCGGGCGGCCGATCCCGCCGACGGCGATGCCAAGGCTCCGGCGCCCGATGTCGCTGCGCCCGATGTCGCCCCGCCCGATGTCGCCCCGCCCGATGTGGCTCCGCCCGATGTGGCTCCGCCGGACGGTGCTGCGCCGGACGGTGCTGCGCCGGACGGTGCTGCGCCGGACGGTGAGGCATCCGATGGTGCCACGGCCGGGCCGTGCTTGGCCGCCACGTCTGCCTCTTCGGACGTGCCCCGCTGCTCGGCGGCGTCCGTCACGTCGTCGGTGCCGGCGTTCGCGGCGGCGATCTTCGCGACCTTGGCCGCCTTGGCGGCCTGGCGTTCCTGCAGGACCCGCACCCGGCTGTCGACGTCGTAGGGGATGATCGTGGCCGCGGACCGCGGGATGCGGCTCACCACGGCGGCGATCTTGTCCGCGGTGCGGTCGTGCAGCAGCCGGCCCAGCAGGGCGGAATAGCTGCGCCGGGGCAGCACGACGGTGACGTGCGTCGAAGGATCGGCCGCCTCGCGCTCGACCAGCTCAGCCGCCGCCCGGGTGAGCCTGCGGTCGGAAACGTCGATGAAGTCGAGCGGGACGCCGCGGTCGGCGCGGGTCCACTTCTCCCTGAGGATGTCCGCGCGAACGCTGTCGATGACGAAGTGCACCGCGCGGATCGTGGTGGGCCGCATGCTCCTGGCGTAGCGCAATGCGGCCAGAGCGGCCAGGTCGAAGCTGTCCACGAAGACGAAAACGGTGCGCCGGCTGTAGTGCGGCGGAGGCGGCGGCTGGTTCTCGCTGATCGTCTCGAGCACCTCGGTCTCGGCCCGGTACACCCGGTTGAGCCGGATCAGCGCGGGGACCAGGACGACGAACAGGACCACGACCACCCAGGCGCCCGCGGTGAACTTCACCACCGCGAAGATGGCCACCACGATCACGGTGAGCACGCCCGCCGAGAAGTTGATGATCATCCGGCGCCGCCAGCCGGGCGTTCGGTGCCTGCTGTGGTACCTCGCCATGCCGAAGCCGGCCATCGAGAAGGCGGTGAACACGCCGATGGCGTACAGCGGGACCAGGCTGTTGACGTCGGCGTCCTTGATGATCAGCAGCGCGATGGAGATCACGGTCAGCACGATGATCGCGTTGGAGAACACCAGCCGGTGCCCGCGCTTGAGCAGCCACCGGGGCAGGAACGAGTCGCCGGCCACGTAACTGGTCAGGAACGGGAAACCCGCGAAGCTGGTGTTGCCGCCGGTATACAGGATCAGCATGGTCGCGCCCTGCACGCCAAAGAACAGCACCTGCCCGTAGATGCTGTGCCCGAAGATGAGCTTGGCCTCCTGCGCCAGCACGGTCGGATAGCCGACCGATCGCGGGGTCGCGTGGGTAGCATGCGCCAGCCAGGAGATGCCCGCCACCAGGGTGCCGAGGATCGCTCCCTCCGCCATCAGGACCCTGCGGGCGTTCCGGCCCTCCGGGGGACGGAACGCGCCGACCGCATCGGAAACCGCCTCGATGCCGGTCAGCGAGGCGCCGCCGTTCGCGAAGGCCTTCAGCAGGATGAAGATCATCGCCCCGCTCATCAGCCCCGCCGAGCCTGACCCGACCTGGATGGTCCCGTGCAAGGCATGCGGGTCGTACGCCGGGAGGTTCCCGAGCGCGGCCCGGATCAGCCCGACGACGATCATCAAGATGACCGCGCCGGAGAACAGGTAAGTCGGCACCGCGAAGGCCCGGCCCGCCTCCCGCAGGCCCCGCAAGTTTCCGAAAGCCATCAGCAGGACCACGCCGACCGTGATCTCCAGCTTGTACGGACCGATCGAGGGGAAGGCCGAGGCCACCGCGGCGGTACCCGCCGCGGTCTGCACCGCGACCGTCACGATGTAGTCGATCAGCAGGGCGACCGCGCACACCTGGGCGATCCGCGGTCCGAAGTTCTCCCGCGCCACCACGTACGAGCCGCCGGGCCGGATGTACACCATGACGATCTCGCGGTAAGACAGCAGCACGAGCACCATGACGAACAAGATGATCAGCGTCATCGGCAGGATCAGGGTGAACGCGGCCAGGCCCGCCATCGGCAGCAGCGCGATGAGGATCTCTTCGGTGCCGTACGCCGAGGAGGAGATCCCGTCCGGCGACAGCACGCCGAGCGCGAGTGGCTTGGACAGCCGCTGCTCTCCGAGGTCCTGGTTGACCAACGGCGGCCCGAGCAGCTTCCGTTTGGTCGAGTACCAGAACGTATCGGGCAGACCGCTACCTCGTTCGAGCAAGCTTGCTGCCTTCCGAGCCGCCACTGATCTGCGCCTTTCCTCTGGCATGCCTCTTTTGCGGTGCCAGAGACTTCATACCACCACTACCGGAGTGGTCCTGACCTGCCGGCCGCGGCCGGTGTCCGGGGTCGCCGTGACCTACCGGGAGGGCTTACCCGGATGCCGTGCGTTCATCCGTCCGGGTCGGTGAAGCCTACGCTGACGCCGGGCAATCACTGTCCTAGGTTTGACCGCGGGTGCGAAACTAGGGGCATGACTGACGCGTCGCCACGTTTCCGCCCGGTACTCGACAGCTTTTCCGCGTACCGGCCCGGCCGGACGCCGGTCAGCGCGACCGGGAAGACGCACAAGCTCTCCTCCAACGAATCTCCTTTCGGGCCGCTGCCCTCGGTGGTCGAGGTGATCGCCGAAGCGGCGCGATCGGTCAACCGCTACCCGGACCACAGCGCGCAGCTCCTGTCGCAGGCCATCGCCGACCGGTTCGGCGTGCCGCTCGGGCATGTCGCGGTGGGGTGCGGTTCGGTCGGCGTCACGCAGCAGCTGCTCGAGGCGATCGGCGAGCCCGGCGCCGAGGTGATCTACGCGTGGCGCTCGTTCGAGGCGTACCCGACGCTGGCGGACCTGGCCGCGGCCGAGTCGGTCCGGGTGCCGCTGCGCGACGAGACCCATGACCTGGCCGCGATGGCGGACGCGATCACCCCGCGCACCCGGCTGATCTTCATCTGCAACCCCAACAACCCGACCGGCACCGTGGTTCACGCCGCCGAGCTTGAGGACTTCCTGGACCAGGCGCCCCCCGACTGCCTGGTCGTGCTGGACGAGGCGTACCGGGAGTACGTCCGCGACGAGGCCGTCCCCGACGGCATCAAGCTGTACCGAGACCGGCCGAACGTGGCGGTGCTTCGTACCTTCTCCAAGGCCTACGGGCTGGCCGGGCTGCGCACCGGGTTTCTGATCGGGCACGAGCCCGTCGCGGCGGCGGTCCGGCTGACCATGCTGCCGTTCACCGTGAACAGCATCGCGCAGGCCGCGGCGATCGCGTCGCTGGCCGCGGAGGACGAGCTGCTCGAACGCGTGGAGTTCACGGTCGAGGAGCGGACCCGGGTGCGCGAGGCGCTGGTCGCCGACGGCTGGGAGGTCCCGCCGACCGAGGCCAACTTCGTCTGGCTCAGGCTCGGTGAGCACACCGGGGAGTTCGCCGCCGCCTGTGAAGCCAACGGCATCGCGGTCCGGCCCTTCGGCGCCGAAGGCGCCCGGGTCACCATCGGCGACGCCGACGCGAACGACGCCTTCCTGGCCATCGCGCGCGCGTTCCCGCACCGCAACGCCTGATCCCGCGCGGTCACCTCGCGCGGTGATGGCCCAGGAATGCTTAACCGGCCGGGTTGCCCCACGGGGTCTGCTCGAACTGCTCGGCGTCGCATCTGGGGCAGTGCCGGAAGGCCTCGGTGACCTGGTTCCCGGCCGAGATGGAGCCGACCTGCCGGTCCAGTTCGGCCCGGTCGATCCGCGTCCGCGTCGCGACGGAGAACATCGAGATCGACCGCATCCGATTTCGTGCCGCCGACCGGGGCACCCGCCAGGTATAGCCGCAGTTGGTACAGGTCCTCGCGTACTCCTTGGCCTGCCACGGCAACCGCATACGAGAATTTTCCTCCGAGGCCGGCACCGGTCAACCCCCGCCCAGGGCGTGCCAGGATGGCCCTGGGCGACGCGCGGCGCCCCACCCTGCGACGGTGCCATCAGCGCTGGTTAGCTGCGGGTGGCGCTTCGGGGTCGATGCTGAGTGCGCTGAAGCGCGCGGCCAGGTCCTCGACCCACTGCGGTGGTGTCCGGTGATCTCCCAGCGGGAGGCCGGCCTCGCTGCGCCACAGCACGTCGCCGAGGGCCTGGCGCAGGTGCCAGGCCATCACCCGGTCGGGTGACAGCTGCCGTCCGGTGACCTGCTGGTAGTGCCGCATGATCGCGGTTAGCAGCACCAGGCCGGGCCCCATCCCCGGACCGGGAAGGCGCGTAGCTCGTATTCGGGCTCGGCGGCCCCGATGTTCTCGAAGTCCAGCACCAGCCGGAGCTCGTCGCGGTCCCACACCTGGTTGTCGCCGTGCAAGTCACCGTGGACGAGCACCGCCGGGCCGGGCGAGCCGAGCACGGCGTCGGCCCAGTCGCACCAGCGGATGACGGTCCGGCGCTGATCCGGCCGGATCCACGTCCCCAGCCGTTGACGCAAGGTCGTGGTCGCGGCCGGCGGCAGGTGCGGGCCGGTGAGCGGGCCGACGGCGGCCTCGGCGCGCTGGCGGGCGGCCGGGTGGTGCACAGCGGGTCTTCCTTGCCGGACGGCCCGGGCACCGTGACCGGGTACCCGGCCAGCTCTGGTACCACGGCCCCCAGTGCCTCACGCAGCGCCGTGACGGAGCACTCAGCCAGCCATCTCATCTCCGGAACCCTATCCGGGCGGCCGCGATGCCGCTGTGGCATGGCGCCCGGAGCAGCCGGTACTGGCTGCCGGGATGTCAGCGCGGGGTCAGGACGTCGAACTCGTTGCCCTCCGGGTCGGCCAGGCACGTCCACGGGACGTCGCCCTGGCCCAGGTCGACGTCGGTGGCGCCGAGCGCTCGCAGCCGGGCCGTCTCCGCCGCCTGATCGTCACCGGGGTAGGGCCGCAGGTCGAGATGGACGCGGTTCTTCACGGTCTTGGTGTCGGGCGTGCGGAGGAACTGCAGATACGGTCCGGCGCCCTGGGCGGAGCGCAGCACCGCGTGATCGTCGGTCACCTGGTGCAGGGTCCAGTCCATCGCCTCGTCCCAGAACCGCGCCATGGCCCGCGGGTCCGCGCAGTCGACCGTCACCGCGGCCACCGGCCCGGTGCCCCGGCCGCCCGGCCCGGGCGCCAGCACGCAGAACTCGTTGCCCTCCGGGTCGGCCAGGACGGTCCAGCAGACATCGCCCTGGCCCACGTCGGCGGGCGTCGCGCCGAGATCCCGCAGGCGCGAGACCAGGCCCGCCTGATGGGCCGCGGAGGTGGTAGCGAGGTCGAGGTGCACGCGGTTCTGCACCGTCTTAGGTTCCGGGACGGCAATGACGTCGATGCAGACGGCGACGGGATCGGGATAGGCGAAGCCCGCGGGTTCGAGGTTAGTCACGCCGGGTTCCTCGCTGGAAACACTCCAGCCGAGCGCCTCCGCCCAGAACCGGCCGACCGCGGAGTCATCCTGGGCATTCATCGCAACCTGAACAAGCCGCAGCGCCATACCGCCAACCCTAGACCCAGACCCAGACCCAGACCCAGACCCCGAGGCTAGAGACCGTCAATGACCTCTTTTGCCTCTTTGAGCCCGACGTCAGGATTCAGCTCCCGATAGCGCTTGATCGCCTGGATCCTCCGGCCCTGCCTGGCCAAGGTGAGGACTTCCGGCGCAGGTACCGGCAGGACCCAGTCGGAGCCGCGGCGCCCGAGACGACGGGCTTGATGAAACCAGAAAGCAGCTATCAGCGTCCACAGCGCAGCCAGCACGAAACCTGGATAATCCGAGCTACGGAGTATGCCATAGGTGACCCAGCCCCCGGCTACCATCGCGGCGCCAGCACTGAGCGAGTACCACACCCGCGCCGAGTGCCGGGGGGACCTGAGGCGTCCGGGCTTCCGCACCCGCGGAATCTGCCCGGCTCAGGCGCCGGCGGGGATGGCCGTGATGTCCGCGCCGAGGGCGTTGAAGCGCTGGGCGATGGCCGCGTGCCCGCGGTCGATCGGGTACCCGGGCGTCACGATGGTCTCGCCCTCGGCGGCCAGGCCCGCCAGCACCAGCGCGATGCCGGTGCGCAGGTCGTGCGCCACCACCTCGGCTCCCTTGAACCCGGAAGGACCGTGCACGATGACCGCGCTGCCGTCCATCTCGACCTTGGCGCCCATCTTGTTCAGCTCGCCGACCAGGAGGTAGCGGCCGTCGAAGATCGTCTCGCGGATGTAGGAAGCCCCCTCGGCCAGGCAAGCCACCGCCATGATCGGGGACTGCAGGTCGGTGGCGAACCCCGGGTAGGGGCTGGTGATGACGTTGATCGGGCGCAGCGGGCGGTCCATCCGGACCGAGACCACCGCGCCGTTGGTGGCGAACTCCACCCCCATCTGCTCCAGCTTCCACCGGACCACGCCGAAGTGTTCCAGCGAGGCGCCGACCAGGTTCAGCTGGCCGCCGGTGATGGCCGCGGCCATCGCGAAGACGCCCGCGTCGATCCGGTCCGCCATCACGGTGTGCTCGACCGCGGTCAGCTCGTCGACGCCGTGCACGGTGATGAAGCCGGTCCCGCCGCCGGTGATCCGCGCGCCCATCTTGGTCAGGAACGCGATGACGTCGAGCACCTCGGGCTCCTGCGCGGTGTTGTCGATGATGGTCTTGCCCGGCGCCAGCGACGCCGCCATGATCAGGTTCTCGGTGCCGGTATGCGACGGGGTGTCCAGGTACAGATGCGCGCCCTGCAGCTTGCTGGCCTTGATCCGAATGACCGACTCGCCCTCGTCGACGATGGCGCCGAGCCGGGCAAAGCCGCGATAGTGGAAGTCCAGGTTCCGGTTGCCCAGGTTGCAGCCGCCGACACCCTCGATGACCGCCTCGCCGAACCGGTGCAGCAGGGCCGGCACGAACAGCACCGAGCTGCGGAACCAGCGCGCGATCTCGGCCGGGAGCACCGGAGTGGTCAGGTTGGACGCGTCGACGACCAGCGTCCGCTCGGGCTCGTGGAACTCCACGACCGCGCCGACGGCCTCCGCCAGCTCGACCGCCCGGCGGACGTCCTCGATGGCCGGCACGTTGCGCAGCACGGTATGTCCGTTGCCGGTGAGCAACGACGCCGCGATCATCTTCAGCGCCGCGTTCTTCGCGCCCTGCACGAAAACCGTGCCGTGCAGCGGGTTGCCGCCGCGCACGCGGTAGCTCGTCTCGGGTCCCAGAGTCATGGCTGTCAGCTTAGCCGGGTGAGGCGCTCGAATACGGGAGCAAGCCGCTGTGTGTACCGTTCCGGGCGGAATGCCTCCTCTAGGCGGTCTTCTGGGAGTACCTGCCCGCGTGTCGCGGCCTGCTTGCGCAGCGTGTCCCGGAACGGGGTCCCGTGATCCCAGGTTTCCATCGCCGCGGCCTGGACCAGGGCGTACGCATCCTCCCGGCTCATCCCGGAGCTGACCAGCTCGAGCAGCACGGCCGAGGAGTACAGCAAGCCGCCGGTGGCGTCCAGGTTCGCCCGCATCCGCGCGGCGTCTACGGTCAGGCCTTCCATCAGGCCGATCGTCAGGTGCAGGAGGTAGTCGGTGCCGATGGCGGCGTCCGGCAACGCGATTCGTTCCACGCTGGAGTGTGAGATATCCCGCTCGTGCCACAGCGCGATGCCCTCGGTGACCGGCGTCACGTAGCCGCGGATCACCCGGGCCAGCCCGGCAATCCGTTCGGACCGGATCGGGTTCTTCTTGTGCGGCATCGCCGAGGAGCCCTTCTGGCTCGACCGGAACGGCTCGGCTAGCTCCCGTACTTCGGTCCGCTGGCTGTGCCGGATCTCCAGGGCCACCGCCTCGCACACGGTGACCAGTATGGCCAGCGCGCTGACCCATTCGGCGATGCCGTCGCGGATCACCACCTGGGTGGCCACCGCCGCGGCCCGCAGCCCGAGGGCCGGCATGACCTCGGCCTCGACGGCCGGGTCGATGTTGGAGTAGCTGCCGACCGGGCCGGACAGCGTGCCCACGGCCACCGCCTCGCGCGCCCGCGCCAGACGGTCCCGGCTGCGCGCCATCGCGAACGCGAAGTCCGCCACCCGGTGCCCCCACACATCCGGCTCGGCGTGGATGCCGTGCGTCCGCCCGGGCCGCAACGTCCCGGCGTGCGAGAGCGCGTGGTCCCGCAGCACCGCGACCAGCCGGGTGGCCTTCGCGACCAGCAGATCGGTGGCCTCGGTGAGCTGGAGCGCGAGCGCGGTGTCCAGCAGGTCAGAAGACGTCATCCCGTAGTGCACGTAGGCCGCGGCCGAGCGGGGCGTGGTGTTATCCGCCCAGGCGGACAGGAACGCGATCACGTCGTGCTCGGTCACCGCCTCGATCGCGGCCACCGCCTCCGGCGTCGGCGGCGCGGCGGCGCGCACCGGCTCCACGCTCGCGTCGGGCACCGTGCCGGCC
>JALYVS010000684.1 GCA_030853115.1 Actinomycetota bacterium
GGTGAGCACCGCTCCGGCGCCAGCTCCCGCGCCAGCCCCGCCCGACGCGGCCCCGCTGGCCAGCACCCCTTCGGCCAGCCTGTCCTCCAGGCCAGCGGCGAGCCAGCCGCCCGCGTCGGTGGCGTCGGACTGGCCCGACAGGTCAAGGACCAGGCTCCGGGCCGGGTCCAGCCGCAGGACGGTCCCATCCGGAACCCGCAGCGGCGCGTGGCCGAACCCCAGGTCCGCCAGGATCAGGCCGGTCATGACGTCCGGCGGCACCGAGATCGCCTGGCTGAAGGTCTGCCGCTCGCGGTCCAGCGAGCCGGTCACGTACGCGTTGCCGGCGTCGATCGCGGCCTGCTGCTCGCCGCTGACGACCAAAACGGCGGCCCGCAGCACGACCAGCGGCCACAGCGCCGAAGCCTCCTCGAAGGACAGCGGCCTGATCTGGTGGAAGGCGCGGATGGCCGGCCGCACCGAGCACGGCTCGGCCCCGGCGTGGTGCAGGACCGAGGTGATCGCGACGGCCAGCTCGCAGCTGGCCCAGGTGGTGGTCAGGTCACCGAAGTCGATCACCCCGTCCGGGGAGCTCAGACCGTCGCGGGTGCTGCAGACCACGTTGTCGTCGGTCACGTCGAGATGGACGGCCTGGCGCGGCAGGTGCCCGGCGAACGGCAGGACCCGGCTCCAGGCCGCGCGGGCGGCGTGCTCGACCAGCGTCCGCAGGCGCGGATCCCGCACGTGCCCGGCGAGCCGGGCGACGAGGCGGTCGGCGTGCCGCAGGTCCCACTGCAGCACCCGGTCGAGCCCGGGGTGCGTGAAGTAGCGCAGCGCCCGGCTCACCTCGCCCGCGATCGTGCCGATCTGAGCCACGACCGGCGGGGCCAGGTAGCCCGCCCCGGTGAGCGTGCCGCCGGGCAAGTAGCGCAGTACCCGGGCGGCGGCCGGCCCGGACGACGTGGACACGGTCACCGGCCCGTGCTGGACCGTCCCGACCCGCAGCCAGCTGACCGCGGCGGCCAGCAGATCGGCCGCGGCGTCCTGGGCTTCGATTTCCGCGGCGGTGAACGCCGGGTTCGCGATCTTCAGCACGCCGAGCACAGCACCGTTCTCGGCTGCGGTGAGCAGGAAGTTGCTGTCTTGCTGGCTGCCGAGCGGCCGGGCGCGCGCCGCCAGCCCGAACCGCGCGGCCGCGATCCGCTCGGCCTCGTCGGGGCTCACCAGGGGCGCGGGCAGCGCCCCGGAGCTGAAGAAGTCGACGCCGGCCGGGGCGCTCATGGCGTGAAGACGACCCGGCCTACGGTGTCACCCCGGGCCAGCCGGTCCAGCACGGCTGGCACCTCCTGCAGGCCGAGCCGCTCGCTGACCAGCGGCCGGATCGCGCCGTCGGCGACCAGGCCGGTGAGCTGCCGGTGGCACTCCTGGAGGGCCTGCGGCTCCTTGGTCTGGTACAGGCCCCAGTGCAGCCCCACGATCGAGTAGTTCTTGATCAGCGCATGGTTCAGCGCGGCCGAGGGAATCTGCCCGCTGGCGAAGCCAACCACCAGAATCCTGCCCTCGAACGCGATGCACTTGGTGGACTTGGCGTACGCCTCTCCGCCGACCGAGTCGTAGATCACGTCGGCACCGCGGCCGCCGGTGACCTCCTTGACGACGGCGACGAAGTCCTGGCTGAGCCGGTCGACCACGACGTCCGCGCCGAGGTCGCGCGCCACCTCGGCCTTGTGCGCGCCGCCGGTCACGCCGATGACCCGGGCTCCGATGGCCTTGCCGAGCTGGACGGCGCCGCTGCCGACGCCGCCGGCCGCGGCCTGGACGAGCAGCGTCTCGCCGGCCGCCAGCCGGGCCCGCCGGTACAGCCCGAACCATCCGGTCTGGTAGGTGATGTAGAAGGCGGCCGCCTCGGCGTCGTCCAGGCCGTCCGGGGCGGGCAGGATGGTGGCGGCGTTCATCAGGGCGAGCTCGGCGTAGGCGCCGGACGGCAGCGCCGGGCTGCCGATGACCCGGTCCCCGGCCGCTACTGCGGTCACGCCCGGGCCGGCCGTGACGATCTCGCCGCACAGCTCGATGCCGGGGGTGAACGGCAGCGGCGGGCGGACCTGGTAGGCGCCCCGGCACATCAGCACGTCGGGGAAGTTCGCGGCCGCTCCGAGGACCCGCACCAGCACCTGACCGGGGCCCGGCTCCGGGTCAGGAACCTCGTCCAGGGTCAGCACGTCGCGCGGGTCGCCAAGGTTATGTACCTGCCATGCCCTCATGTCGTTTCTCCTTCCCAGCCGCGCTCGACTTCCTCGATGCGCTGCTGCATCCGGTTCATCCCTCGCAGCCACTTGTCCGGGTCGCCGGCCCGCAGCTGGTAGTAGTCCGCGACC
>JALYVS010000685.1 GCA_030853115.1 Actinomycetota bacterium
CGGCGGCCTCGGCCGCCGAGGTGGAGCGCGGCAACTTCCTGCTGGTTCTCGGCGAGATACACCTGGCCCTGAACACCTTGGACCAGCGGGTCTTCGTCGAGCAGCACCCCGACCCGCCCCGGCTCATCGCCGCCGAGCAGGCTGACCGCCCGCAGCGGATCATCCACATCCAGGCGAACGACCACCCGAACGTGACATCGCGCCTCAATCCGCCCTCAGCCGCAGTGGGGCCAGGTCAGCGCTACTGGTCCGCCGCCATCAACGACTCACTCGACCCCCCGGAAACGGACAGCGTCATGCCCGGCGCCGCGATGACCGTGGCCCGCCGCGGCGACGATCTGGTCGTCCAGCTTGCGCCCTCCGGCGCTGAGCTGAACTTCTTCGAAGTCATCGGGGACACGATGGCCGCTATCGTGGCCGATGCGTTCCAGCCGGCGACTCCGGCCGCGCACCGGCCGCGGATCACGATCGACAAGTTCGTCCTGAGCCGGGAGCGGTGGACCTTCCGGGCCGCGGACACGGCCTGGGCGTTCGTCCTGGACGAGCAGGAACGCTTCCGTCTCGCGCGGCGCTGGCGGCAGGACCACCAGCTGCCCGAGCGGGTGTTCTACCGCGTCCCGGTCGAGCTCAAGCCCACCGCCGCCGACTTCCGCAGCATCGTCTTGGTCAACCTGCTCGCCAAGCACATCCGCCAGAGCAAAGCCGCCGGCCACGCCGAATTCACCGTCACCGAGATGCTCCCCGACACCGGCCAGCTCTGGCTCACCGACCGCCAGGGCCGCCGCTACAGCTCCGAGCTGCGGATCATCGCCTACGACGGCTAATCCTCGCGGGCCACTGCGCAAGGTTGAAGGTGCAGGTGGGCGGCTCGGATTGGGAGGCTGTTTCGAAAGTGATGAGCCTGGCGGAATGAGGATCACCATGACTAATCCCCTTCGACCAGCATCATCCGAGGGGAGCGAGCCGCGAGCGCTGACACCGGCGGAGCTGGCACGGCTGGCGGGGTGGAACGACACGGCGCGGGATGTGCCCGGGGTCACCTTGGCGGAGTTGTTCGCGGTGCAGGCGGCGCGGACGCCGGAGGCGCTGGCGGTGCAGTGTGGTGACCGGGCACTGTCATATGCGGAGCTGGATGCGCGGGCGAACCGGATGGCGCGGTATCTGGTGTCGCTGGGGGCGGGGCCTGAGCGGCTGGTGGCGGTGGCGATGGATCGCACCGCGGGGCTGGTGGTCGCGCTGCTCGCGGTGCTGAAGTCCGGTGCGGCCTACCTGCCGGTCGATCCGCAGTACCCGGCCGAGCGGATCGGCTACGTGCTCGGTGACGCCCGGGCGGTGCTGGTGCTCTGTGATCAGGCCACGGCCGGGAGGGTGCCGGCCGGGGACATCCCGCGGGTGGTTGTCGATGATGAGGCCTGCGCGGCGGCGGTGGCGGGGTTGTCCGCGGCCCGGCTGGATGACCGGGAGCGGCTCGCCGCGCTGGTGCCGTCGCATCCCGCGTATGTGATTTACACCTCGGGGTCGACCGGCCGGCCGAAGGGGGTGGTGGTCGAGCACGGCAGCGTAGTCAACTTGCTGTCCTGGGCGAGCGCGGAGTTCGGCGCGGGTGAGCTGTCCAGGGTGCTGGCCTCGACCTCGCTCAGCTTCGACGTCTCGGTGTTCGAGATCTTCGCGCCGCTGATCTCGGGGGGGAGCATCGAGATCGTCCCTGACCTGCTGGCGCTGGCCGATAGCGGCGGGGACCCCTGGCGCGGGAGCCTGATCAGCGCGGTGCCCTCGGCGTTGTCGGAGGTGCTGTCCGTGCACGGCGCGCAGGCCCGGGCGGGGACGGTGGTGCTGGCGGGTGAGGCTCTGACCGCCCGTGCGGTCGCGGCTACCCGCGCGGCAGTGCCCGGTGCCGTGATCCGCAATATCTACGGCCCGACTGAGGCGACCGTCTACGCCACCGCCTGGCGGGCCCCGGATGCGGACGGCGAGAAGGCGGACGGCGAGAAGGCGGCCGCCGGGAAGGCCGGGGCGGCTCCGCCGATCGGGCGGCCGGTGTGGAATATGCGGGCGTTCGTGCTGGACGCCGGGCTGGGTCTGGTGCCGCCGGGGGTAACGGGGGAGCTGTACCTGGCGGGCCCGCAGCTAGCGCGGGGGTACCTGGGCCGGCCGGATCTGACCGCGGAGCGGTTCGTCGCGTGCCCGTTCGCCGCCGGGCAGCGGATGTACCGGACGGGGGACCTGGCCCGGTGGGCCGTGGGGGCCCGGGGGGACGGTTCCCCCCGGTCGATGACGGCGGGGGATCTGGAGTACCTGGGCCGGGTTGATGACCAGGTGAAGGTGCGGGGGTTCCGGATCGAGCTGGGTGAG
>JALYVS010000238.1 GCA_030853115.1 Actinomycetota bacterium
CCTCGGCCTCGTCCGGCTGGCCGGCCGGAAGGGCGAGCGCCACGCGTTTCGCCCGGCCGCCGGCCAGGTCGCGAGCGGCCACGCCGGCCGCGCGGCGCAGACGTTCCAGGTAGGCTTGCCGCCCGGCCTGATCATGACCGGGGTCTTCCGGTTCTGATCCAAGGCCGACGGCGATGACCACCGGGGCCGTCAGGCGGCCGGCCGTGTGAACTTTGGTGATCTCTTCGAGCTTGCCCGTCGCGCCGAGCGCGGTCAGGGCGTCGAGCAGGTCGAAGTCGCCGGTGTCCGTCACGGGAACAGGGCCATCCGCACCCTGGAAAACCCCGATGACGAGGGCATCGGCGTCAGTTGTCGTCGGCGCTGACTGGCTGGTAAGCAGTGTGACCGTCATCCTGCTGATCGTAGGGCATGGGCCGGTGTTCCAGCCCTTCTGCTGACGCTGAGTCATCCCGCCGGCGACGCTTTCGCGCACCACCAGTTATCCCCGGCCGCGGGTCAGCGGCGGAACGGTGACGGCGGACTCCAAGCGTCGATGGTCATGAATGGGAGATAACAGAAGTTAGAATCGCCCGCACATGGTCCCCGACTTGCCAGAGGTTCCGTGCTAGTGGAAGCCTCGTGCTGAAGGAGGCTCGTTGAACTCGCTTCCCCTCATCCTGACCGTCTTCGTCGCCTGCGCGGTGGAGGCGACCGAGGCGCTGACGATCGTGCTCGCCTCGGGCCTGACCCGTGAGTGGCGCTCCACATTCCAGGGCATGGCGGTAGCCCTGGTCGTGCTGGCCATCGTGGTGGCCGCATTGGGTCCCGCGCTTACCCTGATTCCGCTGGGAGCCCTGCGCCTAGTGGTCGGCGCCCTGCTGGCCATCTTCGGCGTGCAGTGGCTGCGCAAGGCCATCCTGCGCGCGACCGGGCATAAGTCGCTGCACGACGAGGCGAGCGCCTACCTGCGCGAGGTGGCGGCGGCGAAGGCCGCGACGGCTACCTCACGGCGCGGCGTCAACGACTGGTACGCCTTCACCCTGTCGTTCAAGGGCGTGCTGCTCGAAGGCCTGGAGGTCGTGTTCATCGTGATCACGTTCGGCGGCAGCGAGCGCAACCTCGGGGCCGCGGTGATCGGCGCGGCCGCGGCCGTGCTGGTGATCACCATAACCGGCATCGCGGTGCGGGCGCCGCTGGCGCGGGTCCCCGAGAACGCGATGAAGTTCGCCGTAGGCATCATGCTCACCTCGTTCGGCCTGTTCTGGGGAGCCGAAGGCGCCGGCGTCTCCTGGCCGGGTCACGACGCGTCCCTGCTCGGGCTCGTCCCCGTGGTCGCGCTGGTGGCGCTCGGCTATACGGTCTTGCTGCGTCAGGGGAGCCGCCCCGCGACGGCGGCGGCCGCGCATCCGTCTACGGAGTCTGAGGGGGTAGTCAGCTAGTGAAGCGGCTCAAGTCGATCGGCGCGTTCTGGTACGACTTCGTGGTGGGCGACGACTGGCGGGTCGCGACCGTGGTGGTGGTCGCGCTGGCGCTGACGGCGCTGCTCGTGCACGCGGCCGCCTTCAACGCCTGGTGGCTGCTGCCCGTCTGCGTCTTCGCCGCGCTCGGCTGGTCCCTGCACCGGGCGACCGCCCGGCCCAGGCCATTACGCGGACCGCGGTCCTTAAGGCTGGCCTAGGAAGCGGGTGTCGAGCCGGGTCTCGCTGATCCAGGGGTCCACCCGGTAGGCGCCAGCGCTCGGCCGGTCCGCGATCAGCTCGGTGAGCGTCTCGTCGGTGAAGTGCGCCGCCGCGCCGTCGTCGCAGGCGAGCCCGCCAGGTAGCGTGCCGTCCGCGACCAGCCGGTGGTAGAGCGGCCGCCGGCCCGGCTCGGAGTTGTAGTGCGGGCAGTAGCTTCCGGCCAGCAGTCCGAGCCCGTCGGTGAAAGCTCGCAGATTGCGCCCGAACGAATCCGTGGTGCCTCCCTCGAACCAGCAGATTCCCCCGGCGCTTGACCCGGCCAAGATCACGCCAGCCTGCCAGGCTTTGCGCAGGATCACGTCGAGTCCGTGCACCCGCCACACGGCCAGCATGTTGGCTACGCTGCCGCCGCCGACGAAGATAACGTCCTGGGAGAGCAGCAGGTCCTCGGGGTCGGCCACGTTCGGCATCGGGAACAGGGCCAGGTGGCTGAGCCGGGCCGGGTGCCCGGCGAACCGGTCGTACATCAGCAGCGCCCAGCGCGGGTCGTCGCCGCCGGCGGTGTTCAGCACGCAGATCCGTGGCTCGGGCCGTCCAGTCAGCCGCAGCGCGTAGTCCAGATGCAGCGGCACCGTGCCCTCAGAAACGAGCATTCCGCCGCCGATCGCGATAATGTGCCGCCGCCCGTCCGCTGCCATGCTGGCACGCTAGCGGCGTTACACCCTGCAAGCAAACCCGTGCGAACCGTGCACCTTAAGTAACCATTCGACCGCACGCTGAATTATTCTGGGACCGAACGTTCCATGGTGCTCCAGCCACCGGCACAGTGCAGTACCGGTGGCCGGAGCCCCGAACGGGCTCAGCTTCGGTACTGAAGCAGCACCGCGACGACGTTGGTGCCGGGGTTGTTGTAGGCGTGGGTGTTGCCCCCGGCCAGCAGGTCGGCGGTGCCAGGGATCGGCGTGACGGTCTCGACGGTGATTCGTTCCGGGCCTCCTGGCAGCGACACCTCGCTCAGCGGGTGCCGGGGCATGTAGTGCAGCAGGTATGACTTCTGGCCGTCGACGCCGGGCATCGGGATCCACAAGCCGCCGTGACCGTCGGAACTAGCCTGCTGAAGCGGCTGGGTGCCGAACCCGAAGTTGCCTTCCGCCACCTTGGACCACTGGTGGCCGTTCCAGTGCAGGATGACCAGCGGGCCGCCGTCGTCCTGCCGGCCGCCGTTCCCGATGACGTACACGCTGTTCTTGGATTCAGCGAAGACGCCGGTGACCAGCGGGCCGTTGAGTTCCTCTTTCGGAGGCAGCAGGCGCGACACTGAGGTGCGGGACCAGGTCGAGCCGTTCCAGTGCGCAATGTCAGAGCCGTCAAAAGCCCAGATGTTGTTCGCCGACAGTGCGCTGCCGCCCTGCAGCCTATGGCCGGAGGCCACGCGGGACCAGGTGCGGCCGTTGAAGTGCCAGGCGCCAAGTCCGGCCCCGGGGAAGACCGGCTGGCCGAACACCCACACGTCGCTCGGGCTGATGACCGCGGCCCCGCCGATCTGCTCGGGGAAGGACCGCTGGACGGTCCAGGTGCAGCCGTTCCACCGCAGCGCCCGGGATGGGGCGCCGCCCGCGGTGAACGCCCAGACATCACTGGCGGAGGTGGCTCCGGCCGCGACAACCGTCTCGTTGGGCTGGCCGGGGAACCGGACCTGCGCCCAGGTCGACCCGGTGCGCCGCCATGCGGTCGGCTCCGCGCCCTGATTGAAGGCCCACCCGCCGGTCTTGCCAACCGCGAGGACTGCGCTGAAGCCGCCGGACGGCCCGTTGCGCACTTGCTTGACAATGTGCCAGGCCGGCTGCGCGGTCCGGGAGGCGCTCTGGCTCGGGGCTGCCATCGCCGCCGAATAGGACGCCGCGCCGGTCAGCGCGAGGAAAGCCGCCGCGGCCACCGCAACCCGGCGCGTGGTGCGCCGTCCGGTACGCGGTCTCACCCGCCCGTCTTGGCGCCGCCCGCCCGGCTGCGCCGGGACGCTATGGTCTGAATTGCTGCGCGGCATGTGCTCTCCCACTCCACAAGATCAGGTCAACATGATCCGTCGCACGGCAATCCCGTGCGCACTGTCTTCTTTAAAGCAGCCGAGAGACGACGGCGAAGGTAAAGACTCAGAAGTGCGACACCGGGTCAGGCCTTGCCGGTTACAGCTTGGTAACTATCGGGGCTACCTCGGTTTCGCGCTGGGTACAACCTCTGTCAGGTGCACCGGCCTGCGCACCACACATGATCGCGACGCGCCCGCTGAGCGAGCACATCTCATAAGGCTTGTGATTCCCAGGGGAGGGGCTCCAATGGGAGTTTTGACAGCCAGCCGGACTGCTATGAAAACCGATAGCGTCTCGGCCGCTGATCGGTCAGGGAAGACGGCCCTCGCTCAGATCACCACCTATATTCCGAGCGATGTCGTGGCGACTTACGTCGCGTTGCTGGGCATTTTCTCGAAGGGGTCCGACTCGGTGAAGTGGGGGCTCTTCGGTGTCGGCGTAACCCTGTGCGCCGTGCTGCCGGTGCTGAACTTTCTTAGCTCGCGCAATACCATCTCGCCGCCCGCGGGCAATTCCGCGCCGTTGCCCGCCCAAGCTCCGGCGGCCCAGCCTCCGGCGGCTCAAGCTCCGGCGCCCCTAGAACCGTGGTCCGGGGACCGCCGTCCGACCTGGGGGAAGCAGATCGGTGTCATCATCATGGCGATTGTGGCCTTTACCGCTTACGCCATGGCTTTGCCCAGCACCATATTCACGACCGTCATCAGTGCCGCGAGCCTGTGGGGAGCGGCGTCCGCCTTGGTCCTGGCCGCCCTCATGCCCGCGGTAGCCGGTGCGATCGGGATCAAGGCCGGGGCCGGCTGACAGCACCTGCCACCCTCGGGTGGTCCGCCGCGGGGCCGCGATAAGTACCGGAGCCCGCTGCCGGGACTGCTCCAGCGATCCGGTCCGGTAAAACGTCAGCCCGCGCAGGGCCGGATCGGGCTGGTCGCTGACCGGGCCGTTAGTCACCACTTGGCCGGTGGACCGCAGCCTAGCGTGATGCGCCATGTGCTCCTTCTGGATGCGCTCGAGCTCGGCTTCACCGTAGGCCGTCGCGTGTTCCGGCCTGCGCAGCAGCACCAGCTCGAATGCTTCGAGGTCCATAGGCCATTGTGACGTGCCCGCGGCCCGTGTCAATCCTCAACGGGTGAACCGCGACGAGCGCACCGGTAGACGGCGGCATAGTCGCCGGGCCGTTAAAGCTCATCCTGGTTGGCTGGGGCGTCCCGGCCGAAGAACTTGGCGTCCCGCTCCACGGCGGCGACGTCCGCGGCGGCGGCCCGCCTGACATCGGCAAGGTCGGGGTCTTCTTCGTCGTTAAGGAAGACCAGGCTGGGCTCCTCCTCCGGGTCCTCGGTGATCCAGTGGGAACGGAACCAGGAAAAGATGCCCATAACCGACTCCCCGGTTAGTACGGACTGGCCGTCCGGCCGCCGACCTGCGGCGCCCTGTTGAGCGTACGCTCCGCCGGGTGCAGCGAAATCAGCCGGGCGGCTTCGCTGGCCGGCCTGCCGGGTACGGCCATCCCGCAGGGGTCCTGGAGAACACCTCTTGATCGTGGATGCCCGAGGAGCGGCAACGCGAATTGAGATACGGGAGGCCTGTCGGGCACATACTGGGGCGTGGTCACCGAGCCTCGCTTTGTCGTCCAGCTGCACGACGCGACGACGCTGCACTTTGACTTCCGGCTGCAAGCAGGCGACGTGCTGCGTTCGTGGGCGGTGCCCAAGGGGCCGTCGCTCGACCCGGCGATCCGGCGGCTGGCGGTCCCGGTCGAGGACCATTCGATGTCGGCGGGCGAATTCGAGGGCGTTCACGAGGGTCACCGGCGGGGGAGCGGTGCGGTGATCATCTGGGACGAGGGAACCGCTGAGATCGTCCGGGATGAGCCGGGGCATATTTCCTTCGTCCTGGATGGCGGCAAACTATCGGGCGGTTTCGCCTTGACCCGGACGGGCGAAAAACGCTGGATTCTAGTGAAGGTCCGTGACGGGCAGGCGCGCCCGGGCTCGGACATCGCCGCCGAGCGGCCGGAGAGCATCCGCAGCGGCAGGACCTGGCAGGATCTGCGGGGTCGCTAGGAAACGCCTCGGATACCGGTGGTGGTCCCGGCCAGGCACGCAGCTGGCAGCGCGGATAAAACCGAAGAAAAGCGTTGCCCTTAGGGGTTGCCCGACCCGAAAGGGTGCTGGCCAAGGGCGGAGGCGTACGTCAAGGTGAAGTCGCGTTCCCGGACCGAATGGTTACCGGGGCGGAAAGCGCCAGGCTAGTTTGGGAGCTAGCGAAGTAGTTCGGGGACATGGCTCGCCCGTGGTTCACCGGATGAGGAACTTGCGCTGGCTGATGATCTCTTGGGTAAGACCCGCAGAACCAAATGCAGTCCTTCTCGGCGGAGCCGGCCGATACGTGGGATACAAGAGCGGCGGGCGGGTTTCCGATCTCGGCACAGCGCCGGTGGGCATGTTCTCAGAGGACGATAAATCATGATACGGCTTGGCGCGCCCGGAACCCATACCCCTTCATAGGAGGGGTACGGCCGCGGGTAAGGCGGCGGCCATGTTCGATATTGCCGCCTGTTGCTTCAAAAGGCGGCAACCTGGCAGAAATCTCACGGTGCAGGACCGGCTTCCGCCTCTTAAAGCGGATTGACTATCTTCCCGAAGAGAGTACGCGGCGCCACGCCGGACCGGGGGCTGCGGGCCGCAAGACGCTTGACCTGCCTGAAGGGTGACGGCCTGCCATGCCACCGGGGTGGCCGGCAGCTGGTCCGCTGACCGGGTTGACCGCCGAAGCGGAGCCTATGGACCGCCATCGCCGTATCAAAGAGCGGGCAGCGAGCCTTAAGCTGAGATGGGCCTGAGTGTCCGGCCCAGCAAATCAGTGCCGTCAAGACCCTTGTCACATACCGGGCAATCGGTGGTGCAGTAGGTGCGGCCGGCATACGAGGTTGACCGCTGCCTTAACTGCGCAGGGTGGCCAGGCAATACGAGGCAGGCCAAGCGCGTCGCAAGTTCGGGTCATGACAGGAATGACACCAACCGTCCCGCAAGGTAGTCAAAGTGCGACCTAGGCATACTCAGCCTGCGTCTTAAGGTATGCGGCCGCGCACCGTTGGTTACTTCGCCCGCAGCCACCCGCTTCATCGGGAAGGTGACCGTCATCGTTCGGCGAACGGCACGCAATGTAAATGGGGGGCTGCTGCGCCCTTATACTTTGTCGATCGTATACGCTTATGCACTATTCAACGAGTGGAACGGAGTACACATGGCTCAGAAGATACAGACCTTGTTCATCGACGACATCGATGGCAGCGAGGCCGAGGGAACGGTCCGTTTTGCGCTGGATGGCGCGGAGTACGAGATCGACCTCAACGCGAAGCACGCTGAGGCGCTGCGTAAGTCGCTGGCCCGGTATGTCGATGCGGCCAGGCGCAGTAGCGGCGGCGCGACCAGGCGTCCAGCCCGAAGCGGCCGGAAGGCGGCGGCGAGCGGCCTCAATACCACCGAGGTTCGCGAGTGGGCCAAGGCACAGGGCATCGAAGTCAAAGACCGCGGCCGCGTTCCCGCTGAATTGGTCGTCAGGTTCCGGGCGGCTACGGGGAACTAGTCCGCGGTTGGCTGGTCTTGGCGGCTGGTATTCGGACGAGAGGCTCATGTACCCGGGGGCACCGAACCAGGGTCTCTCCACAGACTTCCTCACGTGACTTCGGTACCACGACTTTTCGGGACGCTGTGCCCTTCTGTGATCGCAAGGTCATAGCAGGGCACAGCCTCCCTGGCCCGCGCCGTCGGGCCCTGATGTGTTTCACGGAAGGCGGGTCCCGCGGGGCCCGCCTTCAGCCTTGATAGGCAGGCTTTATCGCCGAAATCACGGCGCCGTGACGCATTCTTCGGTAACGCCGGACAAGAACCAGAGTGCTTTCGCCGTGTGCCCGGGAACCCGGTTACGGCTCAGCGAGACCTCCGCACGTGCCTTCGGCGAGCCGTCGAGCACCAGCCTGCGACGGATCGCCGAGTTTCCTGCGGAGCTGGGCTGGGCGATCATCTGATCCGGCGGGCGTCCGATGTGCCGTCCTTTTCTCAATTGAAACATGGTGGTGTAGAAGTTCTTGATCTTCGGCTGATAGACCAGAATGAGGCACGGCTGTCCAGTCCCAGGGCCGGCCGGGAGATTCGGGAGGGTGACGGGTGGCGGCTTACCTGATCCGGCGGCTGGGGACCTCGGTGGTGATCCTGATCGGCATCTCCATCTTCGTCTTCGCCTTGCTGCACCTCGTCTTTCCCTCGCCCGCCATCGTGGTCCTCGGGTCCAAGGCGTCACCGGAGGGGATCAAGGAGTGGAACCGGGCGAACGGCTTCGACGCCCCGGTGATCGTGCAGTACTGGCACTATCTGGTCGCGGCGCTCCACGGCGACCTGGGGTACTCCTACAAGCTGAACCAGGGTGTGGCGGCGCTGTTCGGCGAGCGGTGGACGCGCAGCGCGTATTTGTCCGGTGCCTCCTTGGTGCTCGCTATCTTGATCGCGATCCCGCTCGGGATCTACCAGGCGGTCAGGCGGAACACCGTCGGCGACAGCGTCGCCACGGCCGCAGCCTTTACCACCTACGCCATGCCGGACTTCCTGCTCTACCTGATCGCGATCCAGGTGTTCGCGCTGACCTTCACTATCTTCGGCTTCGAGGCCAGCCAGTCCAACTCGCTGATCACGATTATCGGTGACTGGCATGACATGACGTTGCCGATTATCTGCGTGACCTTGCTCATCCTGGCCGGTTATTCCAGGTACATGCGGTCGGCGGCGATGGAGACAATGGCTCAGGACTACATCAAGACCGCACGGGCCAAGGGACTGCCCGAGCGGCTCGTGCTGGTCCGGCACCTGGTCCGTAACGCCTGCCTGCCGATGATCACGCTGATCGGGCTGTCGATCCCGGCGCTGCTGGCGGGCAATCTCGTCGCGGAGTACGTCTTCAACTATGACGGTCTGGGGCTGCTGTTCTACAGCAGCCTGACGAACGAGGATTACCCGGTGCTTCTCGCGTACACGCTGATCGGTGCGGTGCTCACCGTCCTGGGCAACCTCGTGGCCGACGTCGCGCTGACCGTCGCCGATCCGCGGATCCGGCTGGCCTGACCGCCGGACCGCGTCGCCTGGCCGCCCAGATACCCTGCCGCGGCGCACCGTCAGGCTGGCGGCCCCATGGCGGCCACCACCAGCGCAACGGTCGTCGCCACCTCGGCCAGCGCGCCGAGGACGTCACCGGTGATCCCGCCCAGTCGGCGCACCGCGTGCCGCTGCAGGACGAAGGCCGCGGCCAGGCCAGCGATGACGGCCAGCGGAAGCGTCCAGCCCAGGTGTCCGGCGACGACTGTCGCGGAGACCGCTACCGCCGCGACCGCTCCTGCCAGCGTGGCCAGCGTGGCCGCGGCCGGGATCACCGGGCGGACCGAGCCCGCCACCAGAGCTCCGAGCCCATCCGGCC
>JALYVS010000686.1 GCA_030853115.1 Actinomycetota bacterium
TCCTGTCCTGTCGCGTCGCGCAGATCCCAGAGCTCGCGTTCCAGGTGGACGAACGGCATCGCTGCCCGCTGCCGGGCGGCAGCCCGGCTGACCACAGGTGGACCGAAATCGTTGATCAACTGGCTGACGGGTTCTTCTGCTTCCTGGTAGCTGGCGGCACTGCTACCGCTCGCGGCGAACTGGCCGAACAGCCACAACAGCAGAAGCGGCTTATGCGGCACCCTGACCTGACCGACTCGCGCCTGCCGTAATGCAGCCAGGCGTCCCAGCAGCTCATCACGAGTCATCGAGCCTCTGCCTGGGCTGTGTTCACATCGGCGGGAGCTGTACTCACGGTGACATCGTAGACAGCGCGGTGACATTTGGGATGCGATCACGGAGCGGCGCCTGACTTGTCACAGGGCCACGTGGCACCCAGGTCCGTTCGGAAAATCTGTCGTCGGCTACGGACAGCAGCACTACGGCCTGAGCCGGTGCGGGAGAAGCCCGGAGGGCGGCCGGTGTTCAGCTCGACAAAATCCCTTGAGTCAAGCGCTTGACCAGATCATTCCCGCCGTCACTTTCTCTGGTACGGCTGCTTTGGTGCCATCGGCCAATGCCGGGCGGGAGCACAGCGTCAGCTGATCTATCGCCCAGCATGAGGGGGCCGGTTGAAGATCTTCTTCGTATCGGACATCCACGGTTCGGTGAAGTGCTTCCGCAAGCTCGTCAACGCCGGCAAGTTCTACGGCGCTGACGTGCTGATTATGGGCGGGGACCTGGCCGGCAAGCAGCTGATCCCGATCAGGGTGCGGGGCAAATTGCCGGCTGCTCAACGCCATTGCGGCCCAGTTCGCCCGGACCCGGCCGTTCGCCGGGCTGGCGATCGGCACCGGTATCTACCTGGAACCGAAGACCGTAGCCCTGCTGCTGACCCTGGTGCAGGGGCGGCGCACGGGTCATCTCTACCGGCAACCTGTCCAGTACCCAAGCGGACACCGTCGCCTACCTGCGCTCGCACGGCGTCGAGGTGATCGGGAACGCCACCACCGACTCGACGGTGCACGATCAGGACCTGCGGCAGGTCGTGGCGGCCCGGCCGGACCTGCTGCTCGACAACGGCGGCGACATGTTTGCGCACTACCTCGCCTGACCTTATCCGGGCCGGCTGGGCGGCACCGAGGAGACCACGTCGGGGCGGATGCAGCTGCGGCCGCTCGCGGATCAGCCCGGGTGCCCATCCTGGTCATCAACGACAGCCCGATCAAGCAGTTCGCCGAGAACCGGCACGCCGTCGGCCAGAGCGTGCTGGAGTCCTACATCCGCATCACGAACCAGATGACCAACGCCGCAGAGTCGCCGTTTTCGGTTACGGCGCGTGCGGGAAGGGCGTCGCGGCGAACTTCTGCAACGCGTACGCATCGGTCTCGGTCGTCGAGATCGACTCGGGCGCGCGACTCGAGGCCAGCCTGGACGGCTTCGCCGTGCCCAGCCGCGACGACGCGCTGCGCGATGCCGACATCGTGATCACGGTTACCGGGGCCGAGGCGGTAATCACCGAGAAAGACCTGGGCTTGCTCAAGGATGGCTTGGTGCTGATGAACGCCGGGCATTCCCCGCGGGAGATCGCCGTGGACCAGATCGCCGGCAGCGCCATGGTGGTGAAGCGGCGCGAGGTGGCCGACGGGATCGCGACCTTCGATCTGGCGGACGGGCGCCGCTTCCGCCTGCTGACCGACGGCCACATGGTCAGCCTGGCGGGGTCGCGGCCGCTGGGTAATTCGATCGAGTCGGTGGATCTCGGCTTCGCGTTGCAGGCTCGGTGCCTGGAGGCGCTGGCGACCGGATCGTTCGGCGCGGGACACGTGGTCGTTCCGGTCCCCCCGCTTCATCGATGAGCTGGTGGCGGCGTCATTTCTGCGGGTCTACGGCAGGTCAGGGACGGACGGGCCGGTGGACTCGCGAATGGCCAGGTGGCGGTGGTGGCATCCGCCGAGCACCGGGCCGTACCATGACGCCATGAGCGCCCAGCCCGCTGAGTATCACGAGGATCCGCTGGACCCACAGCGGATCCTCCGGGAACTGCCCGACCGGGAGCGCGCGAACTTCCTCGCCGCCTACCGGAAAGCCCTGGACGATGCGCAAGATCCTGCCGGATGGGGGGATCTCCGGCGTATGTTGCGGCTCTGGAGCGGGATGGTGATCGCCACGAACCGGCCCGGCTTCTATGAGGCACAGGAGGCAGCGCTGACCGGGACTGGCGGCGGGATGCTCCTTGAGGACTACATCCGGCTGCGGCGCACCCAGGCGTGAGCTATCGGGCGCACCTGGAGTCCGGTGCGCTCCGGCAGATGAGCGGCCTT
>JALYVS010000239.1 GCA_030853115.1 Actinomycetota bacterium
GCCCAACCCGGCCACGCTGGCCGCGACCGCGTCGAGCCGGCCGCGCAGCTCACCGACCAGCGCGGCCGCCCGCTCGGCCGCTCCGGCCCGCTGCCCGACCTGCAGGACCGAGTCGAGCACGTCGTCCAGTGAATGCGGATCCAGGGTGAGCACGTCCGCGTGGCAGCCCAGGTAGGTCAGCGCGTCGGTGACGTGGCCGGACGGCAGCGCGCAGACCCGGCATAGGTCTTGGGTCAAGATCAGGTCGGGGGCCAGCTCAGCCAGCGCCCGGGCGTGCAGTGTGTACAAGTCCTCGCCGGAGGCCAGCTGACCGCGGACGTAGCGGTCGATGTCGCCCGGGGTCATCCCGCTGGTGTCCAGTCCGCCCACCACGATGGTCTTCTCCGCGCGGGCGGCGGGCGGTTCGTCGCACTCGAAGGTGACCCCGGCCAGATCGTCGCCCAGGCCGAGGGCGTAGACGATCTCGGTCGCCGAGGGCAGCAGGGAGACCAGGCGCATCCCTTCAGCATAGGTACCGGCGCCCCTGGGTTCCCGCGCCGCGGGGGTTCTCATGACGGCGCCCGGTCGTCACACTAGAGGATGTGTACGACTTCGATGTGCTGGTGATCGGCTCGGGGCCAGGCGGCCAGAAGGCCGCCATCGCCGCGGCGAAGCTCGAGCGGCGGGTGGCGATCGTCGAGCGCAAGAACATGATCGGCGGCGTCTGCCTGAACACCGGCACCATCCCGTCCAAAACCCTGCGTGAGGCGATCCTGTACCTGACCGGCCTGGATCAGCGGGAGATGTACGGGCAGAGCTACCGGGTCAAGGACGAGATCACGGTCGGCGATCTGGCCGCCCGCACCAGCCACGTGGTCGGCCGCGAGATGGACGTGGTGCGCAGCCAGCTGACCCGCAACCGGGTTACGATCCTGACCGGCACCGGCAGTTTCGCCGATCCGCACACGGTGGACGTTGACGACGGCGACGGGCGGATCCGCCGGGTTACGGCCGACAAGGTCGTGATCGCCACTGGCACCCGGCCGGCCCGCCCGCCTAGCGTCGAGTTCGATGACCGCACGGTGATCGATTCCGACGGGATTGCCCACCTCGAGCAGGTGCCCCGCTCAATGGTGGTCGCGGGTGCCGGCGTGATCGGGATCGAATACGCATCCATGTTCGCCGCCCTGGGCACCAAGGTCACGGTGGTCGAGCAGCGTGACCGGATGCTGGAGTTCTGCGACGTCGAGGTGATCGAGGCGCTCAAGTATCACCTGCGCGATCTCGCGGTCACGTTCCGGTTCGGCGAGACCGTCTCGTCGGTGCAGGCCCGGCCGGATGGCGCGATCGCCACGCTGGCCAGCGGCAAGAAGATTCCCGCCGACACGGTCATGTACTCGGCCGGGCGGCAGGGAGTGAGCGACAACCTCAACCTCGACGCGGCCGGGCTGACCGCCGATAAGCGCGGCCGGATCGTGGTGGACGAGGTCTTCCAGACGTCCGTTCCGAACATCTACGCGGTCGGTGACGTGATCGGGTTTCCCGCGCTGGCGGCCACCTCGATGGAGCAGGGCCGGATCGCGGCGCACCACGCCTGCGGGGAGCCGCTGCACGAGGTCAGCGAACTGCATCCGATCGGCATCTATAGCATTCCCGAGATCAGCTTCGTGGGGCGGACTGAGGAGCAGCTGACCAAGGACAGCGTGCCGTTCGAGGTCGGCGTCTCCCGCTACCGGGAGCTGGCCCGCGGCCAGATCATCGGTGACTCCTACGGCGTGCTGAAGCTCCTGGTCTGCCTCGATACCCGCAAGCTGCTCGGCGTGCACGTGTTCGGCACCGGCGCCACCGAGCTAGTGCACATCGGCCAGGCGGTGATGGGCTGCGGCGGCACCATCGATTATCTCGTCGACGCGGTGTTCAACTACCCGACCCTGGCCGAGGCCTACAAGGTCGCCGCCCTGGACGCGATGAACAAGATGCGCCAGATCGCCCGCTTCTCCTAACCACTCGCGTCCCGCCCCACCCCGCCCCGGCGGCGCCCCTGGAACCCTCCGGGAAACATTCGGAAACACCCCCGAGATGCGCGGTACACATCTTGTGTCTACGCTTCGTGTGTGGCGGACATTTTCGATGGCTACCGGCTCGCCCAGGCCTGGGACGAAATGTTCGCGGCTCCCGGCAAACCTCGCACGCCTTATGACGCGCTGGTGTCGGTGCTGCAGCCGATGGATCCCGCCGAGTTGCGGTACCGCGCCGACCAGCTCGCCCGGGTGTTCACCGACCGCGGGGTCACCTACGACTTCGCCGGGGAAGAGCGGCCCTTCCCGCTCGACCTGATCCCGCGGGTCATCGACGCGGTGGAGTGGGACCTGGTGTCCCGCGGTGTGCGCCAGCGGGTGCGAGCCCTGGAGGCGTTCCTGGCCGACGTGTACGGGGCGGGCCGGGTTTTCGACGACGGCGTGATGCCGTGGAGCCTGGTCTACACCTCACCCCGCTTCCGGCGGGAAGTCGCCGACTTCACCCCGCCGAACGGTGTCCGGGTGCACGTCGCGGGCATCGATCTCATCCGTGACGAGCAAGGCCGGTTCCGGGTCCTGGAGGACAACGTCAGGGTGCCGTCCGGCGTGAGCTACGTGATCGAGAACCGGCTGGCCATGACCAGGACGTTCCCCGCCCTGTTCGCTGAGCAGAGCGTGCACCGGGTGGATGAGTACCCGTCCCGGCTGCTGGCCGCGCTGCGTGCCGCCGCGCCGCGCGAGACCGCGGATCCGTGCGTGGTCGTGCTGACCCCGGGCGTGCACAACGCTGCCTACTTCGAGCACACCCTGCTGGCCCGGCTGATGGGCGTGGAGCTGGTGGAGGGGCGGGACCTGTTCTGCTCCCGTAACCGGGTCTACGTGCACACCACCCGGGGGCGGCGCCCGGTCGACGTTATCTACCGGCGGGTCGACGACGACTTCCTCGACCCGTTGCACTTCCGGCCGGACTCGGTGGTCGGCTGCCCTGGCGTGATCAACGCCGCCCGGGCGGGCCACGTCACCATCGCCAACGCGGTGGGCAACGGGGTCGCCGACGACAAGCTCGTCTACACCTACATTCCCGACCTCATCCGGTATTACCTGTCCGAGGAGCCGTTGCTCGACAACGTGGAGTCCTACCGGCTCGACGATGCCGACGTGCTCGACTGGGCGCTGGGTTGCCTGGACGAGCTGGTGATCAAGCCGGTGGACGGGGCCGGCGGCAGCGGCATCGTGATCGGCCCGCAGGCCACGGCGGCCGAGCTGGCGGTGCTCACGGAGCAGCTGCGGGCGGATCCGCGCGGCTGGATGGCTCAACGGCCGGTCGCGTTGTCCACCTCGCCGGTGCTGATCGGCGAGGGCCTCGCACCGCGGCACATCGACCTGCGGCCGTTCGCCGTCAACGACGGCGATGACGTGTGGCTGCTGCCCGGCGGCCTGACTCGGGTCGCGCTGCCCGAAGGGGAGCTGAAGGTCAACTCCAGCCAGGGCGGCGGCTCGAAGGACACCTGGGTGCTGGTCGGCCCGCGATCGGCGGAGCCGGCGGCGCCCGCCGCGGCCTTCCCGCTGCTGACGCCCCGGTCGACCGCGGCGCTGGCCGCGGCCATCGAACGGCAGAGCGGACCTGACCAGTGAACGAGGAGCTGCTCAGCCGGATGGCGGAGACGCTGTTCTGGACCGGCCGCTACGTCGAGCGGGCCGACGACACCGCCCGGCTCGTCGACGTCTACGTGCACCGGCTGCTCGGTGATTCGGGGGATCACGGGTCGGGTTCGGGGGAGGACTGCGGCCCGCTGTTCGGCATCCTCGGGGTCAAGTCCGGGCCGGACGCCGAGCCTGATGTCGGGACGGCGTTGTTCCGCCTGGCCTACGACACGGCCAGCCCGAGCGCGATTTCCGGTTCGGTGCTCGCGGCGCGGGCCGGAGCCCGCGGTATCCGCGAGGTGATTTCCAGTGAGATGTGGGAGTGCCTGAACGTGGCCGGCCACGGGCTGACCGGTCAGCGCCGGGCCGCCGAACGGCTCGGGCCGCACGTGTTCTTCCGGTTCATCAGGGAACGGGCGGCGCTGTTCTTCGGCCTGGCCGAATCGACCATGAGCCACGACGACGCCTGGCAGTTCCTGGTGCTCGGCCGGTCGCTGGAACGGGCCGACATGACGGCCCGGCTACTGCTGGCCCGGCTGCCCGGCCCGCAGGAGCTCAGCTGGCCGCTGCTGCTGCACGCGTGCGGCGCGTACGAGTCGTTCATCCGGACCCACGGCTGGGCCGCGGAGCCCAGCCGGGTGGCCGAGTTCCTGCTGCTGGACCGGCTGTTCCCGCGGTCCGTGCTGCATTCGCTGGTGACCGCGGAGGAATGCCTGATGGCGCTGAATCCAGGCCCGGTCCGGATGGGCATGGACGACCCGGCCCGGCGCCCGGTGGGCCAGCTGCGGACCCGGCTGGAGTACGCCGACCCGGCCCAGCTGCCCGAGGAGCTGCCCGACCTGCTCGGCCAGTTGCAGGAGGCCTGCGTGGAGGCGTGTGACGCGATCACCAGGCGGTACTTCCAGTACGAGGCACCGGTCCTGTGGGAGAGGGACGGCTGAGGGTGGGCTGGCGGCTCCGGGTGGCGCATACCACCCAGGTGAGTTATTCGGCGCCGGTCCGGACATCGTTCAACGAGGCCCGGATGACGCCGCTGACGCTGCCCGCTCAGGTCACGCTGGAAAGCCGGGTGTCGGCCGGCCCGGGCGTCCCGGTCTGGACCTACTGTGATTACTGGGGCACGTACGTCAGCGTGTTCGACATCACCGAACCGCACGAGTCGCTCACCGTCAAGTCCCAGGCCACGGTGGAGACCGGCCAGGGGCTTGACGGGGCGGGCCCAGCGGCCGCCGGCCCGCTGTCCTGGGACGAGCTGCGGGCTCGGACCGCCCGGGGCCGGCTGCTCGAGTTCTTGCTACCGACCCCGCTGACCACGGTGGCGCCCGACGTCGCGGTCGCGGTGCAGGAGGCGGTGCGCGGCGCGGATCCCGCCGAGGCGGCCACCGACATCGCCGCGCGGGTCCGCGCGCAGGTCAGCTATATGGCCGGCGCCACCGGAGTGCGGACCAACGCCCAGGAGGCATGGGAACGGGGCCAGGGCGTCTGCCAGGACATGGCGCACGTCACCGTGGCGCTGCTGCGCGAGGCCGGGCTGCCCGCCAGGTACGTGTCCGGCTACCTGCACGCCGACCCGTCGGCCGAGCCGGGGCAGACCCTGGTGGGGGAGAGCCACGCCTGGGTCGAGTACTGGGCCGGCTCCTGGCGGCCGCTCGATCCGACCAGCGGCGCCGCGGTGCGCGAACGGCACGTGGTGGTGGCGCGGGGCCGGGACTACGCCGACATCCCCCCGCTCAAGGGCATCTACCACGGCGCCCCGACCAGTGCCCTGAAGGTAACCGTCGAGGTCACCCGGCTAGCCTGAAAACCAGCCGGATATCACCTCCGCGCCGCTCAGGTGAGCTCGCGCAGGTACTGGGGCAGCATCTGACGCCAGGTGGGCCACTGGTGGTCCCAGTCCGGACCCCAGTTGTCCACCCGGTTGGGAACGCCCCGGGCGCCGAGAGCCTCGGCCATCCGCCAGGACTCCCCGACGTCTTCCCACTCCCCTTCCCCGGAGGCGAGCACCACCCACCGCTGCCGGAGCCGGTCCAGCTGCGAGCCGCCGAGGCCCGGCAGGAACTGCAGCGGTGCGGCGTAGTACAGGTCCTGGGTCCAGGCTTCATCGTAGAACCGCTCGATCCGGTAGCTGCCGCTCATCCCGATGGCCGCGCCGAACACGTCCGGGTAGCGGCACAGCACGGCCACCGCGTTGAACGCGCCGATCGAGGCGCCGCTGGTGATCACGTCGATGGCCTGGCCGCCCAGGTCGGCGTGGATGGCCGGCACCACTTCCCACCGGACGCACTCGTGGAACTGGTTGAGCAGCCACATCCGGTGCTCCACCGGGCTCGTCTTCGTCGTCATCTCCCGCCCGGCCACGCTGTCCACCGAGTACAGCTTGACCCGGCCCTGCGCCAGCAGCGGACCGCACGCGTCGACCAGGCCGTTGCGCTCGATCTCCCAGGCGTCACCGCCCGCCGACGGGAACACCAGCACCGGCGTGCCGACCGTCCCCCACCGCACCACCGTGACGTCCTGCTCCAGCCGGCCGGAGTACCACCGCTCCGCCACCTTGCCCTCGTCACTCATAGACGTATTTCTGCGGTCCCGGAAATATCCACGACAGTCCTTCTCTCAGCCGGTCACGCCAGTTTTCCCAGCTGTGCCCGTCCCTGGCCTCGACATAACGAACGGCCATCCCGGCCGCCTCGAACACTGGCACCATCGACCGGTTCGGCACGATCAGCGGCTCGTAGACGCCGCAGCTGACGAACATCCGGTCGGCGACCCGCCGCGGCGCCGCCCGGTACCGGTTGACGAACCGCACCACCGGGTCGAACGGCGGGCCGCCGCCGTGGTCATGACCGATGTCGGTGAAGACGAACGAACCGGACTGCAACAGCAGCGACCCGTACACCTCGGGATACCGGTACGCGGTGGACAGCGCGGCCACCGCGCCGAAGCTCGAGCCCAGCAGCGCCCGGCCGGACGGCGTGCCGGCCAGCGGCAGCTCCTCCTCGAGCCGGGGCAGCAGCTCGGCGGTCAGGTAGCGGGCGTGCGCCGCCGAGTTGGCGTATTCGGCCAGCCGGTCGCCCGGGTACACGAAGGCCACCACGACCGGTGCCACGTCGAGGCGGTGGATGAGGTTGTCCAGGACCGTCGTGGCCTCCGCGTACCGCAGGTAGTCCGCGCCGTCGTGCACGATCAGCAGCGGGTACCGGCCCGTGCGCCGGAACCGGGCCGGCAGGTACACGGTGACCGGGGTGTCGCGGCGCAGCGCCCGGCTCGGCACCACCAGGTCCACCAGCGTCCCGGCTCGCGCGTCCGGATCGAAGACCGTCCAGTCGGGTATCTCGTGCCCGGACGCGTAGCAGACCGAGGAGCTGCCCATCGGGCTGCGGGCCAGCTTGGCGTTGAGCGGGTCGTTGATCCGTTCACGCTGGCCGCCGCGCGCCACCTCCAGCTGGTATTCGACCCGGGAGCCCTCGGGCAGCTCGAGGAAGACGTACCACAGGTCGGTGCCGCGCAGCCGCCGCAGCGGGAGGTGATCGGGTAGCCCGAAGATCCGGTGGATGAGGAACACCTCGTCGGCCTCGCCCCGGTACAGGAACGTGCACCGGGCGCCCTCGACGATCGGGATCTCGTGCCGCGCCAGGAAGCGGTCGATCGCGGCCGCCTCCAGCGGCCCGCGGTCGCGCAGCCGGTTGATGGCGAGCTTCCGGCTGACCGCCGGCCGGGCCACGGTGGTCATGCCGCCTCCAGCGCGCTGACGTGCCCGTCCGCGCCCAGCACCCGGGTCCCGGCCGGCCAGCCCCCGCTCGTGTCGAGCTCGATCCGGGCGCCGCTTGCCAGCAGTACGCAGCGGCCCGGTGAAAACCTCCGGGCGAACACCGCCATCCGCGCCGTGTCGTCGAGCAGCAGCCGGGCCCGGGCGTGCGGCAGCAGCACGACGTCGCGGAGCACGCTGAGACCGGCCCCGCACACCTCGGGGTGACCGGGTCCCTGCGGTGAGCGGTCACCGAACAGCACGATCCGGTCCGTCAGCGCCATCGCCCCCGCCGACCAGGCGATCACCGGCGTCCCGGTGCCCGGCGCTCCCGCACCCGGCGCCCCCGAACCCAGGACCGGCGCCACGTTGAATAGGTGCAGTACATCGGCCAGCACGCCCACGTGGCCGCCCGCGATGACCAGCGCGGCCGTCCCGGCGAGGATCTCCGCCACCAGGGCGCGGTGCCGGGCGATCACCGGTCGCTCGTGCGGGCGCAGGTCGGCGAAGAACTCGCCGCGGACCCCGTTGACCCGGCGCAGGTGCGCCGCGTCGAGTTCGCGCACCGCGGCCACGGCCTCCTCGACCGCCTCAGCCCGGAGCCGGCCGGCCGGGCGGCGCTGCAACGCGTAAACCGACCGCAACGCGTTATCGAGCCGCACCAGGTAGATGTCTTGCCACTCAGCTAGCTCGTCGGCCAGCCGCCGCTCGGCGGCGGCGTAGGCAGGATCGCCGTCCTGCACCTCGAGCCAGCGCCCGTACAGCCCGAGGTTGACGCCGCGGCCGCCGAGCAGCGCGCTCAGCTCGGCGTCGTCGGACTCCCGTTCCTGCCACCCGGCGGTGATCGTCGCGACCGGCCCGGCCAGGTCCAGCGAGCGCACCACCGCGTCCAGCGTGGGCTTGCGCTGCGGGCCCAGCAGGATGACCTTCATGATGCGTAGACGCGCAGTGTGCGGCCCACCGCGTCGAGCATGCCGCGTAGCGTGTCGTAGTCGGGGTGTCGCATCCGCACGTACGCGTTGGCCATGTAACCGGCCTCCACCCCCTGGGTGGCGGTGCCCGGCGACGGCAAGGTGGCGTCGATAACCCACTCGCCGTACTGCCGCTGTAGCTCGTCGACCCCGCTGTAGCCGGTGATGTGGCCGTCCCGGTCCGGCCGCAGCGCCACGATCCCGCTGGCGTACCGGCGGGACGGCGCCGCGGCCACGCCGCCGGAAACGATCGCGTTGGCCCACTCGCGGTACAGGTCGATCTCGTTGCCGGCCGAGTACAGGTCCCAGGCGCCCACGCCCGGCGGCCGGCAGCCGATCTCGGAGAACTTCAGCCCCCTGGGCCCGAAGAACCACTCCATGTGCGTCGCCGAAGTCTCGATTCCGAGCGCGGTGACGACCCGCGCTCCCATGTCGCGCAGCTCGGCGTACTCAGCCGCGGTATCGACCCGGTTGGTGGCGACGAACTGCGGTGAGATCCACCGGGTCCGCATCGCCTCCAGCACATTCGGGAAGTAGTGCGAGACAAAGTCCATCGCCACCTGCCCGTTCACCGTGATCGTGTCGTAGAACCCCTCGTGCCCCTCGATGAACTCCTCGACGGCGATCGAGTCGACGCCCGGGCCGCCGCCGCCTTGCCCGGCGAATGTGCCGAGGGCCCGCTCGAGCGCCGCCTCGTCGTCGACTCGCACCGTGCCCGACGCGCCGGCCCCGCTGCGCGGCTTGAGGATGAGCGGGAACCCGGTCTGCGCGGCGAACGCGCGCGCCTCGCCCACGCTGCCCACC
>JALYVS010000687.1 GCA_030853115.1 Actinomycetota bacterium
GCCGCAGCGCGGGTCGTGACTCGCCGCCGCCGGTTCCGCCAAGCGCGGCGGGCCAGGTCGGGCGGGACCCGCGCTCCGGCGGTGGCGTGCCGCATCTCCGCCTGGAGCCGGTCCTCAAGTTCAGCGTTCATGACCGTGCCGTCCCTTCGTGTTGTGTTAGCTGGATGGCGGCGGCCGGCGAGGGGCCGCTGAGCTCGCGGAGTCGGCGCAGGCCGCGTGCGACCGACGAGCTGACCGTGCTGGGCGAGCAGCCAAGGACCTCGGCGGCCTCGGCCTCGGTCAGGTCCTCCCAGTAGCGGAGCACGATCGCGGCGCGCTGTCTCGGCGGCAGCCGGAGCAGCAGCCGGACCAGCTCATCGCGCTGGTCGACCTGCGCGCTGCGGTCGGGCTCGATCTGGTCGTGAGCGCCGCGCAGCAGCGCCAGCCTGGCCCGCCACCTGCCCCGACGGCGCCAGCCGTCGGCGGCCAGGTTGTACAGGGCCCGGCGCACGTACCCCTCCGGGTCGCCGTCGATCGTGGGCAGGCGCCGCCAGGTCCGCTCCAGCGCTGTCTGCAGCAGGTCCTCGCCCGCCTCCCTGCTGCCGGTGAGCAAGATCGCCGCGTGCAGCAGCGGCTCGCCGCGCTCGGCCAGGAACTCCTCCAGCCGGGCCACCCGCCGGTCACTCGCCATCCGTTCCTCCCAGTGTTGTCATCACCAAGGACGAACAACGACGCCGAAACACTGACGCCGCCGGCTGCAAGTCTTCCCGATCAAGAAATCCCGCCGGGCGCGGCGGTCGCGCCAGGCTTCGGCGGGTGAGCGGACTCGAGGAATTCGCCCGGCTGGTGGCCGGCGATCACGGGCTATGCGTGGTGTCCACGCTGCGGCCGGACGGACGATCCAGTCGCCGGTGGTGAACGCGGGCGTGCTCCCGCATCCGGTCACCGGCGCGCAGGTCGTCGGCCTGGTCAGCCGGGGCGACGCGCACCGGGTGGCCAAACCTCAGGGCCCGGCCGTACGCCACGGTCGTGGTCCGGTCGGGCTGGGAGTGGGCCTCGGCCGAAGGCGCGGTCGAGCTGGCCGGACCGGACGACCCGATGCCGGGCGTGGACGCGGAGCGGCTACGTCTACTGCTGCGGGTCGCCGACGTCATGTGTCCGGCTTGACGATGGTGGCTGAGGTGAGCGTGCATGTCCCTGCGCGTCCGTCCGGCCCGTGCGATTATGTGATCATGAGACCTAAATCTTCCTGCCAGGGCCCACTGCTGAGATATCAGACGGGTTAGAAACAGGGCCTGGCAAGCGCTCAACGGTTACGGAGCGTGAGCACGCAGGAAATCTTCTTGGCGGATGATCATGCGATGGCTTAATGCAACAGTGCCGGCGCAAGTGCGATCAGGGTTGGGTGTTCTCCTCCGATGACGACCACCTCGCGTACTGGCTCGGGAACTCGCTCCCGGTCATCGTCGTGCTGGTCAACGAGGAACGCCAGGCACTCTGGCAGGCGATCACGCCGGACAAGGTCACAGAGAAGGAAGGGCGCTTCTCCGTAATCGTCCCCCGCGACCAGCGATCACCTGCTCGCCATCAAGCCGCAGGACCCGGTTCGGCCGCCCCGTGGCAGTCGAGATCTCCTGCCCAGCGAGCGACCTCAGCCTCGATCCACCGGCCAATTTAGGGTTTTTCGGGCGTGTTAACGTAAAAGGTGCCCTCTGAACTGGGATAATGGGAGTATCTGACGCTTCCAGTACCCGGTTCGAGAGGACACCCGTTAAGTGCGATTGTTGCATAGCCTGGCGAAGACGCACGCATCGTTCGACGACCCGAATCTCGTGTCGCACGCCGGCCTTGTCCCCGTGATGGCCCTCGCGAAGCGCGCCGGCCTGGCGGATCTGGTCGGGGAGCATGTCGCGCCGGGCGGCGACTGCGGCGTCAACGCCGCAGTGAAGGTGCCGTGCCTGGTCGCCGGGATGGCCGCCGGGGCAGACAGCATCGATGACATGGGCCTGCTGCGGCACGGCGCCATGGATGTCCTGTTCGGCGGCATCCGCGCGCCGTCCACACTGGGCTCGCACCTGCGCTGCTATACCTGGGGAAACGTGAGCCAGCTGGAGAAGGCGGGCCGGGAGTTCCTGGTCGCGCTGGCCGGGCAGGCGCCGCTGCTGCCTGGCGCGGACGTGCTCGCGTTCATTGACATCGACTCGATGCAGAAACGGGTTTACGGGCACCGCAAGCAGGGCGCGAAGTTCGGGCACACGAAGATCCAGGGGAAGTCGCTGCTGGTGAGGGGCCTGAACGCGCTGGCCGCAGTGGTCAGCACGCCGCTGTCGGCGCCGGTGATCGCCGCCACCAGGC
>JALYVS010000240.1 GCA_030853115.1 Actinomycetota bacterium
GACCCGCGGCTGCGGCCGGACCCGCGGTGGCACCAGCATGACCGCGCCGCATCCGGACATGCCGACGTACCTCGGCATGCCGTCCTTCCCGGCCGCGGCCGCCACCGCGGTGGCCGATTCGCAGCTGCGCCGTAACCTGACGCACGCCACCCACACGATCCGGGCGAAGCGGGCCGGCGCGGTCGCCGAACTGGACGACTGGCCAGAACTCCGGGCCGCCGCCAAGGCGATCAAGGACCACACCCTGGCCAACCTGGACACCTACCTGCTCCGGCTGGAGCAGAACGTCACCCGGGCCGGCGGCCACGTCCACTGGGCCCAGGACGCGACGCAGGCGAACGCGATCGTGGCCGGCCTGGTCCGGGCCGCGGACGCGGACCAGGTGGTCAAGGTGAAGTCGATGGTGACCCAGGAAACCGGCCTGAACGAGGCGCTGGCCGCCGACGGCATCGCCGCGCTGGAAACCGACCTGGCTGAGCTCATCGTCCAGCTCGGCCACGACCGGCCCAGTCACATCCTGGTGCCAGCGATACACCGGAACCGTTCGGAAATCAGGGAGATCTTCCGCCGCGAGATGCCGGACGCGCCGGCCGGCCTGACCGACGACCCGGCCATGCTCGCCGCGGCCGCCCGGGCTCACCTGCGCCAGGCGTTCCTGTCCGCGAAGGTCGGCATTTCCGGCGCGAACTTCGCGATCGCCGAGACCGGGTCGCTGGTCGTGGTGGAGTCCGAAGGTAACGGCCGGATGTGCCTGACGCTGCCGCGGACGCTGATCTCGGTGGTGGGGATCGAGAAGATCCTGCCGTCCTGGCGGGACCTCGAGGTGTTCCTGGCCCTGCTGCCCCGGTCGTCCACGGCCGAGCGGATGAACCCGTACACCTCGACCTGGACCGGGGTCACCCCCGGGGACGGCCCGCAGGACTTTCATCTCGTCCTGCTCGACAACGGCCGGACCTCCGCCCTCGCCGATCACACCGGACGGCAGGCGCTGCGCTGCATCAAGTGCTCGGCCTGCCTGAACGTATGCCCGGTCTACGAACGGACCGGCGGTCACGCCTACGGCTCGCCGTACCCAGGCCCGATCG
Source organism: Actinomycetota bacterium (assembly GCA_030853115.1). Lineage (GTDB taxonomy): Bacteria > Actinomycetota > Actinomycetes > Streptosporangiales > Streptosporangiaceae > Palsa-504. The sequence goes on from JALYVS010000240.1 coordinate 1,086, forward strand.
GCGCGATCATCTCCCCGCTGCTGCGCGGCGTCACGTCCCCGATCGACGCGTCGCTGCCGTTCGCGTCCACCTTGTGCGGCGCCTGCTACGACGTCTGCCCGGTCGCGATCAACATTCCCGAGGCGCTGGTGTACCTGCGCAGCAAGGTCGTCGACGCCAAGCGTGAGAAGCATTTTTCTCCCGAACGGACGGTGTTCGGACTGTCCGGCCGGGTCCTCCGCTCGCCGCGACTGCTTGCCGCGGCCCAGCGCGCCGCGGCCCGGGGCAGCAAGCTGGTCGCCCGGCGCGGCGTGATCAGGAGGCTGCCACCGCCGCTGGGGGGCTGGACGCAGACACGCGATGCCCCGGCTCCGCCGCCGGAGTCGTTCCGCGCCTGGTGGGCACGGACCAGGGGACCGGGCCGGTGACCGCCGGCCCGACCGCGCGGGACCAGATCCTGGCCCGCATCCGCGCCGCCACCAGCACCGCCCCGGTCCGAGCGGACGTGGACGCCGTCTACGCCGCGCTGCCCCGTGAGTACCTGCGTGCGCACCACGACGCTGGCTCCGGGGACGACGCTGGCTCCGGGGACATGGCGGATTTGTTCGCCGAGCGGGTCGCCGACTACCGGGCGGTGGTCGAGCGCGTGTCCGAACCGGACCTGCCCTCCGCCGTCGCCCGCGCGCTGTCCGCGCGGGCCGAGGTCGCGCCCGCTCCTTTCGTGGTGCCCGCGGGGCTGCCGCCCGGATGGCTGTCCGCGCTGCCTCCGGTTATCGAGCTGGCGCGGGACGAGCCGCCGCTTTCCGCGGCCGGACTCGACCAGATGGCGGGTGTGATCACCGGCTGCGCGGTGGCCATCGCCGAGACGGGCACGATCATCTTGGACCACGGTCCCGGGCAGGGCCGCCGGGTGCTGACCCTGATGCCCGACTTCCACCTGGTGGTGGTCCGGGCCGGCCAGGTCGCCGCCGACCTGGCCGACGCGTTCGCCAGGCTCGATCCGGCTCGTCCGCACACCCTCATCTCGGGTCCCTCCGCCACCAGCGACATCGAGCTGATCCGGGTCGAGGGTGTGCATGGCCCGCGCCACCTGCACGTTCTGCTCACCGGCGGGTAATGCCGTGCCGAGCGGTGCGCGGCCGCCGGCCGCCGGGGATGACAGGCAGCCCGGTAACGGCGTTCGGCGGCACCGGTGAGCCCGCGCTGAAACCGGGTGGATACAGTCGTCTGGCGATGCCTATGGGTTGAGGCACGATCACCAACTTGAGCGGGAGTTGTCATCATCTGCAGGCTGCCTTGATCATGCTGGCGCCGTCACCGGTCCGGCTGCCATTCGCCGGTGGTGCCCAGGCGCGTGCGGTGCACGCCGCGTGATCGGCTACTACGTTCACCACCACGGACTCGGGCACCTGTCCCGGGCGAGAGAAATCGCTCGCAGGCTGCCCGAGCCCGTGACGGTGCTGTCGTCGATACCGCGGCCGGAAGATATCGGGCCGTTCGGTGAATGGATCGAACTGGCCCGGGACGAGGCCGGCCGTTCGTGTCCTGACCAGGACGCCGGGGGCGCGCTGCACTTCGCGCCGCTGCACTGCGCGGGCTACAGCCGGCGGATGGAGCAGATCGCCCGGTGGCTGACCGGCAGCCGGCCGCGGCTGATCGTGGTCGACGTGTCGGTCGAGGTCACGGTGCTGTGCCGGGTCCTGGGCACGCCCACCGTGGTCGTCGCGCAGCCGGGCGCCCGCCACGACGAGCCGCACCTGCTTGGTTACCGGCTCGCCAGCCACATCCTGGCGCCATGGTCAGAGCAGGTGTACCGGCCCGCGCACCTCCGGCAATTCGACGGTAAATGCAGCTATGTCGGTGCTTTTTCCCGCTTCGACGGCGAGCTGCCCGCCCCCCCGCCGGGCAACCGGCAGGTACTGGTCTTGTTCGGCGCGGGGGGGTCAGGCGTCGACTCCCGCGCCCTGGCCGAGGCTCAGCGCCAGACCCCGACGTGGAGCTGGGCGGTCGTCGGCGGCCAGGGCGCCCCCTGGGTCGACGACGTGTGGCAGCGGCTGCAGGCCAGCGACGTGGTGGTCACCCACGGGGGACAGAACGCGCTCGCCGAGGTCGCCGCGTCGCGCCGGGCGGCGCTGATCTTGCCGCAGCCGCGCCCTTTCGACGAGCAGGTCTGCAGCTCGCGGGCGCTGCGACGGGCCGAGATCGCGCAAACCTGCCTGCGCTGGCCAGCTTCTAGCCAGTGGGACCAGCTACTGGCCGGAGCCTCGCGGCGAGGCGGCAGCGGGTGGTCGCAGTGGAGCGACGGCCGCGGCGCCAGCCGAGCCGCAGCCGTCGTCAGCGGGCACATCGAGGATGTGTAGGCCAATCGTCCCCATCGGGAGCCGGGACGAGGTCGTCGCGCGGCCGTGATCCTGCATCTGGTGGTCGGCCCGGACCGGCATGGGGTGGTGGCGCACAGCCAGCTCATCGCGACCGCCTGCGGACATCCATGGATCCGGGCCGAGACCGCGCGCGAAGTGCACCGGGCCCAGCTCGCCGGAGCCGAAGTGGTCCACGTGGGGTTCACCGACAGGATATTCGGCGACACCATCGAGGAAGCCGTGGCGGCGATGTCCGAGCTGGCCGCCGAAGTCCGCGGCGCCGGGGCGTGCCTGTCGCTGACCTTGCACGACATCCCGTATGACGAAAGTCCGCTGCAGCTGCGCCGCCGCGCCGGTTACCGGCAGGTCATGACGCTGGCCCGCGGCATCGTCGTGAGCAGTCAGGTGGAGCTGGCGCTGATATCCGGCAGCTGCCCGGACGCACATTCGCTCCGCCTCGCTGCGCTGCCGGTTCATCCCCGGCCGCCGGCTGGCGACACCGGATCAGGCCGTCCGCCGGTCCCCCGCGGCCCGGCGCAGGTCGCCGTCCTCGGTTTCCTGTACCCAGACCGAGGTTACGAGGCCGTCATCGACGCCGTCCCCCGGCCCGGCCGGACCCCCGATGCCGCCGGGGTCCTCGCGATCGGGCAGCCCGCCCGCGGTCACCAGGATCTGCCGGCCGTCTATGCGGCTCGCGCCGCCCGGCGCGGGATCTCGTGGCAGATGACAGGCTACGTGCCTGACGACGAGCTGGCCGGGACACTCGCGGCCGCGGCCGTTCCGGTCGCGCCGAATCGCCGGGTGACCGCATCGGCCTCCGTCAATACCTGGAACGCGCACGGACGCCGGGTGCTGATGCCCGACAGCCCGCTCGGCCGGGAGCTGGACCGGGACCGCCCTGGTCATGTCTGGCTCTACGACCCAGATGATCCCGCGGCCCTAGCCGCCGCGGTGACGCAGGCCCTCGCCGATCCGTCCCTGACCTGGTTTACGGGGTGCGTAGGCGACGACGTCACGATCGAGTCGGTCATCGGCGTCTACCGCGAGCACCTGGCCAGCTGCCGTCCGCCGCGGCCCGTCGTCGTCGGGACCGGGCTGGTCGCGGTGCCGGGCAACCGCTGGGACCTGCTCGCGCGCCGCCGTCCCAGGGGGCGGCCTCAGGTCAGCGTCGTCATCCCGTACTACCAGGAACAATCCCGGCTAGACCTCGTGCTGGCCGCCCTCGGCCAGCAGCGCTATCCGCAGGGACGGCTGGAGATCGTGGTGGCGGACGACGGATCCGCTCAGCCTCCGGAGGTGAGCGCCGCGGGCTCCTGCGACGTGCGGGTGGTCCGTCAGCCGGACCGCGGGTTCCGGGCCGCCGCGGCGCGGAACCTCGGCGCGGCCGCCGCCGGGGGTGACGTGCTGCTGTTCCTGGATGCGGACACCGTGCCCGAACCGGACTATGTCCGCCGGCTCTCCCGGTTGCCGGCCGTCTGCGCGGACACGGTCACCGTAGGACGCCGCCGTCACGCTCAGCTCGCCGGATGGATGCCTGATGACGTGCGCGGGTGGTTCGCGGGGGGGAAGCGCCCCGCGGAGCTGCCAGAGCCGCTCTGGCTTCGCGAGGCGTACCAGCGTTCGCAGCACCTGCGGCAGGTGGACCGGCGCTCTTACCGCTACCTCATCAGCGCGGTGCTGGGTATCAGCAGATCCCTGTTCGAGGAGCTGGGCGGATTCGACGAGCGCTTCCTGGGTTACGGCGGAGAAGACTGGGAGCTGGCCCACCGCGGCTACGTCGCCGGGGCGGTCTTCGCGCACGTGCGGCAGGCGGTGGCCTGGCACGACGGGGCTGACTGGGCCGGCCGGCCGCATGAGGCGGGCGCCAAGAACGCCGAGACCGTCACCTTGGCCCGGTTGCTCCCCGATCCCGAGGCCCGCGGCCGCGGCCAGTGGTTCCCCTATCCGTCCGTGCTGGTCTTCGCGCGGCAGCTGAACCAGCACGAGCTGCTGGCGGTAGCGCGTTCGGCTTTCGCGGCGGGGGTCGACTGCTGGGTGTGGACTACTCCTGGCATCGCGAGTGAGCTGGCCGACCCGCGCATCCGCGACGGTGACCCGCCGCCGGACGTCTGGGCCCGCGCGAGCTCCGTCGTCAGCCTGAGCGCAGCCGTTGACCTGGCCGGTCTCCCTCAGTTGTGTGCACTGGCCGACAAGTACGGCACCGTGTACGCCGGCCCGGTCACGGTGGAGTCGTCCCGGGCGCGCAACCGCTCGCGCCGGCACGCTCCGGCGGCCGGCCCCGGTTACGAGCCGCTATCGGCGTACCTGTTCGGGCGACGAGACCAGCCCGCGGCGAAGACACTGGACACCGCGTCACTGGAACGGCTGCTGCCCAGCCTGTAGCGGGACGCCTCGGCGAGCTAGGCCCGGTCCGTGCGCCGTTCGTACACTCCGACCTCATCGCCCACCCAGGACGCCCCGATGCCGGCGAAATGGGCCATCACCTTCTCGTGGTTCCAGTCTTCCTCGACGTGCACCTCGTACGGGTTTTCCTCGATCGACTGCTGCGGGTAATGCACGATGGGGATGGACAGGTAGACCGCGCGCCGCGCGGCCCGGGCGCACTTAGCCCACACGTCCGCGGCCTCGCCGGCACTCATGTGCTCCGCGACATCGCCGAGAATGACGACGTCCGCTGCCGGGACGGGCACGGTTCGCACGTCACCGATGATGAGCTCGTCGTAGTAATCGCGCAGGCGGTAGGTATGGACGTACGGCTCCCAGACCTCGATGCCGATCATGCGCGTCACGGCCGGGCCGGCCAGCAGCTTCGCGTACGTCCCGACCCCTGGCCCCACGTCCACGATGGTGAGCGGAGCGGCCAGCGCGAGTGAGCTGATCCGGTCTTTGATCCACGACTTGCCCTCAGCTGAGCTCATTGGCACCGTCCAAGGTTATCGGTCCCTGGCGCGCTGAGCGTCCGCTCGTCCGAGCTGGCCGCCGGTTGCCGGGTTGGCGCAGGCCAGGAGGGTAAATCGAACGTATGGATGGCGCATCCTGCACATTTTCCGGGGTACGGTGGCGCATCCATGCCCACGTCGTCCCTACGTCGGCGGGGGGCTGATCGCTCCGGGCGAACGCCACGGGGAAATTTCGGCGGGCTCTTCTTTCTTGAGTGAGTATGACTCAAGCTTTGGAGGCCATCAATGAGTGACACACTCACGCTGCCGGTGCTGCCGCTAGACGACGAGGTGGTGCTGCCGGGGATGGTGGTGCCGCTAGAGACATCACAAGCAGAAGTTAGTGCCGCGATCGATGCGGCCCGGCTGCCGTCCCGTCAGGTTCCCGGCGTGCGTTCAGAAGTTAAGGCACGGGTGCTGCTCGTGCCCCGGCTGCCCGACCGCGGCCTGGCCGGTTTCGGCACGCTGGCGGAGATTGAGCAGGTCGGGCGTCTTCCCGGCGGCCAGCCTGGCGCCGTGCTCCGCGGCACCGCCCGGGTTAAGATCGGCTCGGGTACCACCGGCCCCGGCGCGGCGCTGTGGGTCGAGGGCACCGTGGTCGAGGAGACCAGCGTCGGCTCCCGGGCCGACGAACTGGCCAGGCAGTACAAGTCCCTGGTGACCGGGATCTTGCAGCAGCGCGGCGCGTGGCAAGTCATCGACATGATCCAGCAGCTCGACGACGCGTCCGCCATCGCGGACCGGGCCGGATACGCCAGCTACCTCACCTCGGTGCAGAAGCTGCAGCTGCTCGAGACCGCGGATCTGGTGGAGCGGCTGGAGCTCGTTATCGGCTGGACCAAGGAACACCTGGCGGAGCTGGAGGTGGCCGAGTCCATCCGCAAGGACGTTTCCGAGGGCATGGAGAAGCAGCAGAAGGAATTCCTGCTGCGCCAGCAGCTCGCGGCCGTGCGGAAGGAACTCGCCGGCCTGAACGGTGACTCCGCGACCGAGGAAGATGACTACCGGGCGCGGGTGGAAGCCGCCAGCCTGCCGGAAGCGGTCAGGGACGCTGCGCTGAAGGAAGTCGGCAAGCTCGAACGGACGCCGGACGCCTCTCCCGAGACGGGCTGGATCCGGACCTGGCTGGACACTGTCCTGGAGATTCCTTGGAACACGCGGACCGAGGACGCTTACGACATCTCCGATGCGCGGCGTGTCCTGGATGAGGACCACACCGGGCTGGATGACGTCAAGGAACGCATCATCGAGTATCTCGCGGTGCGCAAGCGCCGCGCGGACCGCGGCCTGGGGATCGTCGGCGGCCGCCGCTCCGGTGCCGTGCTCGCGCTCGTCGGGCCGCCCGGCGTGGGCAAGACCTCGCTGGGCGAGTCAGTGGCCAGGGCCATGGACCGTAAGTTCGTCCGGGTCTCCCTGGGCGGAGTCCGGGACGAGGCGGAAATCCGCGGGCACCGGCGCACCTACGTCGGCGCGCTGCCTGGCCGGATCGTCCGCGCCATCCGCGAAGCGGGTTCGATGAACCCGGTCGTGCTGCTCGACGAGGTGGACAAGATCGGCGCCGATTACCGCGGCGACCCCGCGTCGGCGCTGCTCGAAGTGCTGGACCCGGCGCAGAACCACACGTTCCGCGACCACTACCTCGAGGTCGAGCTCGACCTGTCCGACGTGGTGTTCCTAGCCACCGCGAACGTGCTCGACTCGATTCCCGGCCCGCTGCTCGACCGGATGGAGCTGGTCCAGCTCGACGGGTACACCGAGGACGAGAAGGTCCTCATCGCCCGCGATCACCTGCTGCCCAGGCAGCTGTCCAAGGCCGGCCTGAACGCCGAGGAGGTGCTGGTCGGCGAGGACGCACTGCGGCTGATCGCGGCCGAGTACACCCGGGAGGCGGGGGTGCGATCGCTGGAGCGGTCCGTCGCGCGCGTCCTGCGTAAGGTCGCGGCCCGGGTGGCTCTGGAGGAAACCACGCTGCCCATCACGGTCGGCGCGGCCGAGCTGCGCGACTACCTGGGCCGCCCCCGGTTCACGCCGGAGACGAGCCTGGCCGGGCCTGACCGCAGGACCGCCGTGCCCGGCGTGGCGACCGGGCTCGCGGTGACCGGCGCGGGCGGGGACGTGCTGTTCATCGAGGCGTCCCTGGCGGGCCGCGAAACCGGGGAGACCGGAGTCACGCTAACCGGCCAGCTCGGTGACGTGATGAAGGAATCAGCCCGGATCGCGCTGTCCTACCTGCGCTCGCACGGTGACGAGCTCGGCCTTCCGGTCAGCGAGCTGAAGGACCGCGGTGTGCACGTGCACGTGCCGGCCGGCGCGGTGCCCAAGGACGGCCCGAGCGCGGGTGTCACGATGACGACCGCGCTGGCGTCGCTGCTCTCCGGCCGCCCCGTGCGGGCTGATGTGGCGATGACCGGTGAGGTGTCCCTGACCGGGCGGGTGCTGCCGATCGGCGGCGTCAAGCAGAAGCTGCTGGCCGCGCACCGCGCCGGGATGTCCATGGTGCTGATCCCGCAGCGGAACGAGCCAGACCTGGACGATGTTCCGGCCGAGGTGCTCGAGAAGCTCGACGTGCGCACGGTGGGCGACGTGCGCGAGGTGCTGCGCCTCGCGCTGGAGCCTGCCGAGGGCGGCGTCTCGCAGGTCGCGCAGGCGGTGGCCGACGCCGCCTAAGCCGAAGTTACGGCCTATAGGGTAGGCGGTTCTGGGTCTGACCTGCTGTTTTGCCGGGCTGGCCTGGGAGTGTTCTGACTACTTCAAGGTGAGCGGGATCGGGGTTCCGATGAGCTC
>JALYVS010000688.1 GCA_030853115.1 Actinomycetota bacterium
TGCTGGCGAGTGCTCTGCATCGTGGTCACTGCGGCTCCGTCCGGGTGAAGGGTTCGGCGAGCTGGCTGAGCATCGTGCGCCCCAGCCGCCCGTGTTGCTCGACCGGGACCGGCCGCCCGGCCAGGCCCGTCGCGATGACGGGCCGGCCCGCACCGCGGGCGGGAAAGACCGCCCGCCGCGAGAGGACGTCCCAGACCGGGAAAACCGTGCCGAGGTTGACGTCGATGCGCCCGGCGCAGGCGTGGTGCGCCCGGTGGTAGGCCGGGCTGACCAGGATCCGGCCCATCGGGCCATAAGTCCAGCCCACGTTCGCATGGGGCAGCGCGCCCAGGCACGCATACACGGTGAACACCACGGCGGGAGTCGCGGTGTTGGATCCGACGGCCAGGATCGGCACCGCGGAGAGCAGGAAGCTGACGTGCACCAGCGGATGCGCGCGGTAGGTGGTGAGGATGCTCAGCTCTTCCTGCGAATGGTGCACCGCGTGCAGCGCCACAGCGCGAAGATCTTGTGATTGCCCAGGTGGGTGAGCCAGTCCACCGCGTCGATGCCGAGCACCGCCAGCACCACGAAACACCAGCGGGGCACTCCGGGCAGCCGCGGCAGGACCAGCCAGGGCTCGAGCCGGGCCAGCAGGCCCGCGAAGCCCGCTCCCAGCAGCACGATCAGCGGGACGACCAGCAGGGCGTAGAACAGCAGGTAGGAAAAGTCGAGCAGGTGGCCGCGGGCGAGCAGGCGGCGGCGCTGGGCGGGGCAGATCTGCTCGATCACGCAGAGGACCAGGACGAAGCCGAGCACCGCGGGCCCGGCCAGCTCGAACCGGCCCGCATTAACCGAACGGCCGACACCGGATTGCGCCAGGACGTTCCAGCCCCGCCCGCTGAGCCAGGCGGCCAGGCCGGCCATCGCCACGGTCGGCAGGTAAAGTCGCCGGCCCAGGCGGCGGATCGGCCGCTGGGTTCGCCCCGCCTGATCCGGCGCCAGGGCCTTTCCCGCTGGCCCCGGCGCCAGGGCCTTTCCCGCTGGCTCCGAGGCTGAGCCGGCCGGGCTGGACCTTGATTCCGCCGTCTTCACCTGCATATTCATGGAAACGTAAGATCCGCCTGAGGAGTTCACCGGCTGTCTAAGGTGGCGTCACCCGCGTGGTCCACTGGGCCAGGAGTTCGGCTGCTCGCGGGCGCATAGCGGGGAGCCGTTCGGCGTAAAGGGCGTACCAGGTGGTGAGGTGCAGCCGCCGCAGTGGCTCGCAGACGGCAAGCTGGGCCGGGTCGACGGGCTCGCCGTAGGCGGCCAGGACACGCCGGCCGTCCAGCCGCCGGCTTGCCGTCGACGCGGCCAGGTCCCAGGCCACCGGCCCGGCACAGGTGTCCTCGAAGTCGTGCCAGACCCAGCCGGCGCCGGTGTCCATCAGGTTGCCCGGGCCGGCGTCACCGTGCAGGGCCTGGAGCCGCGGCGGCAGCTGGCCGAGCTCGGCGGTCAGCCGGGTATGCGCCTCGGCCAGGGCGGCGGACTGCTCCGGGCTGAGCCGGGTCTGCGGCCGGGCCAGGAAGGCGGGAATGTCGGTGAGCGGCGCGAGGACGGGAAGCGGACCGGGATACAACCGCAAGGCGGCGTGCAGGTCGCGCAGCATCGACCCGATGGTGGCCTCGCCGGCCAGCGCGCCGCTCACTGATCTCAGGTGACGCCAGAACGACATCACCAGGTCATCACCGTGGTAGGTGGTGGCCGGCATCTCCGGGCTTGGCGTCATCACCGGGGCGCCCGCGGCGGCGAGGAACTGGGCGACGTCGAGCTCACGCTGGAGCCACCGGGCGTTGTCCGCGCGGACCGCGGCGGTGGACGCGGCGACCTTCGCGACCACCGGTGACGGCCTCAGGTGGACGACCACGTTGGCGCCGTCGGCCAGCACGACGGGGTCGTCGCAGGCGACGCCCAGCCCGGCGGCGACCTTGACCGCGGCCCGCGTCGCGGCGCCGGAGACGAGGGAGGGCACGCTCAGCTAGGCATGAGCGCGGCGCGGGTACCGCGGAGCGCGCTGACGGCGGTGACGATAGCGGCGGCCGCCACCAGGAGCAGGTATGCGCCGGGCACCGCCGCAGCGTCGTGATAGCCGGCGAAGCTGGGGACCCACCGGCACAGGCCGATGACGGCGACGACGATGGCCACGGCGGCGACGACCATGATCGCGGCCACCAGGCCCGCCGCTGTGGTGGCCAGCCGGAGGGCCTGCCCACGGGGCGCGAGCCTGCGCAAAGCCAGGCCCGGTCCGGCCGCGGCGACGGCCGCCGCGACGAACCCGGACAGGGCTACGGCCAGGAACCCCCACGGTCCG